>JANOIJ010000220.1:0-51583 GCA_031407575.1 Gemmatimonadaceae bacterium | reverse complement strand
CAGTGAGGAAGCAGCGCAATTGATCGGCTCGCGGCTGGATACCGCAATCGCCGCGCAATCGCCGCAGAACATGCCCTATGTCGTGTCGGCCAGTGTCGGTGCGATTCCGCTCGATCCCGAGCTGCCGCTGCGCGATGCCATGGAGCGCGCCGACGCCGAACTGTACGCGCGGAAGAAGCGCGGGCGTCGCTCAAAGATTCGCGCGACACCAACGGCTGTCGACGCGCTCGAGGAAGCCGACTAAGCTTGGTGCATCACGAGACGCGCAGCGGTGTACTGACTGCGCCCAGCAGGAGGATGCGAGAATGCATGAGGAGAACATCACGCGGCGGCAGTGGCTCGCGTCGAGCCTGACGGCGCTGGCGGGCGGCGCGGCAGTCGCGCTCGTGCCCGCGATGGCGCACGCGAGTGGCGCGCCAATCGCGATCACGGTCTACAAGGATCCGTCGTGCGGTTGCTGCAAGGACTGGGTGACGCACCTCGGGAAGAATGGCTTTGCGCCCACCGCGAAGGATCGCTCCGACATGGACGCGTTGAAGGACAGCCTCGGCGTTCCAGTCGCGCTGCGCTCGTGTCATACGGCGGTCGTGGGCAAGTTCGTCATCGAGGGCCACGTTCCTGCCGCTGACGTCAAGCGCTTCCTCGCGAAACCGCTCAAAGGTGCAGTCGGGCTCGCAGTGCCGGGTATGCCCGCCGGTTCGCCAGGCATGGAAATGGGTGGCCGCAACGATCGCTATGACGTGATGTCGTTCGGCACCGATGGAAAGTCACGCGTGTTCGCGACGCACGGATGACGAGCAACACCATCGGCCTGATCGAGAATCCGCACTTCTCCACCGACGCGGTGCGCTGACAAGTCATCGCGGTGAATGCCGTCGGCGTCGATTGCCGCTTGCATCGCGACGACATGTGCAAGAGATTCGCGCTGGACGAAAGAACGAAACACGTTTCGCGTTTCCGTCGGGCAGACGCGAGAGCTGCACAGTTGAGGTGCCCGATCGGATCCCGGTTTGTATTCCGGGCCCTCCGGCGCGACACGGTCGAGGTGCCGTCCGGGCGGTACCCGACCGTCGTCGTGCGTCCGGCGCGGGCGAACACCATGCCCGCGCCGCCAGCCTACGCGTCCAGTGCGGCGCTGCGAGTGTTGTTCGACCTCGGCGTCGGCGGCGGTAGCAATGCCACGCGTGCAGCATCGAGCTGCGCGCGCACCGCGGACGGACCCGTGCCGCCTTCCACTTCGCGCTGCGCCACGGAACGCTCCGCGCTCAGCGCGTCGGACACGTCGTCACCGAACAGCTGGTGCGCCGCCGAGAACGACGCGGCGGGCAGCGCTTGCATCTCGACGCCAGACGCCTCGCTCTCCCGCACCAGCTTGCCCACGGCGCCATGCGCCTCGCGAAATGTCGCGCCCTTTCGCACGAGATAGTCCGCGAGGTCGGTGGCCATCATCGTGCTCGACAGCGCCGCGCGCATGCGCTCGCGGCGGAAAGTGCACTCCGCCAGCGCACCCGCGACCGCCGGCAACACGAGCAGCAGCGTATCGGTCGCGTCGAACAACGTGCGCTTGTCGTCCTGGAGATCCTTGTTGTAGCTCGTCGGCAAGCCCTTGAGCGTCGCGAGCAACGCGGTCAGGTCGCCGAGCATGCGCGCGGCAGATCCGCGAGCGAGCTCCAGCGCGTCGGGGTTCCGTTTCTGCGGCATCATGCTCGATCCGCTCGTGTACCCCTCACCGAACTGCACGAAGCCGAACTCACTCGAGCCGTAGATGATCAGGTCCTCTGCCAGGCGCGAGAGGTGCACGCCGATCATCGTCGAGGTGAACAGCACCTCGGCGATGAAATCGCGATCGCTCACCGCGTCGATGGAGTTCGGCGAGATGGCATCGAAGCCGAGCGTGCCCTGCAGCAGCACGCGGGAGATGGGGTACGCGCAACCGGCAACCGCGCCCGATCCCAGCGGCAGCACGGCGGCGGACCGCTGCGCCGCCTTGAGTCGCGCGCGATCGCGCTCGAGCGGCCAGAAGTGCGAGAGCATCCAGTGCGCCGCCGACACCGGAATGGCGCGCTGGAGATGCGTGTACGACGGCATGAGCGCCGTCTCGACGGTGGCTGCCTGGTCGAGCATCGCCTGCTGGAGCATGCGCACCGCGGCATCCAGCCGCACACACGCTTCCATCGTCCACAGCCGAGTGGCCGTCGCAACCTGATCGTTGCGGCTCCGGCCCGTGTGGAGCCGCGACGCGACGTCGCCGACCTCGTCGTGCAACAACCGATCGATGAGCGTGTGCACATCTTCGTCAGACGCAATAGGCTGCTCGCCGTTCTCCAGCCGAGTGGCCACCGCATCGAGGCCGCGTTCCAGCGCCTTGCTCTCGTCGAGCGTGAGGACGTTCGCTCCCCACAGCGCCACGGCCCACGCCTTGGACAGCCGGATGTCGTGCGGCCACAACCGGAAGTCGATGCCGATGGAATTGTTCAGCGCATCGAACGCCGCCGTGGGGCCGCCGCCGAAGCGACCGCCCCACAGCTTGTGCGCCTTCTTGCTTTCTGTCGCCGGAGCCGGCGCGCTCACGCTGTCGGCCAACTCAGACCGCCGCGAGCTCGGCCAGCGGCACTGGCTCCGCCGCCGTCGCGCTCTCTGCCGCACGCGCGGCCGCAAGCTCCTGGTCCTTGATCGCACGCACGCGCGCCGGCAATGCAAAGAGGCGAATGAAGCCCGCCGCGTCGCTCTGCTTGTAGACGTCGTCCTCGCCGAAGGTGACGAAGCGCTCATCGTACAGCGCGTTCTCGCTGAAGCGGCCCACGACCTGAAGCCCGCCCTTGTAGAGGCGCAGCGTCACCGTGCCGGTGATGCGCTCCTGCGTGACGTTCACGAACGCGTCGTACGCTTCGCGCTCGGTGGTCCACCAGCGGCCCTCGTACACGAGATCCGCATAGCGCGGCGCAATGAGGTCCTTGGCCGCGAGTGTCTTGCGATCCAGCACCAGCTGCTCGAGCTCGGAATGCGCCGCGTAGAGCAGCGTGCCGCCGGGCGTCTCGTACACGCCACGCGACTTCATGCCCACCATGCGATCCTCCACGAGGTCGATGCGGCCCACGCCGTGCTTGCCACCGATCGCGTTGAGCGCGGACACCAGCGCAAATGGCCCGAGCTTCTCGCCGTTCACCGATACCGGCGTGCCCTTCTCGAAGCCGATGACCACATCCTCGCTGACGTCCGGAGCATTCTCCGGATCGGACGTCAACATGAACATGTCGGACCTGGGCGCCGAATTCGGGTCCTCGAGGTTGCCGCCTTCATGGCTGAGATGCCACAAGTTGGCATCTCGTGAATAGATCTTCTCCTTCGTCGCCGTGATGGGGATGCCCTTCGCCGTCGCATAGTCGATGGCGTCCTCACGGCTGCGGATGTCCCACTCGCGCCACGGCGCAATGACGGGCAGCTCGGGTGCGAGCGTGGCGAACGTCATCTCGAAGCGCACCTGGTCGTTGCCCTTGCCCGTGCAGCCATGCGCGAGCGCGTCGGCCCCGACGCGATGCGCCACCTCCACCTGCCGCTTGGCGATGAGGGGCCGCGCCATCGCCGTGCCGAGCAGGTACTTCCGGTTGTAGACCGCACCGGCGCGGAGGGTCGGGAAGATGAAGTCGCGCACGAACTCCTCGCGCAGGTCCTCCACATAGCACTCCTCGGCGCCGGATGAGAGCGCCTTCTCGCGCACGCCGCGCAGTTCGTCAGCCCCCTGCCCGATGTCGGCGGCAACGCAGATCACGCGCGCGTCATAGTGCTCGCGCAGCCAGGGAACGATGATCGAGGTGTCGAGGCCACCCGAGTACGCCAGAACGATGGTGCGGGGCATGGACTACTCCAGAGAAAGATTATGCATAACACCTGCATATTTAATCAGGCAGGGCCATCACGTCAACTCCTCGCGCCGATATGCTTGCGACCACGCGCGCGCTGCCCGGCGCTACGCCTCGCCGGCCAGCCGCAGCAGCCGGTCCGTGAGCGTCGCGCGAGCCTCGGCAGAACGAGTCACGATGAGGATGGTGTCGTCCCCGGCTATGGTGCCGAGTACCTCGTCAAACTCCTCCTGGTCGATGGCCTCGGCGATGGGCTGGGCACCGCTCCGCACCGTGTGCAAGACAATGAGCTCGCCGACGCCGTTGATGCGTGAGAACAATTGCGGCAAGAGATTGCCCAGCAACGGCTTGAGATCCTGCTCGCCAAGCGAATCCGCCAACACGTATCGTGCGCCATCTTCCGCAGAAACCCGCGCGAGCCCAAGGTCCCGGAGATCACGCGACAGCGTCGCCTGCGTGACGTCCATGCCGCGGGCAAGCAGAAGCTTGCGGAACTCCTCCTGGCTTGCCACTACGTGGGACTCCACGAGATCCCGAATGGCAGCCTGCCGCACCTGTTTCTTCGTCATCCTGTCTCCAATTGAGACCCGCCCAGCCCACAACGCGAGGTCTACAGACTGCTCAAGGGTTGACCTCAGCCTACTGCATGATTATGCATTATAACGTGAATACGATCCCAGTGGGAGTCCTTGGCGCCAGCGGATATGCCGGCCGCGAGCTGTGTGCGCTCGTGGCCCGGCATCCGCAGTTCAGGCTCGCCTTTGCCACGGCGAACGAGCAGGCTGGACAGACCGTGCAGCTCGGACGCGAGCGCGTGACGTTCATCGGGACCGATGATGCGCCACTCGATGAGGCCGCCCTCGTATTCACCGCACTGCCGCACGGCGCGTCGCTTCCATGGGTTGAACGCGCCCGCGCATTCGGCGCGCGCGTCGTAGATCTCTCGAGCGACCTCCGGCCCGGCAACGGCAATACCGCGCACGTCGCCGCCTATGGCATGCCCGAGCTCGGTCACGCCGCGCGCGCCGCCATCCGCGGCGCCGAGATCGTCGCGAATCCGGGCTGCTATCCCACGTCGATTCTCCTGGCGCTGGCGCCGCTCATCGCGGCCGGCGTCGTCGCGCCCAACGCCACCATCGTGGCCAACGCCGCCAGCGGCGTCAGCGGCGCCGGCAATTCGCCCAAGCGCGAGTTGCTGTTCGCGGAAGTCGGCGAGAGCTATCGCGCGTACGGTGTCGGCAACGCGCACCGTCATCTCAAGGAAATGACGGCCACGCTGGCATCGCTCGGCGTCTCCGACACCGACCTGATCTTCACGCCCCACCTGCTGCCCGTGGCGCGCGGTATTCTCGCGACCATCACCGTGCCGCTGGTCGCCCCACTCCGCGATCCGCTCGCGCCATTCCACGAGGCATACGCCGGCGAGCAATTCATCGAGGTGGCCGCCGAGCAGCCAACGTTGCACGATGTCGTGCGCCGCAACGTGGTGCGCATGACGGCGACGATGATTGCCGGCGTTCGCGCACCCATGCTGCTCGTCACGTCCGCCATCGACAACCTCGTGAAGGGTGCCGCCGGCCAAGCCATCCAGAACGCGAACCTCATGTGCGGCATCGACGAAGGCGCAGGACTGCCGGCATGACGCGCGTCATCAAGGTTGGCGGACGTCCGCAGCTCGATCCGGCGCTTTCGCGCGCGCTCGCCGACGCACACCGCGCTGACCCCGGCTCGCTCGTTGTGGTGCACGGCGGCGGCGACGAGGTGTCCACGCTCCAGCGACTCTATGGCGCCATCGCCGAGTTCAAGGACGGGCGGCGCGTCACGAGCGTGCTTGATCTCGAGATCATCCGCATGGCGTTGTCCGGCTCCGCGAACAAGCGCCTGGTCAGCACGCTGGTGGCGCATGGCGTCCCGGCGCTCGGACTCTCGGGCGAGGATGGCGCGCTACTCTCGGCAACACCGCTGGATCCCGACCGGTACGGGTTCGTCGGCGTGCCGGCGGAGGTCAATGTCGGCCTGCTGCGACACCTGTTGGCGGGCGGGTTTGTTCCTGTGCTCTCGCCGGTGAGCCGCTGCACGGACGAGTTGGAAGGATTGACGCTGAACGTCAACGGCGATGACGCGGCCAGCGCGATCGCCGTCGCGCTGGAGGCAGATGAGTTGCTGCTGGTCTCGGACGTGGAAGGCGTGCTCGTGGATGGCGTCGCCGTGCACGCGCTGGAGCCCGACACCGCGCAGCAGCTCATCGACGACGGCACCGCGAACGGCGGCATGAGCACGAAGCTCCGGGCCGCGCTTGCGGCGTTGGAGGGAGGCGTTGAGCGGGTGAGGATCTCTGATATCGCCGCGATCGAACAGGTCGAGCGCGGCACCGTGATCACACGAGTGGGGAGCGTACGCGCATGACGGCATCAACCGTGACTTCACCGAACGAGACGCACGGGCAGGACGCGCAGCCCGCGAAGGCCGGTCTCGCACCGTCGCTCGAGAGCCCGATTCTCGCCACGTACAAGCGCGCGCCAGTGGAGTTCGTCCGCGGCAGCGGCGTGTACCTCTACGACGCGGAGGGCAAGGCCTACCTCGACTTCGTGGCTGGCATTGCGGTGAATGCGCTCGGCTACGACGACGCGGGGCTCAAGGCCGCCATCCACGCCGCCGCCGATGGGCTGATCCACACGTCGAACCTGTACAGCACGTCGCCGGGCGAACGCCTGGCCGCCGCGCTGGTCGCGCGGTCGTTCGCGGACAAGGTGTTCTTCTGCAATTCGGGAGCAGAGGCCAACGAGGGCGCGTTCAAATTCGCACGCCGCTGGGCTCGCACGCTCGGCGACGCCAAGCACGAGATCCTCGCGTTGCGCGGCGCGTTCCATGGCCGCCTGTTCGCGACGCTCGCTGCAACGGACCGCCCCGGATATCGCCTGCCGTTCCGCCCCCTCACGCCCGGCGTCTCCATCTGCGAGCGCGACCTGGCCGAGCTGGACGCGGCGCTGAGCGAGGACACCGTGGCGGCGCTCATCCTCGAGCCCGTGCAGGGAGAGGGTGGCGTTCGCGTGCTCGATCACGGGTTCCTCCGCGAGCTGCGTTCGGTCACGCGCGAGCGGAATATCGCGCTCATCTTCGACGAGATTCAGTGCGGCCTCGGGCGCACGGGATCGCTGTTCGCCTACGAACAGACTGGCGTCGTGCCCGATATGGTCACGCTGGCCAAGCCGCTCGCGGGCGGGTTGCCGATGGGCGCCGTCCTCATGACGAACGAGATCGCATCCGCCATGAAGGCCGGCGATCACGGGACCACGTTCGGCGGCGGACCCTTCATCGCATCGGTAGCGCTGCACGTGTTCGACCGCCTCTCGGATCCCGCGCTGCTCGCGCACGTCCGCGAGACGGGCGCGTGGTTCGGCAAGCAGCTGAACGAGATCTCGCATCGCACCAGTCGCATTCGCCAGGTGCGCGGCCGCGGCCTCATCTGGGGCGTGGACGTCATGGGCACGGCCGCACACGTCGTGAGCGAGGCGCTGGGCAGGGGTCTGCTCGTTTGCTCCGCCGGCGACTACACGGTGCGCCTCATTCCGCCGCTCGTCGCCACGCAGGACGAGCTCGCGCGTGGGCTGCAGATTCTCGAAGAGGTCCTCTGATGGCACCTGACTTGTTCGTGCGACGGGCACGGCCGCAGGACGCCGCGGCCATCTCGGTGCTGAACAACACCTTCGCGGACGAGGGCCAGATGCTGCGGCGCACGCCGGAGATGATCTCGCTGGCCATCGACGATTACGTGGTCGTGCAGAACACCGCCGGCGAGCTCCTGGCGTGTGGTGCGCTCAAGGAGTATTCGCCGAGTGTCGCGGAGGTCGCCGCGATCGCGGTGTCGAGGGCCGCGCACGGCAAGGGATTGGGCCGTGCCATTGTCACCGCCGTCGAGGAGCTCGCGCGGAAGCGGGACATCTACGACGTGTTTGCCCTCACGCTGCAGCCCGAGTTCTTCGCCGCCATCGGCTACCAGCGTGTGGATCGCGCGCGCTATCCCGAGAAGATCCGCCGCGACTGCCTCGGCTGCGCCCGGCGCTTTGCGTGCAACGAGATCTGCTTCGCCAGGAATCTCGTGGTGGAAGGGATCGTGCGCGCCGCGTAACCTTACGGTCCGCCCCGGAAGGAGGAACTTGCGGGCGTCTCGCGCGTACGGCACGAAGCTTCCACTTTCGCCGAACCGCGCTAAGCGACCGCACCCCCGCAGGCATCCGAGTGTGCAATCGCGCCCACCTGGGAGACCCACCGTGCAACGTTTACTGCGGGCGCTCGTGCTCGCCCTCGCCCCCCTGTACCCGGGAGTGGAGGCGGCTTTCGCGCAGACCGTCCCGCGCCCGTTCAGCATCTTCATCGACTGCCCGGACACCTACTGCGACCCGGACTTCTACCGCACCGAGCTCGCGTTCGTGGACCACGTACGCGACCGCACCGCGGCCGACGTCCACGTACTGGTGACCAGCGAGGGCACGGGCGGCGGGGGGCAGAAGTACACGCTCGCCTTTTACGGCCAGCGCCGCTTTGCGGGCATCTCGGATACGCTCCCGGTCAACACGCCGCAGGGCACGACGGAAGACGAGCAACGAAAGACACTCGCGCGCACGATGCGCACGGGACTGGTGCGCTACCTCGCGCGCACCTCCGACGGCGCGCGCATCGCCATCACCATCGAGGAGCCAAAGGCCAGCACCGCGAACACCGCGCAGACCCGCGATCCATGGAATGCCTGGGTGTTTCGCATCGGCGCGAACATCAACGGCAACAAGGAGTCGCAGCAGCAATCCGCCTTCATCAATGGCAGCGTGCGCGCTTCGCGCATCACCGAGCAATGGAAGACCACGCTGCGCCTGAACGAGTTCTACAACGACTCCAAGTACGACGTGGATGGCGAACGCATCACCAACATCCGGCGCGACTTCGGCGGCAGCGCGCTCCAGGTGCGCAGCCTGGGCGACCACTGGTCCGTTGGCGGTCGCGCCGGCGCCTCATCCTCGACCTACCTCAACCAGAGGCTCGGCGTCAACATCGCGCCCGCCATCGAGTACGACCACTATCCCTACAAGGAGTCCACGCGCCGCCAGCTCATCGCGCAGTACTCAGCGGGCGTTCGCTATTTCTCGTACAACGACACCACCATCTACTTCAAGACGAAGGAGACCCGGCCCTTCGAGTCGCTGTCGCTGGGCTATTCGCAGAAGCAGACCTGGGGCTCGGTCAACGCGGGCATTAACGGCTATCACTTCCTCGACGACCTGTCCAAGAGCCGGCTCAACCTCTCGCTGGAGACGGACGTGCGCATCTTCAAGGGACTGAGCCTCAGCAGCTACATCGACTACGCCGTCATCCACGACCAGATCTACCTCGCCAAGGGCACGGCCACGCGCGACGAAGTGCTGCTCCAGCAGTCGCAACTCCAGACGGGCTACCGGGCCTATTTCTACATCTCGCTCAACTACACGTTCGGCTCCGTGCTCAACAACGTCGTGAACCCCCGCTTCAACACAAACTCCAACGACTTCTAGTCGCCGACAGGAAGGCAGGAGCGCGCGATGTAGATTTCGCACACTCCCTCCCTCGAGATCCATGCGACATCCCGCGGTGTTGGCCCTGTTGAGTGCCCTTGCAGTCCCGGCCGAAGCGCCCTTCGCGCAATCGCCTGCAGGCACCCCAGATCGTCCGCGACTCGTCGTCTTCCTGACGGTCGACCAGATGCGCTCGGACTACATGGATCGCTGGCGCTCCCAATACACCGGCGGCCTCGCTCGGCTTGGACAGAAGGGCGCGTTCTTCTCGAACGCGTTTCACGATCACGCCAACACGGAAACCGCGCCCGGGCACGCAGTCACCATGTCCGGCCGCTTTCCGAACTCCACGGGCATCGTCAGCAACAGCACAGGCGTGCTCGACCCGCAAGCCCCGTTGCTCACCTCGCGCGATCTGCCCGCCTCGCCGTACCGCTTTCGCGGCTCCGTGCTCATGGATTGGCTGCGCGCGCGCGATTCCCGCTCGAAGGGATTGTCCATCTCCAGGAAGGATCGCGGCGCCATCCTGCCGATGGGGCGCGCCAAGCAGAGCGTGTTCTGGTATGCCACGTCCAACGGCGAGTTCACCACGAGCCGCTACTACGCAGACACGCTCCCCACGTGGATCCGGCGCGTGAACGCGCGCCGCACGCCGCAGCGCCACGCGGGGCAGTCGTGGAATCTCCTGCTGCCGGCAAGCAGCTACGCCGAGCCTGACAGCGAGTCCATCGAGCACAACGGCGTGGACTTCACCTTCCCGCACCGGCTGCCCACGGACACCGTGCGCGCCGCCGCCGAGTTCATCAACACGCCGTGGATGGATGAGCTGACGCTCGCCGCCGCACTCGAGGGACTCCAATCACTCCAGATCGGCGCCGGACCAGCCACTGACATTCTCGCCGTGTCGCTGTCCGCCAGCGACTACGTCGGCCACGCGTACGGCCCCGACTCACGCGAGCAGCACGACAACTTCCTGCGTCTCGATCGGTCGCTCGGCGCCTTCATCGACTCGCTCTACAAGCTGCGGGACTCCAGCACAATCGTGTTTGCGCTCACGGCAGATCACGGGGTGACGTCGTATCCCGAGCTCGTCGCGAAGCGCGCCGGCAAGGCCGCGCCGGATCGCGTCGACGTGCGGCCCGCAGTGAGCGGCCTGCGCACTGCGCTGCGTGGGGCAGGCGCAGACTCCGCGGCCATCACGGTCGATGGCGAGGTGGTCTACGTGAACCGCGCGATGCTCGCCAACGTCCCGAAGGGCGACGCTATCCTGGCGTCGTTCGTCGCGGCGCTGAAGAAGACCCCCGGCATCGTTCGCGTGGACCGTATCCGTGAGCTTCGCGCGCGCAGCACCGCCAACGACGCTGTGGCTCGCCGCTGGGTGCACATGATCCCCACCGATGCGCCCATCGAGTACGTCATCACGGCGCGCGAAGGCAGCTATCCCGTTGCGTACCCCAACGCCATGCATGGCACGCCCTTCGACGCCGATGCACACGTACCGGTGATTTTCTACGGACCGTGGTTCAAGCCGGGGCGCTACACCGAGCGCGCACTCGTTGCAGACATGGCGCCCACGCTGGCGCGCGTGGTGGGCGTGCCGCCCACGGAACGCCTCGACGGCCGCGTGCACGATCGCGCGATTCTCCGCGCTCCGCGGCAGTAGCGCACCCATGGCGGAGCGCCGCGTCCAGGGCTTGAAGGGGCTCCAGCACGCCTTCGACGAAGTGCGCTTCGGTGCGGAACGCACCCTCAACCTGCGCGCGTCGCTGCCCACGGCGAGCGAGGCGGCGCAGCGCATCGAGAACTGGCTCCGCCAGCATCAGGTCCAGAAATCCGGCGAGGTGCTGGTCATTTCGGGACGTGGCAACAACAGCGAGGGCGGCGTGTCCGTCGTGCGCGAGACGAGCCTCCGCGTCTTCCACGAGCTGCGCCGCAAAGGTGTCATCACCGGCTTCACGGAGCACACGGCCGGCTCATTCGTCGTCGATCTCGCGCCCATGTCCGCCATGCTCGACGCGGGCAAGCGCCGTCGCGAACAGGCACCGCTGCCACCACCTGCATCGCCACCAACGCTCGCCATCCTCGACGAGGACACGCGTCATCAGCTCCGCATGCTCGCCGAGCGCTCGCTCGACGCACTCGGCATGCGCGAACGCGCGCCGTTCTTGGAGACGGAAATGCTTCGGCTCTTTGGGACGCTGGCCGCCACGGTAGGCGAAGGTCAGGACCGCGAAAGCCGGCTGCGCCACGCCATTGCCGCCGCGATGAGCGAGTACGACTGACGTGGACTGCGGCGGATCGACGCGCAGGGATACGATGTCATCCTGAGCCCAAGGCGAAGGACCTGCACGTGCGGTTGCGCGGTACGAATCCCGGGTGCATCAAAAGAAAATTCCGGGCTGTCGGACAATGCTATCCGTCGCGTTGAGCCAGTACGATGCAATTGCAAGCCACAGGATTCCCAACGCGCGAATTCTTCGAACGCATGTCGTATCGCCCCTCTCCAACCCGACGCATCATGCCGCACGGCTGCTCCAATGCGCGCGTTCTCACCGTACTGCTCGCGCTGACGCTCACCGCACGCCCGCGAGCGGACGCGCAACAACCGCTGCCCGGCTACGCGCCCGCCAGTGCTGCCGCGCAGCGCACACTCGAGGCGAGCGCCATCGCACAGCCCGACCCCGCACGCTCTCGTGCGCACTCCCGCGCACTCTCGGCCGAGACGCACGTGGCGGGCACGCCCGCGCAGGCCAGGACGCGCGACTACGTGATCGCGCAGATGAAGGCGATGGGCCTGGAAACCGAGACGCGCCAGTACGACGTGTTCCTTCCACATCCCACGTCGGTGCGGCTGTGGCGCGTGTCGCCACGCCCGAAGCCGCTCCCGCTCGCGGAGCCCGCGGTGGCTGGCGACCCAACCTCGAAGCTGGCGCAGTACCTCACCGTCAACGGCTACAGCGGCGCAGGTGACGTCACGGCCGAACTCGTGTTCGTGAACTACGGCCTCATCGAAGACTACGCCCAGCTCGATTCGCTCGGCATCTCCGTGAAGGGACGCATCGCCGTGGCGCGCTACGGCCGTTCGTTCCGCGGCATCAAGGCACGCGAGGCGGAGAAGCATGGCGCGGTGGGCCTGCTCATCTACAGCGATCCGCAGGACGACGGCTACGTGCGCGGTGACGTCTATCCGGATGGCCCCATGCGCAATCGTGACGGCGTGCAGCGCGGCAGCGTGATGAATGGCGCCGGCGATCCGGCCACGCCGGGCTATGCGAGCCTGCCATCCGCGCCACGCATTCCCGTATCGCAGATGCCCATCCCGCACATCCCCGTCATTCCCATCTCGTATGGCAACGCCGCTGAGTTGCTGGCATTGCTGAAAGGAAGGGACGCGCTACAGGGCTGGCAGGGTGGATTGCCCTTCCGCTACCACATCGGCCCCGGTCCGGTGAAGGTTCGCATGCGCGTCACGGATGACCGGGCGACGAAAGGCACCAAGGCGATCTTCAACACCTTCGGCATTTTGCGCGGCACCGAGTTCCCGGACGAGATGGTCCTCGTCGGCGGGCACCGCGACGGCTGGGGCCCGGGCGCCGGCGACAACGTGAGCGGCATCGTGAGCGTGCTCGAGGCGGCGCGCGCCGTGAGCGAGGCCGTCAAGGCGGGCAATCGCCCCAAGCGCACCATCGTGTTCGCGACATGGGATGCCGAGGAGTGGGGGCTGATCGGGTCGTCCGAGTACGTAGAGGACGATTCGCTGCGCTTGATGCGCGGCGCCGTGGCGTACTTCAACCAGGACGTCGCAGCGTCGGGCGCGCAGTTCGGCGGCGGGGGGTCACCCTCGCTGCGCTCCACGCTGCGTGACGTCGCCCGCGCGGTCCCGAACCCCAACGGCCGCGGCAGCGTGTACGCGGAGTGGCGGCGCTCGGCCGCCGTCGCCGACACCGCGGAACCCGCGATGGGCGATCCCGGCGGCGGCTCCGACTTCGCCGGTTTCTACAACCACCTCGGCATTCCCATCGCTGACTGGGGCTTTGGCGGTGCGGGTGGCGTGTACCACTCGCAGTACGACGACTTCACGTGGATGTCAAAATTCGGCGATTCCACCTTTGCCTATCACGCCGCGGCCGCGCGCATCGGTGCGGCGATGGTCCTGCGCATGGCCAATGCGGACGTGCTGCCATACGACTACCTGGAGTTTGCGCGCACCATGCAGCGCTACCTGCCTGCGCTGGACCGTGCGTTGAGTGGCAAGCGCTGGTCCTCTTCCGCAGCGCCGATTCGCGATGCCATCGGGCGGATGGCGGAGGAAGCGAGCGCGTTCGCGTCCGCGCGCGACGCCGCGTTGGCCGGCGGAACACCGTCTCGCGAGGTGCGTCGCACGGTAAACACCGCGCTGCTTCAGGTCGAGCGCTCCCTCGCTCGGCCGCAGGGTTTGCGCACGCGTCCGTGGTATCGCAACCTGATCTACGTGGCCGACGAGGACAACGGATACGCGACCATGGTGTTTCCCTCAGTGAACGAGGCGATTCGCGCGAACGATGAGCGTCTCACAGCGGCGGAGATCGCCGACCTGGCGCAGCGATTCGACCTGGCGACGCGCGCGCTGGCGACGGCACGAGCGGCGATACGTACAGGGCGTTGATGCAAGGGCGTTGGTGCAAGGGCGTTGATGCAAGGGCGTTGATGCAAGGGGCGTTGAACGTCGAGGCCGCGGATCAAAGGGATTATTCGGATTGTCACGATCGACGGACTGCTGAAACTCGGTGCGATTCGTGAGACATCGTGCTTCGGGATGCCAACGGTCCGTCCGTACGCAGCTTGCAGTTCCACGGCGCGCCACGCCGCAGTTGTCGCATCACGATGCATTTTCAACGAGCGGTGAGGATCAATGCCTTGAGGCAGATCCGGCGCCAGCGTCAACGGAGAGATGTTCTGTCGATGCGCGTGGAGACACGAATGGGTACGGAGCAAGGTCGGCTTTGTTGTCGGCACCAATTCCGCGCCCTTGGTCGTTCACGAACTGCGCGCCTCTTTCATTCACAGTGTTCTGGACGCAGCCACGGAGTTCTTCAGTCGCGTCGAGATCCAATGCGACGGAAGCTGGCTCCCGTTTCTTGAACGACCAAAGGGGCCGACCTGCAGCCGACTGAACGCCGAAGCCACGAAGGGCGCATCTCGATCAACCATCCCGGAAATCCGTAGAATCTGCGGCCGCGACGTTCAATGCAGTTTCATCCCCGCGCCAATCCGGCCCACGTATTGCGTCGGCGCCGCTGTGTATGCCGAGGCCCGAGCGCATCGACCTGACGATCAGCCGCTTGTCTGTGGAGGAGAGACTCACCCTCACGGACTACGCGGCGCGTGCGGTGTGGCCGTCCGGGTTCCAGATCTACGAACGTGGCTCGCCGGCCGATGGCCTGTTCATCGTGACGCGCGGGCGGGTCGTGCTGCGCAGCCGCGTGCGCGCGGGCCGCGGGTTCGTGCCGTGGGTGGCCACGCCCGGCGAAACGTTTGGGGCGGAAGGCATCTCGTCCGCCGCGCTGTATGCCACGGACGCCCGCGCCGACGAAGCGACCGAAACGCTCTTCCTGAGTTCGGCCAAGCTGCGTGCCTTCGTGCGAGAACAGCCTTCGCATGCCATCACGCTCATCGGCCAGGTGATGTCCGAACGCACCGCGCTCATGGAAAAGCTGCGGGAGCTCACAACGCTGTCCGTCGAGCAACGCCTCGTCGCAGCGCTCCAGCGCATGGCCACGCACGACGACTTCCTCGATGACCACGGGCGCATCGAGTTGAGCAGTGCACACTATCGACTGCTCTGCGAGCTCGTGGGTGCCACACGCGAGTCGGTGTCGCTCGTGCTCGGACGCCTCGTAGGCGAGGGCCTCGTGGAGCGTGTCGGCAGCACGATGTTCGTTGCACCCTCAACACGACTCTTCGATCGACTGGCCGGCGGCAGCGAGGACTCCCTCCTCGTCCACGCCCTGTCCGACAACAGCGCGACGACAACGGCCACGGTACAGTAGCCAGCGCCCGCTCCGAAACCGAACACCGTCTCTCGGGCTTATATTCTCGGACCCGCCCCCATGAGACCGGATGTCGCTCGACGAAGTTCGCGCCACGCTCTCGCCAGACGAGCTGCAGCGCTATCACCGCCACCTGATCCTTCCGCACATCGGTGAGGACGGCCAGCGGCGCCTCAAGGCGGCGCGTGTGCTGCTCATCGGCGCCGGTGGACTGGGGTCTCCCGCCGCGCTCTACCTTGCCGCCTCCGGCGTCGGTCGCCTCGGGATCGTGGACGCCGATGTCGTCGAGGTGAGCAACCTCCAGCGCCAGCTGCTGCACGGCACGCGTGATGTCGGACGTGCCAAGGTCGCATCCGCCGCCGACCGCCTGCGCGACATCAATCCCCATGTCGACGTCGTTGCCCTGCACGCGCGGCTCACCAGCGCAAACGCCCTCGAGATCATCCGCGACTACGACCTCGTTGTGGATGGATCAGACAACTTCCCCACGCGCTATCTCGTCAACGACGCCTGCGTGCTCCTCGGCACGCCGGTCGTATATGGCAGCGTCATCCGCTTCGAGGGGCAGGCCTCCGTGTTTGGTGTCGAGGGTGGGCCGTGCTATCGCTGCCTCTTTCCCGACCCACCGCCCGCCGGCTCCATTCCCGATTGCGCGGACGGCGGCGTCCTCGGCGTGCTGCCCGGGTTGCTCGGCATCATCCAGGCAACGGAAGCCATCAAGCTCATCACCGGCGCAGGAGAGCCGCTGGTCGGACGACTCTTGCTCGTGGACGCACTGCGCATGCACTTCACGACGATGGAGTTCCCGCGCAATCCCGAGTGCCCGGCATGCGGGACGCGCGAGATCACCACGCTCATCGACTACGACGCGTTCTGCGGCGTTTCGAGCGCGAGGCCCGCGTCCGGCGCGGATGATGACGAGGACGACGTCGGCGTGGACGTGGGCGAGATTACGCCGCGGCATCTCTCCTCGCGCCTGCGCCGTGGTGATGCCGTCACCCTGCTCGATGTGCGCGAAGCGTACGAGTGGTCGATTGTCAGGCTCCCCGATGCTCGACTGATTCCACTCAACACCCTTCCGCATGCCGTGCGCTCGCTGGATCGCGCGGCAGAGATCGTCGTGTACTGTCATCACGGGACGCGAAGTGCAGCCGCGGCAGACTGGCTGCGCGATCAAGGCTTTGCCCGCGTGCTCAACCTGCTTGGGGGCATCGAGCGCTGGAGCCTGGACGTCGATCCGACAGTCCGTCGGTACTGATGATCGATGCAGAATGGCTGGTGCCCTTCCTGGTAGCCGCGGGCGCGACCATTGTGCGCCGACGCCTGGCGCACACGATCGAGGACGAATACGCCACGCGATTCCCGCCTGACGCCAACGGCATCGCTGAGGGAGCACACGGTTTTACGCTCACCGGAGTGAACGGCCGCGGCCTGTTGTTCCTGCACGGGTCTGGTGACACACCGCAGTCGTTGCGATACACGGCGGACCGCCTCCACGCGGCGGGGTACACCGTGCATGCGCCGCTGCTCCCCGGGCATGGTCGCTCGCCGCGCGCTTTTGCCATCGTGTCCGCCGCTGACTACTGGAATGCGGCGCAGCATGCACTCGACGAACTCCGTTCGCTGGAGCCGTGGATCGCGGTGGTCGGGCAGTCCATGGGCGGTGCGCTCGCTGCGCGGCTCACATCCGAGGCGAAGGACGTTCGGGTGCTCGCGCTGCTCGCGCCCTATTTCATCCCGCCTGACGAGGTGCGGATGGCGTCCGGGTCGTCATGGCTGTGGAGCATCGGAGTTCCCTACCTGCGGGGACAGGGAGGAATGTCAGTGCACGATCCGGTCGCACGGGGCGAAAGTCGCGCGTACGGCTCATTCTCTTCGGGTGCATTGCACGCGCTGCTTGCCACCGCGGCTGATGGCCGCGAAGCGCTCGCCGCCGTCACGGTGCCAACCCTCGTCGTCAACTCGGAACAGGACAACCGCATTCCACGAGCGCTCGCGCTCGAGGCATTGGAGTCGCTGCGCGCGCCGTCCGAGCGACACTGGGTCACCGGATGCGGCCACGTGATAACGGTGGACTATTGCAAGGACACCGTGGTCATGCTGCTGCTGGACTTCCTCGCGCGCCACGCCGGCTGACCACCAGCGCGGCACGCAAGAGAAGTGACGTCGTCAGCCTGTAACGCGATCGACGATGTTCTCGCCCAGCTCCTTCGCGGCATCGACACCCTGGCCGGCAAGTGTCTGCGCCTGCTCCACCACGCCCGTGGCCACGCGCTTCACGCGCTCCACGATGGACGGCTTCTTCTTCTTCGCCGCGCTCTTCTTGGCGGGTGCGCTCTTCTTGGCAGGCGCGCTCTTCTTGGCGGCGGCCTTTTTCGCAGGCGCGCTCTTCTTGGCAGTACTCTTCTTGGCTGGCGCCTTCTTGGCTGGCGCCTTCTTGGCGGCAGACTTCTTGGCCGCCTTCTTCGCAGCCTTCTTCGAGGACTTCTTGGCGGCCTTCTTCGCGCCCTTCTTCGCGCCCTTCTTCGCGGCACCCTTCTTTGCCGCAGCCTTCTTCGCGGACTTCTTCCCTGCACTGCGCTTAATGCCGCGCCCCATTTTCTTCGCTGCCATCGCTGCGTCTCCTCTACGGGATAGTGGCCGTCGGTGCTGCGCGAATACGTCGTGGGCAAGTTTCGAGCGATGTGCACTCGGCGGACTTGCTGCCGCGTTGTCGCGAACGCCCGCCCACTCGCATCGGGCGGCTAGACGAATGTAGATGCACGACGATCATCGCGCGACGAGCAACAGCGCGTCGCGCTCGCGCACAACATGGAGCAACGAAGCGCGATAGGCCAGCACCATCAAGGCCTTCCGGCACATCTCCCCGCGCACACGACCACGAAAGGCATCCATCAAGGCAGATCAGGCCATGCCCGTTTCCTGGAGTATGGCCGGCCAAACACTGCAGTCAGCGACGCCGTTGGATCCTCGGCGCGAACGACGACGTCGAGGGAATCTCCGAGGCGCATGACACGGGAGAAGTCGCGATACCGCGCGTACGAGTGAAAGAATCCCGACGGGCCTGGGCGCGTTAGCTTGCCGAGCAGGATGTCGGGAAGCCCGATGAAATGCAGGGCATAAAACGCGTTGAGCGTCTGGAAGCGAGGCAGGTCGCTTTCGATGACGCCGCGCGGCAGCGATCCGTGCTTCCCCCACTGTACGTCGATCGCGGGCGTGCCCCGGTCGCGCCAGTCTGCATGAAGAATCTTGCCGTGCCAGAACGTCCAGAGATCGGTGGGCGCGCCGCTCGAGTCGTGCCCGACCCAAACGATCTCCTCGTCGGTGGGCACTGTGAACGGAATCCACGAGCCATGCGCGTCGTCGCGCCAGAGCAAGTGATACCCGATGATGCGCCGACTCGGATGCACAACCGCGACGGCTCGGCTCAGCGGGAACATCTCATCGCGCTGGAGGTATAGCAGTGGCGCAAGAGTGCGCGCGAGCCGGGCCGAGACATCGGCCGAATCGAGCGCTTCCGGCACATTGGCAGGGCGGGGAGGAATGTGCGCACGGGGCCCGCAGGCAGCCCCCAAACACAAGCCAACGAAAGCCACACTCCGCGCGTTAATTCGCAAGACGATGCCCCACTGTGCTTTAGGCCCTTTGAGGGTTACTATTCGTTATGGCGTCCCGGCGCCACAAAAGTTCCGGGTTTGTGCGAAATCATTACTGGAGGGCCAATGCGCAAGCCGCGTCCGGCTACGTATAACCCAGTGCAAGCGCTTCACCTGATCGCGAACGACCGGAACGGCTCACCGCTGAGCTGCCCGTCCTGCTCGGGACAGATCGAGCGAACGCCCGACGACTTTCCTCCGCCTCCGCGCTCGCAGGTTACCCTGCAGTGTCGCGAGTGCGGACGCGTCGCACGCTATATAGCGGGCGCCGCGTAGGCACACTGGCGGTGGCAACACTCACCCGCGACACGGGGCCGAGCAATCGGCCCCGTGTCGCGTTTTCGTGACCGCCACGTTCCAGCCGACCTCGGTTGCGCGCGGGGCTCATGCTCGGCCGTGGATGCGCGCGTGCACAAAACTTGCCCGACTAGCTCGCAACATCCCGCCCCGGGGGTCGAGCACATCGGCACGACGGGGCATCACACGGATCTCGCGAGGCGAGCGGCGTCTGGCCACGGCGTGTGGCTCGAACGCGCGATCAGGCTCCACAGCTCTGGTACGAGGTACGTACATGGCACGCATCAATGGAACAGTGAAGTGGTTCAACGACGCGAAGGGATTTGGGTTCATCTCGCGTGAAGGCGGCCCCGACGTCTTCGTGCACTTCAGCGCCATCCAGGGAAACGGGTTCAAGTCACTGGCCGAAGGAGACAAGGTCGAATTCGAAATTGTCCAAGGTCAGAAGGGCCCGCAGGCGGCAGACGTGACAAAGCCCGAATGATCCGCCGTCCGGGCCACAAACAGAACAGCTCCGCTGTCACGCGAAACGACGCCCTGCTCAATGCGGGGCGTTCGTTCTTCCTGGCGCGACGGAGGCGGTTTCAGGCACCTCTATTGCCCGCTTTGACGGACATGGCGACGCAGGCACGGCGATCCCGGACAGCCACGAAATGACACCGCGCAAGCAACCGTCCCTGAGCACGGAGATCATTGCGCAACTCGCAGCAATCGAGGCTGCGACGGGAGACGGCACGGTCGACTTCGGGCACGGCGCAAGCCTTCGCGTCACAAGCCTCGGCAAAGTTTTCTTTCCGGAAAATGGCGTCACCAAAGGCGCATTGATGCGCTACTATGCCACCATCTGGCCGGTTCTCAAACAACAATTGCTCGACCGGCCACTCGTGCTGCGCCGCATGCCAGATGGCATTGGCGGACAGGTCTTCTACCAGCAAAACGCTGGAGAGCATGTGCCGGAGGGCATCCGCGTCGAACCCGTCGAGGTCGATGAGGAAGGACCAAGACAGCGCATTGTCGGCGGCGACCTGCAGACCCTGCTCTATACCGTGCAGCTCGGAGCCATTGAGGTGCATCCATGGCTCTCGCGAATGACAGATCTCGGGTCCCCGGATCGCTGCCTGATCGACCTCGATCCCGGCGACGACGTGCCGTTCGCGCACGTCGTCGAACTGGCGCGCGACGTGCGACAAATTGCGAACGAATGCTCGCTGCCCGTGGCGGTGAAAACCTCGGGTTCCAGCGGGATCCACCTCGTGCTTCCCCTCCCGGCGCACACGACGTATGACCAATCGAGCCAACTGGCGATGCTGATTGCTCGCGCCGTGACTGCGCACCGCCCGAAGCGCGCCACCGTTGAAAGAACGATTCGCGCGCGGCCGGAAGGAACGATCTATGTGGACGCCATGCAGAATGCGCGCGGAAAGAGCATGGCCTGCGCCTACAGCGTGCGTCCCAGGCCCGGCGCCACGGTCTCGGCGCCGCTCACCGAGCGGGAGCTCACGAGCCGGCTGCGCACCGCCGCGTTCACCATCGAGTCCATGCCAAAACGCGTTGCGCGCCTGGGCGACCCGTGGAGCGAGCATCTGGCCGAGCGACCGGCTGCGAAGACCGTGCGCGCCGCCATGCTGGCGCTCGAGCACATGCTGGACGGCAGAGCCGAGGCGCCGACGCGGACGCCACGGAGTACGGCACAGCGCAGTCGCGCCGGAGGTTCAGGTGCCAGAACAGCAGCGAGCTCAGGGACAGGACGCCGGAAGGCTCGCGGAGCGTGAACCGGTGCTGAGACGTCAGGAATCGGTCTGAGGCTCCCGCGCCGGGCCGCGAAAGTACTCTTGCGCTTGGCACATTAGTCGCAATATGTTCTTTAGGTCCTAACTCGGACGAGAATGCTCGATTATCTGGACGGGCTGTGTGCAGCGTTGTTGGCGCGGAACGGGACGGAGATTCGGCGCTTGTTGCGCCATCCGCTCGCCCGCGCGCTACCGCGTCGTGTGCGCGAGGAGGGTTACTCCATCGCCCGCGCCGGCCCGGAGAGCCTTCGCGCTCCCGTCCAGACGCTGCACTTCTACCATCAGACGCTCCATCTCCTCGGCGCGCGGACGGCGGCGACTCGTACCGAGGCGCCAGCGGCGGATCGTGCGAGTGGCGAGAACCGCCAGATCGAGATGCCGCTTCGCGCGGCGGGCGGTTGAGCGGACGCTCGCTATTCCGTGAACAGGTCAAAACGCACGCCGCGCCGCGCTCCGCGGCGTTTTTTGGGCGCGTACCGGAAGAGTTGCGCTGGCCGCCCACGACCTTCGCTGTGCCACTCGTCGGTCGGTTCCACCAGGTAGCTCGCCTGAAGCGCTCGGCGAAAGCTTGCCTTGTGCAGCCTCCGGCCGAGCAGCAGTTCGTAGACGCCCTGCAGATCGCTGAGTGTGAACGTCGTGGGCAGTAGACGAAACGCGAGTGGCGACTGATCAACGCGCTGGCGCACGACCGCCGCTGCCCGATCCACGATGGTGCGGTGGCGTGGCGTGAGCGCAGGAAGCGACGCCAGTGGAAACCACTCCACATCCACGCCCGTGACGCCTTCGCCCGCGGGCGAGAGTGCCGCGATGCCAATCGAGACGTCGGCGTCTCCAGGATGACGCTTGCCGTCGCTCAGCGCTCCAACCTGCTCGAAGAATGCTGGCGCGGTGCCCAGCGCAGCAGACGCAATGCGCGCCGCCGCGTCCTCGAGCCCCTCGCCGGCTTGCGGCGCGTCCCACGGTAGCGACCACCGCTCTCGCGCGCCGGAAGGCGCGCGCACGAGCAAGACAGCCAACGCATCGACTCGAGGGGAGAGGACCACGACATCCACGGCAAGCGTCGTCCGTCGGACGGCTGCCTTCGACGGGATGGATGGTCGGTCACGCATGTGGCGCGAATTAGTAACAATTCGCCACCAATGTCAAGTGCGTGCGTCGCGAAACGCAGAATATAGTAACAAAATGTTTCAAAATCCGGCACGCGCGCAGCGGATGCGTGATATACGAGTTTCAACCTGCCACGTCAACGTGGCGTTATGGCAGGCATCGTCTGTCGAACGCGAACGCAACGCGGCTCGTGCAACGAGCACGCGACACCACTACGGTGTCACCGCGGGCAACGCTTCCCTGCGCAAACCGGCGCCATACGGCGCGACAGCCGGAATGGTGATGGGAAGCTGGCCCGCGATGCGAGCGAGGCCCAGCAATCCGCGCGCGGCCGCGCGCTGCGACAACGGCGAGCCGCTCCACGCCTCGAGAAAGACTGCCGTAGCCGGAAGTCCCTGTGCGAGATACGGATTGGCGAACGAGACGAGCACCACCGTCCGTCCCGCCTTGTGCAAGCCATCGATCAGCTCCGGCAGTCCACCAGTCGCCGCCATCGTCGCTGTGCTCGACGATGCACCGAAGTACGACGACACGATGACGACCTCCGCGTTGCTCGCGGCGCGAAGCGCGTTGTCGATGGTTGCCGGCAGGAGCCGCGGTACCGGGCTCGCCACGTATGTCCCCGTACCGCCGGCAGCGGCGCCGGCCGTCGCATCGAAGATCGTCTCAGGAGTCATCACTTGTGAGCGCAACTGCGGAAAGACCCGCAGCAACTCACTATTGAACGCCGTACCCGCACTCAGGTCTGCGCGCGGTGCGATGGTGAAGCTCACGACACGACTCGTACGCGGCATGCGCCCGAGTGGCACTATGTCCAGCGAGTCGCGCACGAGCGTGATCGCTCGCTCGGCGGCAAGTCGCGCCGACGCGAGGTTGCCGCTGTCGGCGACAATGTCGCGAACCTTCTCGACGTCCACGTACCGGTTACGATCGAGGCCCATCTGCCGCTTGGCGACGAGCAACCGCCGAACGGATGAGTCCACTCGTGCCTCCGTGAAGCGCCCAGCGCGCACACCCGCCACCACAGCGTCGATGGCCTCCGCAACGTTCGTGGGCATGAGTAGCACGTCGTTGCCGGCGGCGACGGCCAACTGCGTCACTTCAGCCATGGTGGCCGTGCCGAGCACACCGTTCATGTCGAGCGCGTCGGTGACGAGGATGCCACGAAACCCCATCTGCGTGCGCAGCAGGTCGAGCATGACCTTGGGGCTGAGCGTCGCCGCGGTGCGCACGCTGTCGAGCGCCGGGAGGTAGCCATGGAAGGTCATCACGCCGCCAACGCCGGCGCGAATGGCCTCGCGAAACGGATAGAGCTCAACACTGTCGAGCCGCGCGCGCGATGCGTCCACGCGGGCGAGCTCGAGATGCGAGTTCTGCTCGGTGTCGCCATGGCCTGGGAAGTGCTTCGCGGTGGCGAGCATCCCGTGCTCCTGAATGCCGCGGATGAGCGAACGCCCCATCGCGGCGACGAGTTGCGAGTTCTCGCCGAACGATCGCGCGGCGATGACCGGGTTCTTCGGGTTGTTGTTGACGTCCAGCACTGGCGCGAACGCCATGTGAATGCCGAGCGCGCGGCCCTCCACCGCGGTGACGCGGCCCATCTCGTACGCGAGCGATGTGTCGCGCGTGGCGCCGATGCCCATCTGGTAGGGGAACGCCGTGGCGCCTCCCAGGTCGATGGCGTTGGGTATGAAGTATCCACCGCGTGCGCGGAAGGCGGCGCCCGTTTCGAGATCTGCGCCAATAAGCAGCGGCAGCGCGGCGGCGCGCTGGAGCGCGTTCGTCTTGACGGCGATGTCGATGGGACCGCCGACAGAGATGATCGCACCGCCGAGCTTCTGCTCTCGGATCATTCGCTCCACGCGCGTCCAGGCGGCATTGTCGCCGGCGGTATAGTCGCCGAGGATCCAGGGCCAGACCATTTGGGCGGCTTTGTCGCGGAGCGGCAGCGTGGCGAGGACCGAGTCGGCCCAGGCGCTGTCAGTGCTCGAAGGGCGCGCGGGGCTGACAGGTGCAACGGTCGTCCCACCCGACGCGCACGCCGAGAGTCCGATTGCGAGGAGCGCGCTGCGGAGGGGCCGACCGGAGACTCTTACCATGCGATGGTTCCCTGCTTGGAGGTATCCACGTCTTCCTCGCCGCCTTTCTTGAACAGGAAGGCGTCCATGTTCTTGGTGAGGAAGCTGCGTGCCTGTGGATCCATAACGTTCAAGCCGTAGTGGTTGATGAGCATGGTCTGCTGCTTGAGCCAGAGCGCCCAGCACTCGGTGCAGATCTCCTCCACCACGCGGGCACCGATGGCGCCCGGGAACGGAGGGCGCTCGTAACCGGCGCGAGTCTGGCCACAGCGGGAGCAGGTGACGGTAGCGGGCATGACTGAACCTCTGGAGAATGGTGCTGGGTTGCGAAATCTACACCACACGGCGAGCGGGGAACGGCGAGTGGCGAGCGGCGAAAAGCAACGGAGGGCACACCGGTCGAGACCGGAGTGCCCTTCGTTGTATTCCTGCTGCTGCGCTGCGATCAGGTCGGATCGACGGCCAGTTCGTCCTTTCGCTTCGCCGCCGACCCGTAGTTGCGGGCGTATTCGATCTTGGCGAGGCCGATGAGCTTGAGGGCGCGAATGTAGACCCAGCCGATGTCCAGCTCGAACCAGCGCGCCTTGAACGTGGCGCTCTTGGGATCAGCATGGTGGTTGTTGTGCAGCTCCTCGCCTCCGAGCCAGATGGCGATGGGCGTGATGTTCCGGCTTTCGTCCTTCACCTCGAAGTTGCGATAGCCCAGCGCGTGCCCAATGCCGTTGATGACGCCGGCGGCCCACAGCGGGATCCAGATCATCTGGATGCCCCACACGGCGGGTCCGATGAACAGGCCGAACAGATAGACATCGATGGCCAGCATCAGGAAGACGCCAGTGAAGCTGAACGGCGTGAGCACGTGTCGCTCGAGCCAGTCGTTCGGTGTGCCGCGCCCGTACTTCTCGAGCATCCCAGGCTGCTGCACGGCCTTCCTGTAGTAGAAGGCACCCTTGAGCATGATTTCGCGCAGTCCCTCCATGACGGGACTGTGGGGATCGCCCTCGCGATCGGCGAACGCGTGATGCTTGCGGTGGCAGGCGACCCATTCCTTCGTCACGATCGCCGTCGTCAGCCAGAGCCACAGGCGCATCGGCGTGGCCGCCAGCGCGTGGAGTCGCACGCCGCGATGCGTTTGCGCGCGATGCAGGAAAAGGGTGACGCAGACATTGGTGATGTGTCCTGCGACGACAATGAAAAGCACGGGCATCCACCAACGCTGCGCCCAGGCGCCAAACTCCGGCATTGCAAACTCCACGTTCTCGGGACGACGTTCCGGCTGGATCGAGCAGAACGAGGAATGTAGCCCGTGCTTCCAACACGCATCAAGCGCGCCGGGATGCCTCTGAATGCCGCTCCGTGCCCTGCGTCCCTTGTTCAGGGAGACGCGGACGCGTACCCTCACGGCAGACATGCCACGACGAACGACCGAAATTCGCCCGCCGGACGGCGACATCAACCTGGCGCCACCGCCCGCGGGCAGCATCGGTCGCGACGCGCAGCGCGCGAGCTCCGTGGGCACGCGGCGCTTCCACGCACGCACGCCCGCGAGGCTCAGCGGCCTCGAGCGCACGCTTCCCCGCAAGCTGGTCGTCAGCGCCCTGGGCCTCGGCTCCTACCTCGGCGACTGCACCGACGACGAGGACGAGCGCTACCGGCAGAGCGTGCGCGAAGCGATCACCTCGGGCATCAACGTCATCGACACGGCGAGCAACTACCGATGCCAGCGTTCCGAGCGGGCAATTGGGCAGGCCGTGGTGGAAGCCGTTGCCGCGGGAGACGTTCGGCGCGACGAGTTGGTCGTGTGCACGAAGGGCGGATACGTTGCCCTGGATGGCATGCCGCCTGGCTCCCGCGAGGAGTACGACGCGTGGCTCGAGCGAGAGCTGTTCGCGCCCGGCGTCCTCAGCTCCGCCGATATCGTGCGCGGCGGGCATTCGCTCTCGACGAAATTCCTCGCGCACCAACTTTCGCAGAGCCGAGCGAACCTGGGGCTGAAGACGATCGACGTGTACTACCTGCACAACCCGGAAGAGCAGTTGCTGGTGCACGATGCGGCGTCATTTCGCGAACTGGTGCGTGCTGCGTTCGCGCTGCTCGAGGAGCGATCCGAGGCGGGCGACATCGCTGGCTACGGCATGGCGACATGGCTCGGGCTGCGCGTGCCACCGGGAAACAGGCAACACCTCACGCTGGCGGACATCGTGGCCATCGCGCGCGAGGTGGGCGGCACCGCTCACCACTTCCGCGCTGTGCAGTTGCCGATCAGCCTCGCCATGCCGGAAGCCGCGCGCTTGCCGACGCAGCCGCTGGGCCGCAAGCTCGTGACGCTGCTCGAGGCGGCGGACGCACTTGGCCTCGGCGTGATCGCGAGCGCGCCGCTGATGCAGGGTCGTCTCGCACAGGGCCTGCCGGATGCTGTGCGGGCGTTGTTTCCGGACTGCACCACGGACGCCCAGCGCGCACTGCGATTCGTATCGAGCCTGCCGGGGGTTGCGACTGTTCTTGCAGGCATGCGCGATCGTGCACACGTGCGGGAGAACATCGGCGCGTGGGCCTCGCCGAATTGAAGTACGAGCTTTGACCTGTCAGTAACTGCGAGCCTGAGCTGGAGCGTGAGCTGCGCGGCGGCGACGTATCTCATGTGCGTCTTCATTCAAGCAATTGCGCGCGGGGATGGAGGTCTCATACGGCGCCTCATTCCGAATCTGGGTTCATCACGGAGTTCCAGGGATCATCGCTGTATCCGTTGTCTCGTCACGGGCGCCCGGACGGGCCGGGTCGCATAGGCGCGGATAGGGAGCGAGGGCGTGAAACCCAAACGGCGAACGCTGAGAACGCTGACACGACGCACGCTGAAAACGCTGGAACGGCGCGAGACACACGGCACGTGCACGACCTCGGACCGACCAACGCAGTTCCATCGACGTCTGCGTGCGCAGTATCTACGTGTTGCAGCGTTCGCCGTCTGGGGTTGTTACCGTCTCGACGTGTGTCGAAGCACGAACCATGAATTGGCCGACGGCGCCTTCCGGTACTCCGTGAAGAACCCGAATTCGGAATGAGGCCGCTCGTTTGACGGCCTCGTATCCGCTCCAGCACAGCTCCGCACCAGTTCCAGCGCAAGCTTCGCAGTTGCTCACAGCTCGGCGCACACCCCGTCCCCAGAACGGCCGAAACGGCTAAGTTGACTGAATGTCCACCTCAGTCGTTGTCGTGCACAAGTTCGGCGGCGCCGCGCTCGCCGATGCCGCGGCGGTCACCAATGTCGGCACACTCCTCGTCGCCGATGCGTCGCCGCCTCGTCGCGTCATCGTCACGTCAGCCTTGCAAGGCGTCACCAACCTGCTGATCGCAGCGACCAGCCACGCGTCGAACGGCGATGCCAATGCCGCGCGCGTCATCTCCCGGCAGCTGCGCGAACGTCACCTGGAGGTCGCCCGCGGCGTGCTGGGCGACCGTACGCATCCCGACGCGCGCGACGTCCTGCTCGCCACCATCGACGCAGCGTGCGACGAGCTCGACGTGCAGCTCGACGCAGCGGGCAAGGGCGTCGAAACGGACGCCGCGCTGGAGGACGCTATTCTCTCGCACGGCGAGCGGCTCGCCGCGCAGATCGTCTGCGCAATGCTCGTGAGCCGCGATGTCGCGAGCGTCGTGATCGACGGTGCGCAGCTGATCGAGACAGACGGCCGGCACGGGAACGCCGCGCCCGACCTCGTGCGCACCGACGCGATTGCACGCGGCGTGGTGGAGCCGAGCTTCCAGAATGGTGACGTCGTTGTGGTGCCAGGCTTCATCGGTGCGGGCGAAGGCGGCACGGTGGTGACGCTCGGCCGCGGGGGGTCCGACCTGACCGCCACGGTCCTCGCACGCGCGCTCGACGCACGTGAGGTGATCCTGTGGAAGGATGTCCCCGGTGTCATGACGGCCGATCCACGCATCGTGCCGGAAGCGCGCGTGGTGCCACTGCTCGATGCACGCGAAGCCTCCGAACTGGCGTACTACGGCGCGAAGGTGCTGCACCCGCGCACGCTGCTCCCACTGCGCGCGGGGACGACACTCCGCCTGCGTCCATTCGCGGACCTCGAGGCAGCAGGCACCACGATCGTCGTGGGACGTCAGGCGCGCGGCGCACCGGTGCGCGCCATTTCCGGCATCTCGCAGCAGGCCCTCGTCGCCATCGCTGGCACGGGCATGCTCGGCGTGCCCGGCGTGGCGGCGCGTGTCTTTGGCGCGCTGGCGACGGCGCACATCTCCGTCTCGATGATCTCGCAAGCGTCGTCGGAGCAGTCGATCTGCTTCACCATTCCCGCCAACCGCGCCGACGATGTCGCGAGGCTTCTCCGCCACGCGTTCGCCGACGAACTGGCGCGTCGAGAGGTGGACGAAATCGCCGTGCGCTCAGGACTGAACACCATCGCGGTGGTCGGCTCCGGCATGGCGCGCATGCCGGGCGTGGCGGCGCGCATCTTCGGCGCCGTGGCGCACGCGGGCGTGAACGTCATCGCCATCGCGCAGGGCGCGTCGGAGCGCAACGTCTCCTTCGTGGTGGACGAGAACGAGGCGTCCGCCGCTGTGCGCGCGGTCCACTCCGTCTTTCGTCTCGACAAGGTGGGCGGGGGACGCGTGGCCCGCCGCGCCGAGCACACCGACATCATCCTCCTCGGTATGGGACGTGTGGCGCAGGAGCTCGTGACGCAGTTTGGCGCGCTGACGCAGCGAAGTGGCCGAGCGATGCGCATCGTGGGCGTCATCGACCGCAGCGGATATGCCTTTCACGCGCGCGGCATGACCGCTCGGCAGCTTTCGGCGCTGGTAGCGCAGAAGCAGCGCGGCGGATCGATCGGTGACGCGGCCGGTGGTCGCCACGCATCAGCGGCCGAGGCGGTGGAGTTCATGGCGTCGCATGCGTTGATGCGGCCGGTGCTGGTGGATGTGGCGAGCGGCGACACCGCGCAGGCGCTGGCCGCGGCTGTGTCTCACGGCATGGACCTGGTGCTGGCGAACAAGGTTCCCCTTGCGTCGGCCATGTCGGTGGCGCGTTCGATCCTCCATGAGGCTCGGGCAAGTGGCCGCCGCGTGCTGCACGAGGCCACGGTGGGTGCGGGACTGCCGGTGATCGACACGCTGCAGCAACTCGCCGCGTCGGGCGATCGCGTCGACAGCGTGGACAGCTCGCCGTCGGGCACGATGGGATTCCTGTTCAGCGAGATGGGACGCGGGCGCAAATTCTCGGATACGGTGCGCGAAGCCATGAAGCGCGGCTATACGGAGCCGGACCCTCGCGACGATCTCTGCGGACTGGACGTCGCCCGAAAGGGGATCATCCTCGCGCGCATGCTGGGGTACACGGGCGAGATGTCCGATGTGAATCTCGAGTCGCTGGTCCCTGCTGCGCTGCGCGATGTGACGCGCGAGGCATTCCTTGCGGCGCTTCCGGACATTGATGCCGAGTGGGAGCAGCGCATCGCGGAAGCGCGGGCGCGGGGGGAGGTGCTGCGCTATCGCGCGCGCGCCACGCGCGGTGGGGTGCGTGTGGGGCTCGCGAGTGTCCCCGTGGGCAGCGCGCTCGCGAGCCTGGACGGGACGGACAACCTGTTCGTGATCTCGACGGCGCGGTACCGCGACCGACCGCTGGTGATCTCGGGGCCTGGTGCCGGCACGGAAGTCACCGCCGCTGGCGTGCTGGGCGACGTGTTGCGTCTCACTCCCGCATGAGGCGTTGTCGCGCGACGGCGCCGGGCGGCATCGGCAACCTCGGACCTGGCCTGGACGTGCTGGGCTGCGCGATTGCTGGGCAGCGGGACGAGGTGATTGCTGAGTGGTCGGAGGTGCCTGGCGTGTCGCTGCGCGATCCAGGTCATCCGGATCTTCCCACGTCGCCAGAGCGGCATACCGCGGCGATAGCCGCAGCGGCGGCGTTGCGTGCGGCGGTGCATGGCGGCGTCAAGCTTGACGCGCCGGGGATCGCGCTCTCTGTAAGGAAGGGACTTCCGCTGTCGGGGGGGCAGGGTGGGAGCGCTGCGTCGGCTGTTGCCGGTGCGGCGGCGGCGAATGGCCTGCTGGGTTCCGTGCTCGATTCCAATCAACTGCTGGCATGCTGCCTCGTTGCTGAGGCAACCGTTGCGGGCCGTCATCTGGACAACATCGCGCCAGCGATGCTCGGCGGCATCGTTCTGGTACGCAGCATTGATCCGATTGACGTCGTGCGGCTCCCGGTGCCCACGGGGTTGCGGCTGGTGTTGGCGCATCCGGCGCAGCGGCTCTCCACCGTGTCGTCGCGTCGGGCGTTGCCGGCCACCGTGGGGTTGGCCACGGTGACACATCAACTGGCGCAGGTGGGGGCGATGGTCGCCGCCTGCTTTTTGGACGATCTCGCACTGTTCGGCCGGGCGATCGACGACCGCATCGCCGAACCGGCGCGGGCGGCGCTCATTCCGGGTTTTGCGGAAGCCAAGCGCGCGGCCATCGAGGCGGGTGCGCTGGGGGCGTCGATCTCCGGGTCGGGTCCTACGGCCTTTGCCATCACCGGCGACCCGGACACCGCGCGCCGAGTCGCCATCGCGCTGGACTCGGCGTATGCGCGGCAGGGCATCGCGTGCACGACGATCGTGACCGAGATCGACCAGCGAGGCGTGATTGTGGACGTGTCCCATTTGTCATCCTGAGCGCAGCGAAGGATCTGCACCTGCGCCGGTCGCAACAGCACGTGCGGATCCTTCGCTACGCTCAGGATGACCAACAACCAAGACAGAAGGAAAATGACCGCCTCGACGACCGTTCACTGCGCTGACTGCCGCACTGTGCTCCCTACGACCACCGCGCAGTCCACCTGCGCCAAGTGCGGTGGGCTGCTCGTGGTCGGGCATCATCCAGCGATGCGTGGCGTGGCACTGCGTACGCTCTTCGACGAGCGGGCGGCCATGCTCGGGCGAACCGCCTCCGCGCTCGAGCGATCCGGCGTGTGGCGCTTCCGCGAGATCGTGCTCGACGCTGCCGACGACGAGATCGTGAGCCATCCGGAGGGCAACACGCCGCTGATCGCGCGTGAGGCCGTGGCGCAGTTTGCCGGCGTCAGCACGCTGCTGATGAAGCATGAAGGCCACAATCCGTCCGGCTCGTTCAAGGACCGGGGAATGACCGTGGCGATGACGCAGGCTCGGCGCATCGGTGCACGCGCGGTTGCGTGTGCGTCTACGGGCAACACGTCGGCGTCGCTCAGTGCGTACGCGGCGCAGGCTGGCATCCCGTCGTTCGTGTTCGTGCCGGAGGGCAACGTCGCGTCGGGCAAGCTGGCGCAAACGCTCGCGTACGGCGCGCGCACGCTGCAGATCCGCGGTGACTTCGACGATTGTCTCCGCCTGGCGCGCGACGCGAGCGACACACTCGGCGTCTACCTGGTGAATTCCGTCAATCCGTTCCGCATCGAGGGGCAGAAGACGATCGTGCTCGAGATGCTCCAGCAACTGGGCTGGAACGCGCCTGACTGGATTGCACTTCCGGCCGGCAACCTTGGCAACACGTCGGCATTCGGGAAAGCGCTTGGCGAAGCGCACGCGTTGGGGCTGATCGACAGGGTGCCGCGGTTGCTGGCGGTGCAGGCGTCAGGTGCGGCGCCGTTCGCGCAGGGCTACGCCGCGCAGTTCACGGAGCGATTTCGGGTGCGTGCGGAAACGAAGGCCACCGCGATCCGCATTGGCGATCCGGCGTCGTGGGACCGCGCGGTGCGGGCGATCGAGGCGACGAATGGCGTCGTGGAGTCGGTGACGGACGAGGAGATCTTCGCGGCGAAGTCCGTGGTCGATCGCTGCGGGGTGGGATGCGAGCCCGCGAGTGCGGCGAGTGTGGCCGGGGTGCGCGCGCTCGTCTCGCGAGGAGCGATCGGGGCGGATGAGCGTGTCGTGTCCATCCTGACGGGTCACCTGCTCAAGGATCCGGGCGGATCTGGTGCGACGATAAACGACGCTGCGCTTACGTCCGAGCAGGCGATGGAGCTGCTGGCGCGGGTGGTCGGCGCGTAGCGTCCGAAATCTCTGCTCCATTCCGCCACGTCGGTTGCCGTGCAAGGAACTCCTGGAATGCGCCATCGGCAACAGCCAGCCGGCAAGCCGAGACGGCGAACCCTGAAGGCGCAGGTCCAGTGCACGCAGGCGGCGCTGTACGTGCGTTTTGCGTCGCGAGGTCATGAACGCGCAATCTGCGCACCAAGTTAGTTACAGCGCTTTCAGCGTGCGTCGTGTCAGCGCCTTCAGCGTTCGTCGTCTGGGTTCAGCTTGCAGCCGATCTGCTGCCCACAGGCGCCGATACTGCGGCGCATCGCAACCGTGGCGTCCCGTCACGAAAGGAGGCTCTTCGGACTCTGTTGTGGGTCGCGTCGAGATTTGAAGTGATGCGAGTGGCGCGATGTTCTTGAACGACCAAGGGCGCGGACGTGTTGGCGGACAATAGCCGATTCACTCCGTGCGCCTTCGTCCGTCCCATGCGCATCACCAACGACCTCTCGTTGCCGCTGCCGATCTGATCGAGAGGCGCCGTTTGTCGGTTCGGCGTTCTCGGTGGCAGTATCAAGGGCGAGACGAACGCTCGTTGCGCCACGAAAGAAGCGCGGCGGCGCCGAGAGTCGCTTTACGGCACCCAGTCCGCGATGAACAGGTTCGTCTCGCCGGGCTTGGCCTCGTTCCGATTGGACGCCCACACGATGGTGCGACCGTCGGGGCTGAACATCGGAAATCCGTCGAACGAGCCATGCGACGTCACCTGCTCGAGCCCCGTTCCGTCGAGGTTCACGAGGAACAGGTCGAAGTTGCCGCTGCGCGGCTGCTTGTGGTTCGACGAGAAGATGATCCGTTTCCCGTCCGGTGCCCACGACGGACCGAAGTTGGCACCGCCGAGCTGCGTGATCTGTGTCTGCCCACTGCCATCGGCGTTCATGACCCAGAGCTCCATGCGGTTCGGACGCACGAGGCGCTGGCCGAGTAGCGCGCGATCCACAGCGAGCGCGCTGTCCACCGGATGCCACGCGCGATACACGATCTTCGTCCCGTCCGGCGACCACCACGGGCCGCCATCATACCCGGGCGTTGTGGTGAGGCGCCGCATGTCGGTGCCGTCCACGTTCATCGTGTAGATCTCCAGGTCGCCGTCCTTGAGCGACGTGAAGACGATCCGCTTTCCATCCGGAGACACAACCGCCTCCGTCGTGTACACCCCGTAGTTCGTCAGGCGGCGCAGGTCGCTGCCGTCGGGCTTCGCGGTGTAGATGTCGAACGGGTCGAGCCGCCAGACGTAGCCGCGTGATGGATCGGGACGGTCCGGGCAGTCGCGCTGGTCGGCGTGCGACGATCCGAAGAGGATGCGCTCGTCGTTCGCGTAGAAGAAGCCGCAGGTGGTCTTGCCAATCCCGTTGGAAACGCGCGTCAAGCCCGTGCCGTCGACGTTCATGACGTACTGCTGGTCGCACGTCCGTCCGTCGCGCGTGCTCTGGAAGATCAGGCGCTTGCCGCTCGCGCTGAAGTACGCCTCCGCGTTCTCGCCGCCGTTGGTCAGCTGGCGAAGGTTGCGGAGATGTCGCTCGCCAGCTTCCGGCGCGACGGTTGGGAGCGCGGGAACGGGCGTGCGCGCGGAGCAGGACAACGTGGTGGCGGCACCGGCCGCGACGAGCAGGAAGGCAAATCGTGATCGCATTGCCGCAATGTAAAACGGGCGCTCCCTGAGGGAACGCCCGTCCTGCCACCAGGCTACCGACGATCAGGGCACGCGTGGCGCCGCTGTGACTACGCCTTTGGCCGATTCGGCCGCGGTCGGTTTGGCGTCCGAGAGCTTGGCCTGCGCGCCGGCGACCGCGAACAGCTCGCGCTGCGTACCGCCCTTCTCCATCAACTCGAGCGCGGTCCGGAGCGGCGCATCAAAGGCGAGGTCCCGACGCTTGGCGGTGGAGTCACCACCCACAGCCCGGGCGACGCGCAGCTCGAGCAGGCGGTCGATGTAGCGCGCCGCACCGTCAAACTGTGCGCGCTCAACCTTCACCTCCTTCGCGACGAGCCGATTGTACAGCTCATCGCGCCACTGCGGCTGCACCTTGAAGTCCGTCTTGGCGCTGCGCGCCAGCTCCAGCGCATAGTCGGCGATGGCGACGTACACCTCCTGCGACTTGGGCGCGATGGACTTGGCGAACGCTTGCTCAGCTGTCGTCAGGGTATCGTCGCGCACAAGGACATCCGGCGCGACGCCACCGCCGCCGTACACCAGCCGTCCCCCTGCCGACCGATAGGCCGGCCGAGCCTTCTTCTTGGTTTCCGTCTCGTTCGTGTCGGGTAGGGCTTCGACGAACCGGCCATTCTCGAACTTCCGCTCCCGCTGGATGCTCCGGCCACTCGGCGTGTACCACTTGGCCGTGGTGATCTTGAGCGCGTACCCACCGTCGAGTGGGAAGAGCGTCTGCACGAGGCCCTTGCCGAAGCTCGTCTGGCCCACGACCAGCGCGCGATCGTGATCCTGGAGTGCGCCGGCGACGATCTCACTCGCCGATGCGGAGTACTCGTCCGTGAGCACCGTGATGGGCAGGGTGGGGAATGTCGCCGAGCCGCGCGTGTTGTAGCTCTGCGTCTCGTTGGAGCGCGAGCGTACGCTCACGATTTCCTGTCCCGAATTGAGGAACAGGTTCGACATCGCGATGCTCTGCTCAAGGATGCCGCCGGGGTTGCCGCGCATGTCGAGCACGACGCCCTTCACGCCTTCCTTGGCCAACCGCGCCACGGCCGACTTCACTTCGTCCGCGGAGGTCTCGTTGAACCGCTGCACGGGCACGTACCCGATGCGATTGTCCAGGACGATGGCATACGGAACGGCCGGAATGTGGATGACCTTTCGCGTGAAGTTCGTGGTGATGGGCTCGGCGACGCCGGGCCGGCCGAACTTCACCGTGACCTTGGTACCTGGGGTGCCAATCAGGTAGTCGGACACTTTCTGCGTGGTCCATCCGCGCGTGGACAGCGTGTCCACGTACAGGATCTTGTCGCCCTCGCGCACGCCAGCCCCTTCGGCCGGGGTGTGCGGAAACACCTTGCTGATGGTGATGGAGCCCTGCTGATCCTCGATCTGCATGCCGATGCCGGCATACTTGCCGCTGGTCTGCTGCGAGAAGCCAGCGAGCTCCTTGGGCGTGAAGAGCTCGCTGTACGGATCGTTGAGCTCCTTCACGAGTCCCTTGGCGGCCTTTTCGTACAGCGCCGCGGCACTCACGGTGTCCACGAAGCGCTGCGAGACGAGGTTGAGCACCTGGTCGAGGACGCGCGCGCCATCAGTGGTGCGGGTGTTCTGGACGAGAAAGCCGCCGGCGAACACAGGCAGCAGTACAATCGCGATGAGAGTCAAACGACGTCGCATGGCCCAACCCGATTTAGAGGAGAGATAGTCTCATTGTATACGGCGTGCCACACCGAGTGTTCCGCCATCACGCTCGAGTTCGGCGAGCTCCCACAACCTGTTCCATGCAAGGGTGCGACCTTCGCGAAAGCGCTTGCGGCTGAGTCGCACGCCTTCCGTACTGAAGACGACTGTCACCGGCTCGCCGTCAATCTCGATCTCGCGGCGGATGGGCTTGGCAAGTTTGGTGGTCAAGATTCTCGAGATGTCAGGTAGGTCGGCCCTGCCGGGTCACACGGGCCGCGAGCCGAGCATGTAGTCCACGAACCACTCGCGCTGCTGCTGCCGGATCACGGCGTTGCGCAGGATTCCCGCCGCGACGAGCATGTCGTGCGCCGGCTGGAGCACGCGCTGGAGGTGCGAGGGATAGCGCTGTGCCAGCGGCAGCTGTTCTGCGAGCCTGTCCAGGGCAATGCGCCACGTGAGCCGTTCCTCCTCGCGCGCGACCTCGAGCAAGCGGTACAGCCGCCGCGCGACCGGGGAGCCGAGCGACCAGTAGAGGGGCGCGGAGAGGCTCACGACGTGGTTGGCGGCAAGATTCTCCCGCACCACCGCGGACAGCACGACCCGTGCGACGCCTGGCTCGGCACTCGGCATGGCGGTGAACAGGGGCAGTTGCTCGCGATCCATGGTGCGCTTGCGCTCAACTGCAACGGCGGTGAGCAGCGTGAACCGCACGTCCGCTCGGCCGCCGCCGGCCATGCTCTCGTAGATGCCCGTCGATTCGAGGGTGGTGCGCTCGAGGCGTCCGAGCGAGCTGCGCAATTGCTCGTAGGTGCGGCCATCCACGCGCCGGCCCATGGCGCGCAGGAACGAGTGCAGGGTGAAGGAGAGCGCGCCGTCCGCGGGCTCGCCGGCTTCATGAAAGCGGCGCAGCAGCTCGACGTAGACGTCCTGGTCAAAGGTGCCGGGCAGGCGGTCTCCGGGGCTCGGAAGCACGCGCCAGCGGCGTCCCTGGAGGTCCGCGAGCGCGACCGTGCCGTCCTCCGCGGAATCGCTGAGGCGAAACAGCGGAAGCGCCTCGAGCGAGCGGTCCAGCCGGATCGCGCGCGAGGTCGCGCGTCGCCGAGCCACGGCGCCGCCCGTCATCGCACGGGGACGACCTGGCCGGTCACGGCACGTGCGTCGTCGGAACAGAGCCACAACACCACCTTTGCCACATCCTCCCGCGAGACGTACGCCACATCCGGTCCCATGGCGGCCACGTTGGCCGCGGTACGAATGGAAGTCGGTGCCACGGCGTTGGCGCGCACTCCCTTGCCGGCTTCGTCCTGCGCGATGGACTGCATGAGTGCGACCACCGCGCTCTTCGACGCCGCATAGGCCGAGATGCCCGCAGTGCGCCCGCCCGGCAGGACTGCCTCAGACGCAAAGAACACGATGGCGCCCTTCGCGGTACGCAACAGTGGCAGGAATGCGCGCGCCGTGAGGTAGGCGGTGGTGGCGTTCAGCGCGAACTGTCGCGACCAGAGCGCGGCATCGGATTCGGTTAACGCTCCACTCCTTGTGAAGCCGCCGGCGAGATGCACCAGCGCGTGCACGCGCCCGCCCGTGGCGTCGCGCATGCGCTCCGCAAGCGCGGCGACGGCATTTTCGTCGGTGAGATCCACACCCAGCCCCGCCGCTCGACGGCCGGCGGCGACCAGCGCGTCGGCACGTGCGCGCGCCTCGGCTTCCTGGCGATCCACGAGAAAGACGCGTGCGCCCAGCTCGGCGAACGCCGCGGCAACCGCTTCTCCGACCTGTCCTTCGCGTCCTACGCCGGTCAGCACGACACTGCGTCCCGAAAAATCCATGCGACTCCTCTGATCCGTTCCGGCAATCATCCGCGATTGCCGGCCTCGGCCTCGTGGCATGAAGTATGTGATGTCGTAGGCGCAAATGCGAAAAATGCTGAGGTTGAAGCGTGTCAGCGTCGTGCTCGGACTTCTCGTCCTCGGAGCGTTTGCGCTCACGGGTGTGCTGTCACTCACTCGCGGAACTCCGGTGAAGGCGGTGGTCGCAATTGGCGACAAGGATGGCCCTCCGCTCATCACCGACTCGCTGTTCTCTCGCGCGATGCAGCTCTATACCGGACTGCAACTGACCCGCGGCAATGCCGCAGAGCAGGCACTCAACGGCGACGGCACCTACCCGCAATTGTGGCGGGACCTGCGCTCGGCGAAGCACACGATCACCGTGCAGATGTACTACTCGCAGCCAGGCGCGGTGGCCGATACGATGGCGGTCATCTTGAAGGAGCGCGCGAAAGCCGGGGTGCGCGTGCTGTTCGTGCTGGACGCGTTCGGCTCGCAGAACCTGAAAAAGGTCTGGGCCGACAGCCTGCGCGAGGCCGGCGTGGAGGTCGGGCTGCTCCGGCAGCTGCACTGGTATTCACTGCACAACGCGAGCGACCGATCGCACGTGCGGGTGGTGGTGGTGGACGGGGAGATTGGCTACACGGGAGGTTTCGGCCTCGCGGACTACTGGTTGGGCAATGGAAGAGTGTCCGGCCAGTGGCGCGAGACGAACGTGCGCTTCGAAGGTCCGTCGGTGATGGGCCTGCAGGCCGCGTTCGTTTCCGCGTGGGCGGAGTGCACCGGCGAGCTGCTCGCCGGCGACACGTTCTTTCCGAAGAAGGCGTTCAGCGACGTGGACGGCGGCGTGACGGCAGGCGTGTTCTTCGCGTCGCCCACAGCGGGCAGCACGCCCGCCGAGCGGTTCATCGCGCTGTCCATCGCGAGTGCGCGGAAGACGATGTACGTGACGAACTCCTACTTCGTGCCCGACGACGATTTCCGGAAGCTGCTGCTCGCCGCGCGGCAGCGCGGGGTGGACGTGCGCATCCTCACCGTGAACGAGGAGTCGGACGTGAAGACCACGCTATGGGCTGGACGCTCGCGTTACGAGGAGTTGCTCAAGGGGGGGATACGGATCTACGAATACCAGCCGACCATGATGCACGCCAAGACATTCATCGTGGACGGCATGTGGGGCACGATCGGATCGATGAACTTCGACAACCGGTCGCTGGCGTTCAACAACGAATCCAACTTCGTGTTTCTCGACAAAACGCTCGGTGCGCAGATGGATTCGACATTCATGGACGACCTGACGCGCTCGAAGGAGATGATTCTGTCGGAGTTCCAGAAGCGCCCGTGGCATCACCGCGTGAAGGAGACCGCGGCCGCCACGCTGTCCAGGGTGCTCTGACGCGCTAGCGAATGTCTGCTCGACCCAGCGCGGCTCGGACAGCTTCGCGCATGGCCAGCAGGGCTTCATCGCGCGCGGCGGGTGCATCCTCGCGGACGTGAATCTCGATGCCGTCGGCCACGGGGACGCGACGCCAGCTGGCGGGACGATCCTCGTCCGTGTTGCGAACGGCGACGTCCGCCTGCGCGCCGAGTGCGGGGGCGAGCGAGGCGGCCACGCGTCGCTCGAGGGCATCGCCGGTGACGTCCGTCATCTCCGACTTGATCAGCTCGAGCGTGGCGCCTTCGCGCTGGCGGATCTTGATGGAGAGGAGCTGGAGCAGATGGCGGTAGTTGTACGTCGCCGCGGTGCCCGCGCCCTCGGGACGGTCCAGCAGCCCGTTGGCGACGTAGAAGCGAACCGACCGCGCGCTAGGCGACACGCGCGCTGATGCGTTGGTGGGGCGGATGCCCGCGGCGTCCACGAGGGCGGTGACATGCGCCGCGAGTCCGCGGGCATTCCACGGCGCGTGGCGCGAGTGGGCGCGCAGCAGCGCGACGGGGGAGAGACCTGGTTCCGGCATAGCGGCGGAAGATAACAGAACCCCGCGGGCCCTGCGCAGGTAGCCGCAGGTCGCTCACTACCGTTGCCGGCGAGCACCGAGATCAGGCGGACGGCAGCGTGATGGTGACGGACGTGCCGAGCGAGGGCGTGCTGTCCAGAGCGATGGTGCCGCGGTGGTCCTCGATGATCCGCTGGCACAGGGCGAGGCCGAGACCGGTGCCGCCCGGCTTGGTGGAGAAGAACAGCTCGAACACGCGCGGCAGCACGCTGGACGGAATGCCGCCGCCACCGTTGTGCAGCCGGCAGCGCCACGCGCCGGACGGCAGGACGACGCTGTGCAGGGTGAGGTCGCTGCCCTCGGGTGCTGCGTCCACCGCGTTGCCCAGCACGTTGACGAACACCTGCGCGAGTTGCTGAACGTCGATGGCGCAGTGCGCCGACACGTCGGGACGCGTGCGGTGGAGGAGAACAGCTCGGCTCTCCAGCACGCCGCGCTGGGTGTCGATCACCTCGTCCCACACGGCGTCGGGATTACCTGCCGCGAGGTGAATGGGGTTGGGGCGACCATACTCCAGCAGCGAGGCGACCATGCTGTTGAGCCGCTCGACCTCACGGAGGATGCGTCCGACGTTCTTCTCGACGACGGGGTCGTCCTTCACGCGGAAGCGCAGCAACTGCGCGGCGGAGGAGATGCCGAAGAGCGGATTGCGCAGCTCATGGGCAACGCCGGCAGACACCTCGCCGATGGCTTCCAGCCGCCGCTTGCGTCCGAGGCGGCTGACGAGGGACGCGCGCTCGATGGCGGCGGCAGCCTCCGCCGCCACGGTGGCCAGGATACGACGCGCTTCCTCGAGGCGGTGCGGCTGCTCGCCGACCAGGACGGTGATGGCGCCGAGTGCCCCTTCACTGCCGCGCATGGGGGCGGTGATCTCGACGCCATGGTCGGCGCTGCGCGACACCACCTCGACCCTGCCCAGGGCGTCGTTCCACTGGGCCACGAGTCGCGTCGCCAACGACTCGCCGTCGGCGGCGTCGTAGCCGGATTGGTGGACCAGGCGGAGGGCGGCGGTGCTGTCGTCGACGAGGGCGATGGCCACCGCCTCGCACGTCATGACGCGGCGCAGGTGCTGCGACACCTCCAGGAGTGCGCCGTCCACGCTGATCGTTCGCGCCAGCGCCATCCCCGTCTCGAATGGTGTCATGCTTGATACTACCGGCGGTGGCGGACAGTGGGAAGCAAATGCAAGCGGGGTGCAGCCGACCTGGCCACACCCCGCGTTACGTCGTCCGCCCTGCCGACTTAGTGCCGTCGCATCTTGGACGCGGACTTCTTCGGCTGCGCCTTTCCCTTGCTGGCCGACTTCTTCGCCGGTGCCTTCTTCACGGGCGCCTTTCCCTTCTTGGCTGCGGACTTATTGCCGGCGGCCTTGGCTGGCGCGGCCTTTTTCGCCGAGCCCTTTTTCGCCGGAGGAGCGGCCTTTTTGGCGGGGGCGGCGGCCTTCTTTGCAGGGGCCGCTTTCTTAGCCGGTGCTTTTGCCGCTGGCTTGGCTGGCGCCTTGGCTGGCGCCTTGGCTGGTGACTTGGCGGGAGCCTTCGCTGGCGCTGGCGCTGGTGCGGGTGCCTTGGCTGCCGGCTTGGCTGGAGCCTTTGCCGGAGGTGCGGGAGGTGCCTTGGCTGCCGCCTTTGCCGGTGTCGGTGCGGCGGCCTTTGCGGGTGCCTTTGCAGCAGGCGGTGTTACGGGCTTGGCCGGCGGCTTGGCTGCGGGCTTTGCCGCGGACGCCTTGCCGCCCGATGGCGGCGAGATAGGCCGGCCACTGCCGCCCGACTTGGGCGCGCGCGCCACGACGAGGGGACTTTCCTCGTCGTCGTCGTCGCCCTCGACCACGGGAGTCGCGAGCCCCCCTTCCTCATCGTCCTCGTCCGCGTCGTCGGTGCTGTCCCACAGGTCGTCGCTGTCGTCCTTGTGGGTCGTCCAGCCGCCGTCCTCTTCGTCGTCGTCATCGTAGGACGACGAACCACCACCGCCGCCGTAGCCGAGATCATCGACGTCGTCGTCGCGATCGGAGAATCGGAGCTCTTCGTTCAACTCGTCACCGCGCGGCATCACCGCCTCCTCTGGAGATTAGGACAGTCGGACCTGCGTGTTCGAGATCCGCATCGCGCAGCGGGGGTGCACGTCGTGTGCCCTCCGTACCACGTGGTCGCTCCGAACACATTCACCCTTGTAAGGCCGCGCGCGGAATCCGTCAAGCAGATCCCGCGCGCGCACCACGTCCGTCACCACAGAAGCGACGCGTCGATCAGTCCCCGATTGCTGGTTCCGGCATCCGCCCAACCGCGTCGTGATCCGCAGCCGACGTGAGCTTCGAGCTGACCCAGCGCCCCAGATCATCCAGCACCGTGTACATCACCGGCACCACGAACAGCGTGAGCAACGTAGACGTGATCAGCCCTCCGATCACCGCCCGCGCCATGGGCGCCCGTGCTTCCGCGCCCGCGCCGAGGGCCAGCGCCAGCGGCAGCATGCCGAAGATCATCGCCACGGTGGTCATGATGATTGGGCGCAACCGAATTCGTCCGGCGGAGAGGAGTGACTGCGCACGCTCACCCCCTGCGGCCCGCAACTGGTTCGCAAAATCCACCAGCAAGATGCCGTTCTTCGTCACGAGCCCCATCAGCATGATCACACCGATCATGGTCATCACGTTGATGTTCCCGCCCGTGGACCAGAGCGCCAGCGCAACGCCGATGAAGCTCAGCGGAAGTGCCAGCATGATGGCCAGCGGTTGGAGGAACGAGCCGAACAGCGACGCCAGAATCAGGTAGATGAAGACCACCGCGAGGATGATCGCCTCGAGCACGTAGCCCTTGGTCTCCTCGAGGTTCTGGACGTCGCCCGTAAAGACGGCGCGATAGCCTGGCGGCATGCCCATCACGTCGATGGCCTTCCGCACATCCGCGGCAACGTTGCCCATCGCAAAGCCCGGCAGCACGCCGGCAGAGATGGACACCTGCTGCTCCAGCTGCCGGCGCTCGATCTGCTGCGGGCCCACACCGGCCTGCACGTCGGCGACCTGCGAGAGCGGTACCATCGCGGTCAGTCCACTCGCCGAGGTGCCCGACGCGGCCACGGGCAGCTGCCTGACGTCCTCTGCAGACGCGCGGAGGGAATCGGGGAACATCACGACGACGTCATGTGGATAGCCCTGTTCGTCTTCCCACGTGGTAGCGCGCTCACCGGAGAACAGCGGCTGGAGCGTGGCCGCCACTGCACCGACACCCAGTCCTGCGCGCCACGCTTCCTGTCGGTCCACGCGCACATCCAGCTGCGGGATGTCGCCATCCTCGCTGGAGTTGGGCTCGGCGACACCGCGCACGCCGCGCACCACGCCGAGCACGCGCTCGGCGGAGAGCTTCACGCGGGAGGCCTCGGGGCCCTGGACGTTGATGATGATCGGCTGGCGTCGCCCGCCGAAAATGGACGACTGTCCCTGAATGCTGGGCCGGATGCCGGGAATGCCGCGCAGCGTGGAGCGGAGGTCCGTCTGGATCTCGGCGAGGGTGCGCTCGCGCTTGTGATGCAGCTTGACGAACACGTTGCCGGAGTTGGGACCGCCGCGACCACCACCGCCTACGGACAGGTACGTGAAGTCCGTCTCGGGCAGCTTCTCGAGGAAGGCGGTGATCTCGCGCCCCTTGCCCCTCGTGTAGTTCAGGCTGGATCCCGGTGGCGCGCGGAAGTTGACTGAAAACTCATCGCCATTCACGTCGGGCATCCAGGTGAAGCCGAGCAGCGGCAGGATGAGGAAGCTCGCGACGATGGTGAGCGACGCGCCGCCGAGAACAAAGACCCGGTGCCCGAGCGACCACTTGAGCCAGGCGGGATAGTGATCCGCGACGCGCTCGAACCAGTCGTTGAACGCGAACGCGATGCGGCGGATGAAGTTGGCGTTCTTGCGCTGCGCCGCCATGCCCACGCCGCCGTCATTGTGTGCGTGCTCCACCTCCGGATCGGCCCAGACGCTGGAGAGCATGGGGTCGAGCGTGAAGCTGACGAACAGCGAGACGAGCACCGCGAACGCGACCGTGACGCCGAACTCGAAGAAGATGCGGCCGATGAACCCACCCATGAACGCCACGGGAATGAACACCGCGATGACGGCCAGCGTGGTGCAGAGCACCGCGAGGCCGATCTCGTTGGTTCCCTCCCTGGCGGCATCCTCGTGGCTTTTGCCCATCTCCAGGTGACGCACGATGTTCTCGCGCACCACGATCGCGTCGTCGATGAGAAGCCCGATGGCGAGCGACAGCGCCAGGAGCGTCATGGTGTTCACGGTGAAGTTGAACACCCACATGATGAAGAACGCGCTGATGATCGACACCGGGAGCGTGAGCCCCGTGATGACGGTGGACCGCCAGGAGTTGAGGAACAGGTAGATGATCATGATCGTCAGGGCGGCGCCCAGGACGATCGTGAGGTAGACGTCCGCCAGCGACTCGCGGATGCGGACGGAGTCGTCGCGTATGATCTGGAGCTCGACGTCCGCCGGCAGTTCGTTCAGGAGCTCGCCCACCGTGGCCTTGATGCCATCGGCGACGGCGACAGTGTTCGCACCGGCAATCTTCAGCACCTCCAGCGACACCGCGGACGCGCCGCGAAGCTCGGCGGCCGAGCGGCGCGGTGCCGCGCCGTCCACCACGGTCGCGACGTCGCGGACGCGAATGGGTGTGCCGTTGCGCACGACGATCGGGATGTCGCCAAAGGCGAGCGGGTCAGTGATGCGGCCCGTGATGCGCACCAGCCGCTCGGAGATGGCGCCCTCGATGCGGCCGGCCGGCACCTCCTGGTTCTCACGCTGGAGCGCGGCGGTGATCATGCTCGGCGCAAGCGCATAGGCGCGCATCGCGTCCGGATCAACCTGGATGCGGATCTGGCGCGCATTCCCGCCCTGGACGTTCACGCCGCCCACGCCCTCGTTGGACTCGAGCCGCACCTTGATGATCGCGTTGGCGATGTCGGTGAGCTCGCGGATGGTCCGCTCCTTCGACCGCATGGCGACGGTCATGATCGGCGCGTCGTTGGGGTCGAATTGCTGGATGGTGGGCTCCAGCACGTCGCGCGGCAGTTGGCGACGAATGCGCGCCACCTTGGCCTGCACGTCCTGCTGTGCGGTCTTCACGTCCACGCCCAGCTCGAACGTGAGGCGCACGAACGACGAGCCCTCGGCGGACGTGGAGTTGATCTCCTTGACGCCCTGCACGGTGTTGAGCGCTTCCTCGATGGGCTTGGAGACGCCGCGCATCATCACTTCCGGGCTCGCGCCCGGATACGCGGTGTTCACCACCACGATGGGGTACGCGACGTCCGGATACTCGTCGATGGCCAGGCGCTTGAAGCTGATGACGCCCAGCACGACGAGCGCCAGCATCATCATCGTCGCGAATACGGGACGCTTGATCGAGACGTCGGAAAGAAACATCGGTCAGCCTATCGGTTCTGAGAGGGGCGTATCCGCCGTATTACGGCCTGCTGCGCTTTTCTGCTCCGGCCATCACGACCTGCATACCGCGGCCGAGGATGCCCACGTTCCCAACGATGACCTTGTCGCCGGCGTTGAGGCCGCTGGTGACCTGCACCAGGCCCTGACGCTCGTCCACAACGCCCACCTGGACCGGCGCGATGTTCACGGTGCTGCCGTCAATGCGATACACGAACGGGGCGCCCTTGTCCTGCGACTGCTTGAGCGCCGACACCGGGACCGCGAGAACGTTGCCGAGCGTGCGGCTCACCACGCGACCGGTGGCGAAGGTTCCGCCACGCAGCGCGCCACCGGGATTGGAGACCTGGACGTAGACCGTCACTGCGCGCGTGGAGGGATCCACCGTGGGACTCACGCGTGCGACGCGACCCGTGAACTGCCGGCCGTCCGCGACGAAGTTGACGGCCTGCCCCACGCGTACCGCCGCGGCCTGACGCGCCGGAATGGCCGCAGCCAGCTCCAGCGTGCCGTTCTGCACGAGGCTGAACAATGCCGCGCCGCGCGCGACGTGCTCCCCGTCTTCCACGAGCCGCTTCTCGATGATGCCATTTGCCGGCGAGAGCACCCGCGTGTCGCGCGCGAGGTTGCCTGATGCGCGCAGGCGCGCGTTCGCCGCCGCGAGGCGCGCCCGGGACGCGGACACTGCCTGCTGCGCGTTCTTGAAGTCGCGCTCGGCGATGGCGCCGGCCTTGAACAGCGATTCATTCTGCTCGAGTGTCCAGGTAGCATTCGCCAGCTCTGACTGCGCCGCCGTGCGATCTGCCTCGGCGCTCATGCGGCCGCTTTCCTGCTCGCTCGACTCGAACTGCGCGAGCAACTGGCCCGCGGACACCTGCTGGCCTTCGCGCACGAGGACGCGCGTGAGGTCGCCCTCGATGCGGGAACGGACGGCCACCGTCTCGATGGGATGCAGGTCGCCGGTGAGTGCGGTGGCTTCCTCGATGGACGTGGTGGCAATCGTGGCGACGTCGTTGGCCGCGAGCGTGACGGAGGGTGTCGCGCGGCCGCCTGCACCACCGGGCCCGCCGCGTCCGCCGGGGGCACCGGCGCCGCCGCCCGCACCGGCGCCGCTCTTCGTTGCCGCGCCTGAGTCCGGAGCGGCACTCTTGGCCTCACCGGCGCCGGAGCAGGCGACGGACGCCAGGGTGAGTGCGAGTGCCGACAGGGTCGCGGCGCGGGGCAGCAGATGGATCAGGGATGGCATCGGACTATTGTGAGGCAGGCGTTGTGGACGCCGGCGAAAGCGGAATCGGCTTACCGAGCGCGCGGGCAAGCTCGGCGGCAGCGAGAAAGAGGTCGTAGGTGGCGCGCGCTTCCGTGCTCTGCGCGGTGAGCAGCGCCAGCTGCGCGTCGGACACTTCGAGCTGGGTGCTGAGCCCGCGGGAAAAGCGGAGCGTCGCGAGCCGGAACGCCTCGTCGGCTTCGCTGGAATTCTGTTGGCGGGCGGAGAACACCGCTCGTGCGCGGCCAAGCTCCGCGCGGGCGCGCGCGGCTTCGAGCGAGACCGTTTCGCGCTGCTGCTGGAGCTCCAGCGCCGCGACGCGTGCCTGCGCCTGCGCCAGGTCCACGTTGGAGCGGATGCGAAGGCCGTCGAACACAGGGAACGACAGGTTGATGCCCGCTTGGCGGTCTGCGAAGAAGCCACCGTTCTGGCAGAGGCGGCCGGCGGGAGAACCGACCGGACACGATGCTTCGTTCAGAGCGCCGCGCGAGGAGGGGAGGCCGAACCCGATGGGCGGAAATGCCTGGTAGCCGGACTGGATGAACGCCGTGATCGTGGGGAAATAGTCCGCACGCGCGACTTTCACGCCCAGTTCGCGCGCGGCCAGGTTCAGCTCGGCGGACCGGACGGCGTCGCGCTCGTCCATGCTAATGGTGTCCCCGATGGCGGCCAGCACGGCCAGCGCGGCAGCAGGATCGATGCGGCTCACGAGTGCGATGGGCTGCTCGATTGGCACGTTGAGTACGCGCTTGAGGTCCAGCAGGGCGAGCTCGCGATCGCTGCGTGCCTGGATGGCCAGCGGCTCGAGGTTGGAGCGCTCGACGCGTGCACGCAGCACGTCGTAGCGCGCTGCCTGGCCCGCGCGCTCGAACAGCTCCACCTGCGCGAGGCGATTGGACGCCAGCAGCAGGTTGTTGTCCTGGAGCTCGACGAGCCGCGCCGAGTAGAGCGCCTGGAGATAGGCGCGCTGGACGTCGAGCGTGACGCGCGCACGCTCCTCACGTTCATCGAACCGCGCGGCCTTGCGGAGGTCGTCCGCGGCACGCGTGGCGGAGATGAGCCTGCCACCCTGGAAAACCGTCTGCGAGAGGTTGGCGTTGATCGTGTACGTGTTCGGCTGGTTGAACACGGAGCCGACGGCGTTTCCGCGCGCGCTCTCGTAGACGTGCTGGTACGCAGTGGCGACGCGTAGCTGCGGCATCAGGCTGGCGCGTGCGCTACCATGCTGCGCGTCGGCGATGGCGACGTCCGCGGACGCGAGGCCGATCTCGTCGCTCTGGCGCAGCGCGATGGATACGGCGTCGCCCAGCGACAGCCGTAGAGTGTCGGCCGGCCGGCCGGCAAGGGGGACCTGCGCACGCGCGGCAGGGCAGACGACGAGCGCGACGAGCGCGCATGCATGCGCGAGTCGCCGCGAAAAAATACGGGTCAAAAGCATTGAGGAATATACGCCGACAGCAGGTTAAACGTTGTGGCACACGGAGTTGGCCCATATGCCCAAGACGCTAGTCATCTTTGACACCAGTATCGGCCATACCCGCGCAATCGCCGAGGCGTTGGCCGATGGTGCACGATCGGTTCGGTTCAGTGAGGTGGATGTGCGCGAGGTGCGCACGCTTTCGCCTGATGGAACCGACCTGGCCGCATACGACGCGATTGCGCTGGACGCGTCGTCCGCGGTGGTGGTTCAATTCGTGGAACGTGCGGGCCCGCTGCGCAGCAAGGTGGGGGCATTGTTCGCCGACGCCGGCACGGACCTCCTCTCAGTGCTGGCGCTGATGGGCAGGGCCGGCATGATCATCCTCCCTCCTGGTGCGGGCGCGGGCGCGCTCGCCGCGTGCGATGCCGCATCGGGGCGAGTGCTGGGCAAGCGACTGGCGGACGTCACGGGGTGGATCACCCACGCGCGGTCGCACCACCATCACTAGGGCTCGTCGACGATGAAGGTCAGCGTCTTCCGGCGCAGTACCACGCGCTTGAGCGCCTCGAACACAGTGGGATCGATCAGCCGCCCAACGGATTTCTCGAGGTATTCGATGGTCGCGCGCGAATCCATGGCGGTGCGGAATGCGCGAGCCGACGTCAGTGCGTCGTAGGCGTCGCATGCGGCGAGGATACGCCCACCGATCGTGATGTCCTCACCGGCGATGCCACGCGGGTAGCCAGAGCCGTCGAAGTGTTCGTGGTGGTCCGCCACGTACTCGAGGACGACCGGCATGTGCTTGAGCGGCGCGAGGATCTCCATGCCGATGCGCACGTGCTCCTTCACGTGGTCGAACTCCTCGACGGTCAGCGGCCCCGGCTTGTCGAGCACCGCTTCGCGAATGCCGATTTTCCCGACGTCGTGGAGGCGGCCGGCGAGTCGCACGTTCTCCACGCTCGCGGGGCTCAGGCCCAGTCCTTCCGCCATGGATGCCGCGAGCTCGGCGACGCGCTGGGAATGACCGCGCAGGTAGACGCTCTTGGCCTCCATCGCGTTGATCAACGAGTCCGCGACGCCGAGTGTGAGGTCGCGCAAGGCGCGGCGCTCGCGTTCGAGGTCGGCGATCCGGGCCGCGATCTCGTCGCGGATGGACCACTCCACCCTGCGGCGCTCGATCTCGAGCTTGCGGCGATGCATGGCGCGGACAACGGCGCGCTCCATGCCCGCCAGCTCGATCGGCTTGACGAGGTAGTCCATGGCGCCGTGCGAGAGCGCCTCCGTGGCCGCGACCGCGTCGCTGTTTGCGGTGAGCATGAGCACGGCGAGATCACCATCGATGCGGAGCGCGTGGGACAGCAATTCCAGCCCGGACATCTCGGGCATGAAGATGTCGGACAGCATCACCTCGAACGGTCCTTCGCGGAGCGCTGACAGTGCGGCTGGTCCCGAATCCGCGGTGACGGTGTCGTAGCCCCGCGTCTCGAGAAACCGGGCGAACGCCGCGCGAACGGCCTCCTCGTCGTCGATGATGAGGACGCGCGGCTTCAGGCTGATGCGTGTGCTACTGCGCGGCGCGGATGGATACGACACGTGCGGGAGAGGTCAAGGCGGACAGCTGGTCAGCCAAACCGGCGGCGAATTGGCAATGCGGAGCAAGAATGAGCGCACAACGGACCGGGGATGTCATGGCGCTGGCTCCAACTGCTCAGCGCGCTTTGGGGCGCGCCGCCGCGACGGCTGAATCGATGTCCTGCTTGTGGAGCAGGTATTCCGGTAGCGCAGCGGCGCGCTCCTTCGTTTCGGCGGCGACGAGTCGTGCGTCGAAGGTCCTGGCCTTCGTCTCGTCCTTGTCGAGGCGCGCAATCCTCGCGGCCAGGATGAGGCCGAGCAGGTGCGTGTCGCGCGTGCGGAGGATGGTGTCGGCCTGCGCCTTCATGAGAGTAGCGTCGCCGCCAACCTCGCCGATGCGGGCGAGATCGTAGCGCTGGTCCAGCGACAGCGGGGCCAGCCGTTCGTACGCGGCCACGGCCATCGGCATGAAGGTGCGCACGTTGTCCAGCTGACCCGCCTCGAACTCGCGCATGATGCGATCGTAGAGACGCTCGGCCTGCTGTTCGGGGGTCATCTGGCTGATGTCGGGCGCGCGTGGCTGGGCGCCCGCGGGCGGAGGAGCCACCTGTGCTACAGCGGGCGGAGTTGCGGCACCGCGGGCGCCAAAGCGCTGGCCCACGACCAGCGCGATGAGCGCCACGAGCGCGATGGCCGCGAGCGCCCAGGGCAGCATCGCCGCCATGCCGCCTCGTGCGGGCGCAGGCGACGAGCCTACGGGAGTGCCGCAGCGGTGACAGAAGCGCGCGCCCGGTGTGAGTGCGGCGGAGCAGGTGGTGCAGGACGCGCCGGCGAGTGTGGTGCCGCAGCCGGAGCAGAAGCGGCCCGACGCGGGAGCGCCGCAGTTCGGACAGGAAGCAGGTACGGTCATGCTTGTGAAAGTAGTATCTTCTGCGCGTGACTGAATCCCGAGTAGCACACACTGACTTGAAAGGCGCCGCGGCCAAGGACGTGCTGAAGCTGGCGCGCGCGCAGAACGTGCGCTTCCTGCGCCTGCAGTTCTCCGACATCCTCGGCGTCAACAAAAATGTCGAGATACCAGCGTCGCAGTTCGAGAAGGCACTGGCCGGCGACATCATGTTCGACGGCTCCAGCATCGAGGGGTTCGTGCGTACGGAGGAGAGTGACATGCTCCTCGCGCCCGACCTCTCGACCTTCAGGGTGTTTCCGTGGGGCGACCCTGAGTCGCGGGTGGGGCGCCTGATCTGCGACGTGAACCTCGCCGACGGCTCGCCCTTCTCGGGTGACCCGCGCGGCGCGCTCAAGCGAGTGCTCGCCGACGCGGCGACCATGGGCTACACGATGAACGCCGGCATGGAAGCCGAGTTCTTCATGTTCAAGCGCGGGCCGAACGGCGAGACGACGACGCAGACGCATGACGTCGGCGCCTACTTCGACCTTGCGCCTGTGGACCTGGGCGAGGAGGCTCGGCGCGCGATCGTCCAGGACCTGGAGCTGATGGGTTTCGAAGTGGAGGCGGCGCATCACGAAGTGGCGCATGGCCAGCACGAGATCGACTTCCGGTACGCGGATGCGCTGACGACGGCGGACAACATTGCCACGTTCCGGTTCGTGGTGAAGGTCGTGGCCCAGCGGTTCGGTCTTGCGGCGTCGTTCATGCCCAAGCCGATCTTCGGGCAGAACGGAAGCGGGATGCACACGCACCAGTCGCTGTTCCGCGGCAAGGCGAACACGTTCTGGGACAAGGACGCGGACTGGCAGTTGAGCAAGACGGCGCTGCATTACATCGGCGGGTTGCTGCGCCACGCGCGCGGCTCGTGCGCGATCACGAACCCGCTGGTCAACTCGTACAAGCGGCTGGTGCCGGGCTATGAGGCACCGGTGAACGTTGCGTGGAGCATGCGCAACCGTTCGCCGATGCTGCGCATCCCGGAGCGGCGCGGGTTGGGCACGCGTGTAGAGCATCGCGTGCCGGACCCTGCAGCAAACCCGTATCTCGCCCTGGCCGTGATGCTTGCCGCGGGGCTGGACGGCATCCGTACGGATGCAGACTATCGCGAGCCGGTCAACGAGAACATCTGGGAGATGAGCCATCGCGAGAAGCGGCGGCTGCGCATCGACGACTTGCCGCACGACCTCAATGAGGCATGCGACGAGTTGGAGAAAAATGATGTGATCACGACGGCGCTCGGTCCGCACATCGCGCAGCACTTCCTGGTGGCCAAGCGGCAGGAGTGGCGGGAGTACATCTCGCAGGTATCGCAGTGGGAACTGGATAATTACCTGGCGAAGTACTGAACGGCGGGGCGC
>JANOIJ010000208.1:0-7572 GCA_031407575.1 Gemmatimonadaceae bacterium | reverse complement strand
GTCACTGCCAGCCGCTGACCACGCGGGTGGGTGTGCCATGCGGTGCGCGCTCGTGGCTCGAAGATCACGTATGCCGCACGTGCCCACTCACAACAGCTTGTCCGGCGTGATCGGAAGGTCCCGGATCCGCTTCCCGGTCGCGTGAAACACGGCATTCGCGATCGCCGCCGGAATCCCCACCATCCCGAGCTCGCCCATCCCCTTCACGCCGAGCGGGTTGACGATGGTGTCCTCTTCCTCGACGAATACCGTGTCGATCATGTGGATGTCGGCATTCACCGGTACATGATAGTGCTGCAGGTTCGGGTTCATGATCCGCCCGTAGCGGTGGTCGATCTCGGTCGCCTCCTGCAGCGCCATCCCGATCCCCCAGACGACGCCGCCGATCTCCTGGCTGTGCGACGCCTTGGGGTTCAGGATCTTGCCGCACGCCGTTACCTCGATGGCACGCGCGACGCGGACGGTGCCCAGGTCCGGGTCCACCTTCACTTCCACGAATTGTGCGCCGTGGGCGAGCGTCGCGTACTTCTCGCGCTCCGGGGACGGGCGCGACGTGTGCGTTTCGGTGATCTCCCGCAGCCGATGGCGCCGCATTACGTCCGCGATGACGACGGAGCGCGACGGGTCCTGCTTCGCGCGGAGACGGCCGTCGAGCATCTCGACGTCTGCGGCGGCGACGCCCCGCAGCGGCGAGCTCGCCGCGCGGTTCGCCAGCGCAAGCAGCCGCGCGCCAACGGCCAGGGCCGCGCCGTGCACGGCCGACCCGACGCTCGACGTCGTCCACGAGCCGCCCTGCGCGGGGGCCCGCGGGAAGCGCGTATCACCGAGCTCGAACTGAACCTGTTCTGGTGTCAGGCCGAGGTACTCCGCGGCGATCATGGTCATCACCGTGTATGTCCCGGGCCCGATGTCGCTCGTCGCGCTGGTCACGCGCGCCGTGCCGTTCGCCCGAAAGGTGACCCTCGCGGTCGCGGGCATCTGGAAGGCGCCCCAGACACCGGTCGCCATCCCCCACCCCACCAGCAGGCGTCCGTCGCGCATCGAGCGCGGCTCGGGCGTCCGCCGGCTCCAACCGAACTTCTCTGCGCCGAGCCGGTAGCACTCGCGCAACGCCTTGCTGGAGAACGGCTTCCCGCTGACGGGATCCACCTCGGCGTAGTTGATCAGGCGCAGCTCCAGCGGGTCGATTCGGAGCGCGTACGCCAGCTCGTCCATCGCGCACTCGAGCGCGAACATTCCGCTGACGGCGCCCGGCGCACGCATCCACGTCGGCGTGTTGAGGTCCGTGGCGACGAGCTTGAGGGACGCCTCGAGATTCGGGCAGGCGTAGACCTGCCGCGGGAAGCCGGTCGTGTCGTCCGAGAACTCCTCGAACGAGGACGTGTTGTGCACGGCCTCGTGCACAATCGCCGACAGCTTCCCCGACCGGTCGGCGCCGAGCGAGACGTTCTGGACGGTGTACGGGCGGTAGCCGTGGCCCGTGAACATCTGCCGGCGGGTATAGACGACCTTCACGGGGCGCCGGATCGCACGCGCCGCCATCGCCGTCAGCGACTGGTAGTAGTTCGGGCGTAGCGACGACCCGAACGCTCCGCCGACGAACGGCGACACGACGGTCACGTTCGCCGCCGGCACGCCGAAGCTCGTGGCGAGGTGCTCACGGACGCCGTACACCTCCTGGGTCTTGTCGAAGACCGTGAGCCGGTCCCCCTCCCAGAACGCGATGGCCGCGTGCGGTTCCATCGCGTTGTGGTGCTCGATGGGGATGCGGTACTCCGCCTCGACCTTGACCGGGGCCGCCTGCAACGCCTCCCGGGGGGTGCCACGCGGTCGGGCCGGAGGACCCTGCGACGGCGCGAGTGGGCGGCCGCGCACCGCCTCGGTGTCGGTCTCGTGGAGCTCGGCTATGTATGACACCTTCACGAGGCGCGCCGCGTAGCGCGCCTGCTCGTACGTCTCCGCGACGATGAGCGCCACCGGTTGCTGGTTGAAGACGATGCGGTCGGACTGGAGCGCGCGGAACGACTTGTCCCGCTGCTCCGCGAGCTTCGGCGCGTTCAGGTGCGTGAACACGCGGATCACGCCGGGCGATGCCTCGGCATCACGAGTGTCTATTGCCGTGATCCGCCCCTTGGCGATCGTGCCCGTCGCGATGAAGCCGTACGTGACGTTCGGCACCTGGAACTCCGCCGCATACCTGGCCTTGCCCGTCACCTTCGCCACGCCGTCGACGCGGCTCATCTCCTTCCCGAGGTAGCGCGACATCAGGCCATCCTCCCCGCGCGCATCAACGCGCGCACGATCGCCCGCTGTCCAAGCTCGACCTTGTAGCTGTTGTGCGCCAGCGGCCGCGCGCCCGCGAGCGCTGCGTCCGCCGCCCGCCGGAAGTTCTCTTCCGACGCGGGCCGCCCCGTAAGGGCTGCTTCCGCCTCGCGGCTGCGCCACGGCTTGTGGGCCACGCCGCCGAGCACCACGCGCGCCTGACGGACCGTGCCGCCGTCGAGGTCGAGCGCGGCGGCCACAGCGACGAGCGCGAAGGCGTACGAGGCGCGGTCGCGGACCTTCAGGTAGTGCACGTTGCGCGCGAAGTCCGAGCGCGGCAGGTCGATGGCGACGATGAGATGTCCGTGCTCGAGGTTCGTGTCGCGCTGCGGAGTGTCGCCCGGCAGGCGGTGGAAGTCACCAATGGGGATGGTGCGCTCCATGCCGCCCGGGCCCCGCACCCGCACCACGGCGTCGAGCGCGTAGAGCGCGTTCGCCATGTCGCCCGGGTACGTCGCGACGCACTGGTCGCTCCATCCGAGGATGGCGTGCATGCGGTTGAGTCCCTCGCGGGCGCCGCAGCCGGAGCCGGCCTCCCGCTTGTTGCACGGCGTCGCGGTGTCGTAGAAATACTGGCAGCGCGTCCGCTGCAGCAGGTTCCCGCCATTGGTCGCCATGTTCCGGAGCTGCGCCGACGCCCCTGCGACGATGGCCTGCGTCAGCAGCGGGTAGTTGCGGCGGATGACGGGGTGGTTCGCCGTCGCCGTGTTCGTCGCGAGCGCGCCAATGGAGACGCCAGCCGCCGTCTCCCGGATCTCCGCGAGGTTTAGCCCTCCGACATACACAAGCTGCGTCGGACGCTCGACGTCCTCCTTCATGAGATCGAGGAGGTTCGTCCCGCCGGCGAGGAACCGCGCCTGTGGGTCCGCGGCGACGGACCGCGCGGCGGCATCGGGATCGCTCGCCCGCACATACCTAAACGGCCGCATTGGATCCCTCCCGTCTCGCGTCGGCCAATTGCATCTCGGTCGCGAAGCGCCAGGTCTGGCTGGTCTGTCGGCCCGAGTGGACTTCCTGGATCGCGGCGACGATTCCCGGGTAGGCGCCGCACCGGCAGATGTTGCCGCTCATGCGCTCACGGATCTCGTCGTCCGAGAGCGTGGTCGGGCCCGCGCTCGCGCTCACATTCTCGCTCACGTGACTCACGTCGCCACGGCGCGCCTCGGCGAGCAGGCCGACTGCGGAGCAGAGTTGCCCGGGCGTGCAATAGCCGCACTGGAATCCGTCGTGCTTGATGAAGGCCGTCTGCACGGGGTGGAGTCGGTCGCCGTTGGCCAGCCCCTCGACTGTGGTGACCTCCTTCCCCTCGAGCGTGGCAGCGAGCGTCAGGCACGACAGCACGCGCAGCCCGTCAACGAGGACGGTGCAGGCGCCGCATTGGCCCTGGTCGCACCCCTTTTTCGAGCCCGTGAGCGCGAGCCGCTCGCGCAGTGCATCGAGCAATACGACGCGCGAGTCGAGGTCGAGCGTGCGCGCGGCGCCGTTCACGCGGAACGTCACGCGCACGACGTCCTGCGCGGCCTGCGTCGCGTACAGGGCCTCGGGTGACGGGGTCATCGCGCCGAGTTCCCGCTCGAGCGCGAGCAGGTCGAGCGCGAACAGCCCGAGGCCACCCGCCACTGTTTGGCCGATGAACTGGCGTCGTGACGGCACGACGTCGATCAACGTTGGGATCTCGCTGAGCAGGGCTGCCTCGTCCGCCGTCAGGCCGGGTGCTGAATCGTCGGCCGGTCCGTCGGTCTCGTCGTAGTCATTCGTCATGCGCCCTCCGGTTGAACCGGAAGGCAATCAAAGTCCGGGCCAGCCGCCGATCTACGCGGCGGCGCTTCACGAGCCTTGAAGCAATACTTCACGACGACCGAACTGAGCGGGAGCGATTGTCGTCGCCTACCTCAGTAGGTGAGCCCGAAGCCGAACGGGAAGAGCGTGTCCGCGCGGTCGTAGCCCGCCGCGTCGGACGCCTGCCGCAGGATCGCCTGGGCGGTGCCGGCGAGCGCGAAGGGGAGCTTCCCCGTCGGCCGGAACTTGCCGGTGAGCACATCGAGCAACGACGCGTCGCGTACGCCGAACGTCGCGACGATCGCGCCCGCGTTCCGCAGCCCACTCGCCTCGTCCAGCACGTACGGCTGCCGGAAGTAGATCGCGAGCACCGTCTTCGCCGCGCCGGCCTCGCGCATCACCGTCTGGATGTCGTCGAGCGACGGCGAGACCTTCCACGACTTCGCCTTGGCCATGTCGGAGAACGCGAGCAGGCTCAGTTCGTCCGGATTCGCGCCGCCGAAAATGAGGTCCGGCCGCGCGCCCTGGTTGCTCACCTCGACCCGGAGCACCGCGTAGTCGGTCCCCGCCGGCACCGTGGGGCGCCGCTCCCCTTTCGTCGCGTCGTAGTCGCCGGCTGTCACCGCGTAGCGCCCCCAGCGCGCGTCGCCCGCGACGTCGGCGCGCATCCCCATCGTGTACAGCCGCACCGGCGCGTCGGTCGTCGGCGCGCGCAGCGGGAGGAGGGCGTTCTGGTTCTGGAGCACGACGATCGACTTCCGCTGTGCCTCCTCGGCCTTCATCTGGAAGGCGCGGTTTCCCACCACGTACGCGGCGCGGTCGGCGTCCACGTACGGGTCCTCGAACAGCCCGAGCTGGAACTGCTCGCCGAGGAGCCGCCGCACGGCGAGGTCGAGCCGAGCCTCGGTGATCTTCCCCGCCTTCACGAGGCCGACGATCTGCCGGTTCCGGTCGAAGCCGGACAGCACGTCGATGCCCGCGTTCACGGCGATCGCGATCTGGTCATCGACGCTCGTCCCCTCCAGCCCCCAGGCGCGTTGGCCGATGATCCCGGTGTCCGAGTTCAGGTTGCCCTCGAAGCCGAGCGTGTCGCGCAGCAGCGCGGTGAGGACGCCCCGAGAGAACGCGACGCCGACGTCGTTGGGCGCGTACTTCGTGCCGGCCAGGATGCTGTACGCGGGCATGATGGACGAGACGCCTGCCGCAATGGCGGCGCGGAAGGGCTTGAGCTGGTAGGCGAGTGTGCCGCTCGGAATCGACTGGCTCTTCCCGAAGTCGTAGTGCGAGTCCGCACCGTTCGCCTGCGGGCCGTGGCCGGGGAAGTGCTTCAGCGTGAGCGCGACGCTCCCCGGGCCGAGCCGCGGGCCCTGGATGTTGCGCACGAGCGTTCCGATGATCGTGGACGCGAGGTCGGCGTCCTCGGTGAAGGTCTCGTGGACGCGGTGCCAGCGCGGCTCGGTCGACAGGTCGGCCATGTAGCCGTACATGCCGCGCAGGCCGATGGCCGTCCACTCCCGCGCCATGATGCGACCGAACTCCGCGATCAACGCTGTGTCGCGCGTCGCCGCGAGCCCCGGCTCCTTGGGCCACTCGGAGAAGGCCCCGGCGGCGACGCTGATCCCCCAGCGCGCGTCGCGCTCGTAGTGGTTCCGCGCGTTCGACTTGAACACGACCGGGATCCCGAGCCGCGTCCCTTCAGCAAGTTCCTGCACGAGGTTCGTGAACTGCGCCGCCTCGTACGCGGTGACCTGCGCGCCGCCCATGCCGCCGCCGCGGCCGGCCCCGCCCCGACCTCCTCCGCTGACGCCCGCCACGACTGCCGCAGGCGCAGGCGCAGGCGCGTCAGGTATCGGAGTCACGGTGTTGCGGAAGACGAATCGCGTCATCCGCTCGGACTGGATCATCTCCGCGCCGCGGTCGGAGAGGCGGCCACCCGCCTCCGCGTTCAGCGTGTTGATGAGCAGCATCCCAGCCTTCTCCTCGAGCGTCATGCGGCCGAGGAGGTCCGTCACGCGCGTGCGGACTGGCAGGCGCCAGTCCTCGTATGGGTCGAGGCGGCCGTTCGCGTTCAGGTCCTTGAACAGCTGGCCACCCACGGCGAGGGTGCGCTTGGCCCGCGCGCGCACCGGCACCTGAGTGCCGGCGCCCTGGGCTGCCGCAGGCTCTGAGACGAGCAGCGTCGCGACCCCGGCGATGCCGAGCACGAATCGCAGGAGCGAGAGAGGCGGTGCACGATTGGGACGCGGTATCATGAACGAGCTTCCTCGCGAGGCAGGGAGTCGACGTGGAGACGGTGAGGGGGAGTCGCATCGCGTAGTCCCCGCCGCGGGATCATATCTGCACGACCTGCAGCGGCGCCACGTCGCCCCCGGCCCGCGGCGCGACGACGTAGCGGAGCCAGAGCACGTCGTCCGCGAGCCGCTCCACGTGGCCGAGCACGAGCCGACGTGGCGAAGCGTCGTCCCCATCGACCTCGAACAGTGCACGCGTCCCGACGCGTCCGTCGGCAACCGGTGCGACCAGCAGGCTCACCTCGTCGACGAGCCCCGCGCACAGCATCGCGCCGTTGATCCGCCCGCCCCCCTCGAGCATCAGCGTGCGCACGCCGAAGCGCGAGCCGATCTTCTCCAGCGCGAGCGGCAGATCAACCTCGCGCGCCCCGGCGAGCAGGTACGACACACCGCGGTCGCGCAGGAACGCGAGGTAGTCGTCCGACACGAGATGGGTGAGCACCGCGACGACGTGGTCGCCGTCGACGTCGTTCGATGCCCAGGCAAGCCGCCCGCTCGGGTCGATGGCGAACGCGAAGGAGTCGTGCTCGCCGGGCGCCACGAAGTCCTGGCGCGTCGCGCCGCCAGCGTCCGTCTGCTCCTGGCGCACGACCTCCTCCTCCGGGCGGACGCCGCCGGCGAACGATTCCATCGTCACGCGACCGCACATCCAACCGTCGGCCTCGTAGGCCGAGTGGATGCGCTCGTACTCGCGGTGCACGGCCGCGGTGTCGGGCCACCCGTTCACGACGATGCGCCCGTCGATCGAGGTGGTCATGTGGCAGATCACCCGAGGACGGCTCGTTGCTGAAGACATGGCGCTCCTCGGTCAGCGGTCGATCCGCGCGTGCGCGGCAGTGGCCTCGATCCTCGAAAGTAGTCGGGCGCGAGATGCAACTCATCGCGCAGTACCCGGAGGAGCGGCATGTCTGACGGCGCCTCTCCCTGATGCAGCGGAGCGAGGATGGGTCCTGCCGGTCGACAACGCTCACCCAGGCAAGCGGCGTAAGTACGGCAGCAACCGCCTAACCGGGGAGACCAACGGCGGGCTCTAACGGCGGGCTCCAACGGCGGGCTCCAACGGCGGGCTCCAACGGCGGGCTCCAACGGCGGGCTCCAACGGCGGGCTCCAACGGCGGGCTCCAACGGCGGGCTCCAACGGCGTGCTCCAACGGCGTGCTCCAAGGGCGTGCTCTAACGG
>JANOIJ010000185.1:0-24005 GCA_031407575.1 Gemmatimonadaceae bacterium | reverse complement strand
GGCTCGACGTGAGCGAGCCGTCGCTCATCGCATCGCAAGTCGGTGCGGAGGCGCAGCGCATCGCTGGCGCGCAAGGGTTCCGCACCAGGCCAGACGGCAGCATCTCGCCGAAGGACGCGGGCGATGCCTTGCTGTCCATCGCGTCCACGTGGCGTCGGCGCGCTCCGTCCGCAATCGAGCGTCGGCCCAGCGCAAACCATCCGCTCTGGAACGCGCCTTCGATTCCTGACGCCCTCTTTCCGCGGCCGCGCGCGATGCACTGGACGTCCGCTGCAATACTTGCCGCGGCAACGGGACTGAGTGCAGCGCAGCGTGACGCGCTGCAACGGGCTGCGGCGCATCCGGCGCGCGAGCAGTTCTCGCGTGCGGCACGCGCGGAGTCGGCCGACGTCTACGGTGCGCTGCTCGACGGGCCGGCCAACGGCCGGCTGGACGTGTGGACCTATCCATTCGTCAGCCTGTTCGGCGTCGGCGTGGCCGCAGAGTCACACTCAGCACTCGTGGCGCTGGAGGTGGCGGACGGCAAGCCGCTCGACGCCGAGCGCCACGCGCGCGAGATCCTCGCGGTGGGCGCGACGATGCTCGATCTCCCGAGCATCGACAACAATCGCACGGCCATGGCAATCCTCGACCGCGGCCTTGGTTCGCTCAAGGCGGTGTTCGTCGCGACGGGCCGCGAGCGCGACGCACGCGACCTTCTCGATTCCGTGGTCACCGCGCCTGCGCGTCAGCCGCGACGGCAGCCAACACGCGGTGAGCCCGCCCTGGAGCAGACACTGTACGATGCAACGCTGCCGCGCGGCGTTCGCATGGAGGCGTTTGAAGCGTTGCTCTCGCGCGCGTGCGCAGATCCGCGGCAGGTGCTGTTTGGCGTGAACGACGCACACCGGACGCTCGCCGCCTACGCGCGCGACAGCGTCGCTCGCTATCCGAGCGAGCGGCGGTACGTGGACGCCGCGGAAGCTGCGATCAGCGGTGAGCAGCCGCCGCCGGACGCCTATCGTGGCGGCGCGGCGATGCTGATGGCGCGGATGATGGACGGCGTGGTCGGTGGACGACGCTTCGAGAACTGCGCGCTGCGATCGCGCCTCGCGTCGAAGTAGCGCCGCTGCGTCAGGGAGTCGGCTTGCGCGCGGTCAACAGCGCCGAGCCCACATCGCTCACCGGAGTGCCATTCACCAGCGAGGCGAGCCAGTCGCTGAAGCGCACGCCGCCCACCGTCGTGGTGTACATCGCGTTGCTGCGAAGGATGGCGTGCGTCCTGCCCGGCGCGGTGTAAGAACGAAACCAGGGCGTGGCGTCACGCACCTGTGTGAGGTTCCTCACGAGCAGCCTCGCGACGGGCGTCGCCTTCACACCCAATTGCGTGAGGAGCGCGAGCTGCGTGGCGTCGTCCACGGTGTTGTATTGCGCGAAGCGCACGCGCGGTGCCGAGCGCGCGGCGGAGACATACAGCCGATCGAACGTGAAGGCCGACGAGTCGACGTTCCGGAATGCGGCGTCCTGCCATAGATGATCCATCGCACCCCAGCGTGCGAGTATCTGCGGTACGCTGTCGGCGCGGAGGCCGCCGGCTGCGTCGCCCAACTGGACGACACGCGCGCGCGCGTAGTGGCGCGCCACCTGTGCAGCAATGACCGGCGTCGCAACCGCTCCGGTGCTGCTTCCCGCGACGAACACGATGCGCGGCGCCGAGACGTTCGCGTACACCCAGTCGAGCACCGCGTCCAGATTCTCAGCGCCCATGTGCTTTACGGAAAATGCGCGCGGTGTTGCCAGCGGCCTGGTGTCGCGCGTCTCATAGTCCACTGTGCGCGCGCCGAGGTGCATGTCGCCAGTGCAGTACGGCACGAACACCATGGTAAAATCGCGAACGGGATTCTTCTCGTTGGAGACGTCGAAGATTCCCTGGCGCACCGACGCGTCGTTCGCCGAGTCGACGTTCATGGTGTACGTGGGGCGAGCCTGTGGATCGCAGTCTTGCGCGCGCCAGCACGCGCCGCCGCCGTTGAGGTAGATGAGCACCTTGTCCGGTAATCCGGGCCGCACGCGGAAGACAAACGTGGAATCGTGCGCGCATCCGGTTCCTTCGCGCCCGGGGATGCGGTTCCAGCCCCTGTCCAGCGTGGCGAGCGGACGAATGGTGTCCCGCGGAGGCTCCACCACGCGTGCGGTGGGAGCAGTGGCGAGCGGGACGGCGGAATCGGTGATGATGCGAGAGCCCGTTTGCCGGACTGTTGCTCCACCAGCACACCCCGTCGCGAAGATCAGGGCGAGAAACACGAGACGCCGCATCTCGGGCAATCTAAGCAAATACGCGGAACCATCAAACAAAGACAGCCGGGACGGCGTATACAAGACAGGCACCCTTCTGTCCCTCCCGGGTGTCAAACCGGGCGTCGAGGCCGGTAGGCTCATTTTCCCCATATCCCGCACGCCCGTGTTTCGCCGCATTCTATTTATAGTAGTGGCCGCGTTGATCGCCGTCGTCATGCCAACCGGTCACGCCAGCGCACAGCAGGTCGACGTCATTCGCGGTCTCATCGATGGTCCTGATGGCGTCCCGATCGAGAACGCCAACATCACGGCCACGTCCGTGCAGGGCGGCGTCAATCGCACAGCGCGTACCGACCGAACGGGACGCTTTACCATCACGTTCCCCGGCGGCGAAGGCGACTATTTCGTCTACATCACCGCCATCGGATTCGCGCCCAAGCGGTTCGAGGTGAAGCGTACCGCGGACCAGGACATCCTCGTCGCCGACGCGCGGCTCTCGCGCATGGTGCTGCTGGATACCATGCGGGCAGTGGCCGAGCGTGCGCGCATGACGCGTGGCGAGAAGCCGGGTGACATCAGCGGCACGGAGATTCGCACGGACGTTGGTGCAGTCGCAGCGGCGCAGCAGGGCGACCTCAATGCAATGGCCGCCTCCATTCCCGGCGTCACGCCAGTCACCGGCGCCGATGGCGATCCAGCCGGCTTCTCGGTACTTGGCCTCAGCGCCGACCAGAATTCGACGACGCTCAACGGCTCCAACTTCGGTAGCACGAACATTCCGCGCGATGCGCAGGTGAGCTCGTCGCTCATTACCACGCCATACGACGTAAGTCGTGGCGGCTTCAGCGGCGGACAGTTCAACATCACCGCGGGTTCCGGATCGAACTACATCCGGCGCAACATGAGTCTCAACTTCGACTCGCCCAAGATGCAGTGGACTGATCGCACCGCGCGTGCGCTCGGTCAGCAGTACAGCAACATGTCGTTGGGCGGATCGGTGGCTGGTCCCATTGTGATGGACAAGGCGTACTACAACATCTCGTACCAGCTGGGCCGCCGCGCGAACGATCTCCAGACGTTGTTCAACACGGACGCAGAGGGCCTGCAGGCCGCCGGCATCTCGGCGGATTCTGCGGCGCGGCTCATCCAGCTGGCGCAGCTCGCCAAGATTCCCACGACCATCGGCGGCGGCATCCCGAACAGCCGGCTTCAGGATCAGGGCTCGGTGTTCGGCAGCCTCAACTTCACGCCGCCGGGCTCAACGTCCGGGCAGACGTTCAACCTCACGTTCAACGGCAACTGGAACAAGCAGACGCCGGTGGGCCAGCTGACGACGGAGCTTCCCGCGCACAGTGGTGATCGCACCAACTACGGCGCCGGCATGCAGGGGAACCACACCACGTTCATCAAGAACGTGCTGCTCAGCGAGAGCAGCATCAACGTCAACGCGAACAAGAACTACGGGACGCCCTACTCGCTCCTGCCCAATGGCAGCGTGCTGGTGAACTCCACGTTTGCAGATGGCACGAGTGGCGTCCGCAACATCGGGTTCGGCGGCAACTCGAACTTGAGCACCAGCACGGCGAACATGAGCGTCGGCGTGCTGAATCAGCTGTCGTGGTTCAGCCGCGACAACAAGCATCGTCTCAAGTTGTCCAGCGAGCTGCGTCAGGACGGCTACGAGCAGGACCAGACGACCAACTCGCTTGGAACGTTCTACTTCAACTCGCTGGCTGACCTTCAGGCCAACCGGCCGGCGTCGTACACGCGCCAGCTCTCGCCGCGGCTTCAGAGCGCGAGCCAGACGGTGGGTGCCGTGTCGCTGGGCGACTCGTATCGCGTGAATCCAGATCTCCAGGTGCAGTACGGCCTGCGCATCGACGGCAATCGCTTCTCCACCGCGCCGGCGTACAACTCGGAGATCGACCGCCTGTTCAAGGTGCGCAACGACGTCACGCCCAACCGCCTGTACCTCAGCCCACGCATCGGCTTCTCCAAGACCGTCGGCGAGGCACCGCAGGTCGCGGCCTTCGACGGTGCCGTGCGCGGACCGCGCGCGGTGGTGCGCGGTGGCGTCGGCGTGTTCCAGAACATGCCTGGCGCCACGTCGGCCGGCACGGCCATCGACAACACCGGACTTCCAGGCGGCGTGCAACAGTTGAGCTGCGTCGGCGCGGCGGCGCCCGCACCGCAATGGGATCTGTACGCGACCAATCCCGCGAGCATTCCCACCAAGTGCGCAGACGGCAGCGACGGCAGCGTCTTCTCCAGCAACGCGCCGAACGTCACGCTGTTCAGCGACAGCTACAAAGAGCGCACGAGCGTGCGCGGCAATCTCCAGTGGAACGGACCCGTGCTCAGCAACCGGTTCAACGTCACGGTGGAAGGCACCTACGGCGTGAACTTTCACCAGAGCAGCTTCGTCGACCTGAACTTCCAGCCCACCACGCGTTTCACGCTGACGAACGAGGGCGGTCGTCCAGTCTACGTGAACCAGTCGAGCATCGTGCCAGCCACCGGCGCGATCGCATCGCGCGATGCGCGCGTGAGCCAGCAGTTCGCCCGCGTGAGCGAGCTGCGGTCCGACCTGCGCAGCGAGAGCAAGCAGCTTCGCATGTCGCTCTCGCCCACGAACTTCAGCAGCAAGCTCTCGTGGTCGGCGTCGTACGTGCTGGCCGACAACCGTGAGCAGGTGCGTGGCTTCAACAGCACGGTCGGCAATCCGCTGGACGTCGAGTGGACGCGCGGCGCATTCGACTCGCGTCACCAGATCACGTACAGCGTGGGTTACAATTTCTTCGACTTCCTGCGGGTGAACTGGTTCGGCCGGTTCGCGAGCGGCAACACGTTCACGCCGTCCATCTCTGGCGACGTCAACGGCGACGGCTACTCCAACGACCGCGCGTTCGTCTTCAACCCGGCGACCGCCGATGCGGGCGTTGCCGCGGGGATGACCAAGCTGCTCGCAGAAGGCTCGGGTCCCGCAAAGCAGTGTCTCTCGAGCCAACTCGGCAATCTCGCGGCGCGCAACAGCTGCCAGGGCCCGTGGACGACGAGCGCCAACCTGAGCTTCTCGTTCAATCCCACGAAGGTCCGCCTGCCGCAGCGCGCCACGCTCAGCTTCTCGGTGAGCAACCCGCTCGGCGCAGCTGACCTGCTGCTGCATGGCGAGAACAAGCTGCATGGCTGGGGACAGCAGAGCTTCAGCGACCAGACGCTGCTGTACGTGCGCGGCTTTGACGCGACGAGCGGACGGTACAAGTACGAGGTCAACCCGCGCTTCGGCAGCACCAATCCGCAGTTCAGCACGTTCCGCGCGCCGGTGACGCTGACGATGCAGTTGCGCGTGGACGTTGGTCCGTCGCGCGAGCGTCAGACGCTCACGCAGATGCTGGATCGCGGCCGCACGCGCGAGGGGCAGAAGATGCCAGAGGGCATCCTCAAGCAGATGTACGGGACGGGTGGCGTGCTGAACCCGATGGCGCAGCTGCTCCGGCAAAGCGATACGCTCGAGCTCACGGGACCGCAGGCGGACAGCCTGGCGACCATGAACCGGGCGTACACGCTGCGGCTCGACAGCATCTGGACGCCGGTGGCCAAGTCCTTCGCCGCGCTTCCGAACAAGTATGACCAGGGTGGAGCGTACGACGAGTACCGGTCCGCGCGCGAGGCCACGGTGGACCAGCTCATCGCCCTGGCACCGCGGATCAACTCGCTCCTGACCGCAGATCAGCGGCGCAAGCTGCCGGCGCTGGTCGCGAGCCATCTCGACAAGCGGTACCTCGCAGGCATTCGGAGTGGCACGGCCGGAAACACGGGCGGTGGTGTATTCATGGGCGGATTCATGGGTGGCGGCGGTGGAGGCGGTGGCGGTGGTGGCGGTGGCGGCGGTCAAATCATCATTCGAGGCGGACCATGATGCAGGCAATTCACAAGGGCGCACCAGGCGCGCTCATTCTCACGCTCGCGGTTTCTGGACTGGCCGGAGCGCAAGTGCAGGCGACGGCCACGGGATCGCCCGCGACCACCTCGAGCAAGGTCACCACGCGCCAGCTTGGTGCCGCCACCGCGACGAGCGCCGAGATGCTCGGCTCCGTGGCGGCGGTGCGCCAGCTGCCCAATGGCAACGTGCTGGTCAATGACCAGGTGCGTCGCCGAGTGATCATGCTCGACAAGGACATGAAGTTGGTGAGCGTCGTGGCCGACTCCACGAGCAACACCGGCAACGCGTATGGCGTGCGGCCCGGCGGACTCATGGCGTACCGCGGCGACTCCACGCTCTTCATCGACCCGGCATCGCTGTCGATGCTCGTGCTCGATCAGGACGGCAAGATCGTCCGCACCATGGCAGCACCGCGTCCCAACGACGTGAACTTCCTCATCGGCGGCCCGATGGGGAATCCTGGCTTCGATGCGAAGGGGCGGCTGGTCTACCGCACGATGGACTTTGGTTTCCGCGGCGGGCGCGGCGGCGGCGGTCCGCAGCCAGGCGTGCCGTTCACGCCACCGACGCCGCCGGACAGTTCGGCGCTCGTGCGCTTCGACCTGGCCACGCGCAAGCTGGACACGGTCGGCTTCTACAAGATTCCAAAGACCAATATCAGCGTGACGCAGACGCCGACTGGCGGCATGAGCATGACCATGACGATCAACCCGCTACCGGTCGTGGACGACTGGACCGTGATGAGCGACGGCAGCATCGCGTTCGTGCGCGGGCAGGACTATCACGTCGACTTCATCGATGCCGATGGCAACAAGACGTCCGCCGACAAGGTGCCGTACGAGTGGCAGCGCCTGACGGATGATGACAAGACGCGCTTTCTCGATTCGGCCAAGGTGGCCATCGAGACGGCGCGTGCGGCAAACCAGGCGGCCGGTGGTGGCGGCGGCGGTCGCGGTGGCGGCGCCGCCGGTGGCATCGAAGCATTGATGGGTGGCGGCGGCGGTCAGCCGATGGTGATCACGATGTCGCGTGAGATGGGCCCCGGTGGTGGTGGCGCCGCGCCGCCGCCGCGCGTGGATGTTCGTGCGGGTGGTCCTGCGGGTACGCCGAGTGGCCCGCCGCCGATCAACATGGTCTCCGCATCGGAGCTGCCGGATTACAAGCCGGTGTTCGGAACGGGTTCCGTGCGCGCTGATCTCGACGGTCGCATCTGGGTGCGCACCATTCCCACCAAGCCCACACCGGGCGGCGCGATTTACGACGTGCTGGATCGCAGCGGCAAGCTCGTGGACCGGGTGCAGGTGCCGGCTGGAACGACCATCGCCGGTTTCGGCAAGGGCGGCATCGTGTACCTCGGCGTGCGTGACACGACTGGTCTGCATATCCAGCGCATTCCGCTGAAGTAGCAGCAGTCTTTTCGGGCGTGTTTTCGCAGGCCCCTCGACGGACGTCGAGGGGCCTGCGTCGTCTCGCGCATTGCGTCCGCAACGAGGAACCGTCAGGTTGTGCGTCGAAGTGGAGTTTAGGCGGCACACATTTCGACACGCGACATGGGCACTCGATCGTCATCGTTCGCGGCACTGACCATCGCCGGTATCGCAGCGTTCTCTGCCGTACCGCGCCAGACCGCGAAGCTCGCTCTCGCGTCCAGCGCGCCTAACGCGCAACGCGGGAACGGAGCAGCGCCGCCAGTGCAGGAGCAGGCGTTGAGCCTGGAGCGCACCGGTTCTGCGCTCGTGTCGGAGTACCTCGCCGCCGGACGGCCGCTGCTCGAGGCGAACCGATGCGATCGCAAGATCGCCGTCGCGCACAGCGTCATCGTCATTCTCCCCGATCCGCTCGACTCGCATCTCGACTGGGCGTTCGACTCCGGCCTCGAGTCAGTTCGCCGAGCGATGGAGAAGAGCCGCTATGTGCTGGATAGGTATTGGCTGCCGTGGACGGTCGATGCCGACACGGTGCACAAGGCGTCGGACCACCTCGGGAATTCACTTCGCACGCGGGCGCCTGGCGTGCTGCTGTTCCGGTCGTCGGCGTATCCGCGCGATTCGATCGCGCTGGTCTACCTGGTGGGCGAGACGCCGACGCGCGGCATTCATGCGACTGCCTTCCGCGCGGCCGCAACGGACCGCGATGCCGTACTCAGCTGCCGCGACTCGTCCGCGTCGCGTCTCACCGCGCCGCGCACGTTCGACGACACCCTCCGCGTGGTAGGCCCGGTGTTCTCCGGCTCGGCGCGTTCCCTGCGCGATGCGCTGGAGGACTGGCACGCCGGCATGTCCAACCGCAACGTGCTCATCGTCAGCGGAGGCGCGACGGCGGCGAGCAACAAGCAGATGCTGAGTGGCTGCCCGCACCTCGCGCCGGCCGAATCCGCGCAGCGACAAGCGTGCCCGGCACCGGGCATCCAGTTCTTCGCCACCGTCAACACCGTCACGGTGCTCAAGGACCGGATCGAGCAGCTGTTGCACGACAATCTCGGCATCGAGCGCGGGGAGGTCGCGTACCTGAACGAGTCCGGCACGTTGTTCGGCCAGACGTTGCGCGATACGACACGGAGCAAGATCGTCGACCCCGCGTCGCTGGTCACGCTGAGCGACTCCATCCGGCCCGACACGCTGCCGCTCCAGATCCCATTTCCGATGAACATCTCGCGGCTCCGTCGCGAGTACACTCGACGCCCATCGGCGAGCGACACACTCGCTGGCGGTCCACGGACGAGGTTGGAGTGGAAGGATCCGGCGTCCGCATCCGAGAGCCCGTCGCCACTGTCCGAGCTGACCGCGCCCATCATGGAGCGCACGCTTGCCGACATCGAGCAGACGCTCCGCCTGCACCGTATCCGCGCGGTTGGCATCCTGGCGACTGATGTGCGCGATCGCCTCTTTCTCGCGAACATCGTTCGCGAGCGCCTGCGCGACGTAAAGGTCTTTCTCATCGGTAGCCACGCGCTCTACCTGCGGCAGGAAGTCAACGAGCAGTTGCGCGGAACGCTCGTGGTGTCGACGTATCCGCTGTTCCTCGAGAGCCAGTTCTGGGATCTCACGCAGAACGAGGACCGACAGCGGCTGGTCTTCACGAGCGACATCTCGGAAGGCACGTACAACGCGATGCTCAGGCAGGTGGGCGCGGGCAGTCACATGCTCGACTACGGGTTTCCGTTTCAGTCGCACGGCGTGTCATACCCGCCGGTGTGGGTCACGGTCGTCGGTGCCACGGCGCAACTGCCGCTCATCGCCACGCGAGCTCCGGTCGAGTCTCGGCGCGACGCGGGGTACGTCGTGTGGCGTGATGCGAAGGAGACGCGAAGCATCGCCGAACGCGTGAACCGCGAGTGGGACGACGCCATCATCACCGCGGCACTCCTGCTCGGGCTCATCGCGATCTTCTCCACACAGTTCGTCGCCACGGGGCGGCGTATTCGCGACATGACGCTCAGGGTGAGGGGCCTCGTGCGCACCAACGCACCGGAGCGCGCGACAACTCCGCCCGACGACGCGGCGGGTGTGGACACGCCGCTGTCCGTTCCGTTGCTGCCGACGGAATCGGAGGCACTCTGGGGGCGACATGGCGCGGAGTTGCTCCAGCACCGCAGGTCGTGGACGCTCTTTCGCTTCGCGGCGGTCGTGTGCGCGTTCTCGCCGCTGGTGCTGATCCTCGCGCGTCCCCAGATGCATGGCGACGTGCGCTCCGTCATGGCGTCCATCCTCTTGTTGACGATCCTCTCGCTCACCATTGCGGCGGGGATCACCGCGCTGTGGTTCGGGCGCACCGACGCCGACGACGAGGAGTCGGACGCAGGATTGGCCGGGAGCCCGTTTCCCGTCAGGCCGCCGCGTCCATCAGAAGCGCGCCCGTCTCTCGAACTGCTCTGGAAGCGCCTGCCCAGCGAGAGCATCCGACTTCCAGTGACCAGCCGCTCGCAGCACATCTCGCTGATCATCCTCGCGCTCCTCTACCTGGCCGTCACGGCGTGGTTCATCGCGAACGTCGTCACGCTCGATCCCGCCATCGCGGCCATGTTCTTCATGCGGGCGCTGCACCTCAGCAGCGGCGTCACGCCCCTGGTGCCGCTCATCGTGGGTGGCGCCATTCTCATTGCCTGGAGTACGTGGCACCTGAAGCGCGTGGAGCTGCTGGCTGAGGTGTCGGCGTTCGAGGCCGCGTGCATGGACGGCCGCATCGATGCGGAGCGCATCTCCAGGCCACACCAACCTCGCGCTCGGCTCGCACGGGATCGTGCGCGCGTTCCGGGGACGCGCGACAACTTTCGCCTCTCGGTGCAGTCGATTCGCGGCGGACTGCTGAGCCTCATGCCCGCGAACAGCGCGCGATTCACGCTGATCGCCCTGGTGCTGTTCGCGTTCTATCTCACCGTTCGCTTTCAGCGCACGATGGAAGCTGCGGTGTTGGGGGTGCATGGGTTTCCGAGCGCGTTCGACCTGCTCCTGCGCTTCCTGATCCTGACGTCGCTGGCGTTGAGCGCGTGGGGACTCTATCGCCTCGTGATCGTGTGGCGCGGGCTGCGCCACTGCCTGCTCAATGTCGAGGCGATGCCGCTCGGCAACGCGTTCAATCGCCTTCCACTGGCCGTCGCGGCACTCACGCGCTTTACGCCGTTCAGTGCGGCGTCGCGTGCCACGGCACAGCTCACCATCGATCGCGCGGCGCAGGCGATCTGGCTGGAGTTGAAGGCGGCCAAGTACGCACCGTCCATCAGTCCGCCGCGCGAGCGGTCGCCTCGCTTCCGCGGCCTGCGGTCGGAGAGCACGGCCTTCGATCACCGTGTGCCGGAGCCGCTGGTGGCCATGCACGAGGAGCTGTGCCAGGCCGCGAAGGCCGGCGACGCGCGGTTCTTCGAGTCGCCGTCCACGGACGGTGCCGAGCCGGCCCGGGCGCCCGCGCGCGCGAGGGACATGTACGACATGGTGCAGGACCTGCTGGCGCTCTATGTGATCGACTACGTGGAATGGGTCACGCGCCACCTGCGCTATCTCGCGCTGAACCTCATCCTGGCGCTCGCGCTCACGACGATCCTGCTGTCGTCGTATCCGTTCGAGCCGGAGACGCTGGTGAAGGTGTCGATGTTCACGCTGATGGGCGTCACCATCACCATGGTCATGGCCACGCTCTTCCAGATGAATCGCAATCCAACGCTGAGCCGCATCGCACGCACGGCTGCGGGCCAAGTGACGTGGGACCGGCCGATGGTGATGAACCTGCTACTCATTGGTGGCGTGCCTTTGGTGACAGTGATGGGATCCGAGTTTCCGCAGGCGCGCGAGTTCCTGTTCTTCTGGGTCACGCCGATTTTGCGCGCGTTGGGCAAGAGTTGAGTGCAGCCCTTAGCAGCCCAGGCGACGGCGCGCCCAGACGACGGCAACCCAGACGACGGCAACCCAGACGGCGAACGCTGAATACGCAGATACTGCGCACGCAGAACGGCGCAGGACCTGCGTTTTGACGTTGCGACGTCGCAAAGGCGCGCGGGCGCGTATCGCCGCTATAGCAGTCCAGCGTTTTCAGCGTGCGTCGTGTCAGCGTGCTCAGCGTTCGTTATCTGGGTTCACGTCGTTGCTCCAGATCCGAGCCTGATCGGCCCGTCCGGGCGCCCGTGACGAGACAAGGGGAAACGGCGACGATCCGGAATTCCGAGATGACCGCCTTTAGGAATTCATCCTCCTGCTGGAGTCGCGCATTGTCTCGCTCGAGCTCGAACTCCTCCGAAAAGGCCCGACGGATATCCTTCGCTTCGCCATGATTCACCTCCGCCCTGAAAATCAAACCGGGGCAAGTCCCGGCTGGTGGCCGGCGCTTTCCCCAACGCCGGACGCGGGACGGTCGGACAGCACCTCGTAATGCGTGACGAACGGCTCACGGTCGAGCAGGTAGTCGTCATCTTCGGGGTAGTAGCGCGCCCGCTCGTGGTCACTGCCGGCGAATTGCTGGATCGAGTCCAGCGACTCCCACAGCGTCGTCAGCACGAAATGCGTCTCATCGCCATCGGTGCGGCGCAAGACGAGCACGCCACGATTGCCCGGCGTCGCTCGGTAGTCCGCCAGGCCGGTGCGCAACAGATACGCGTAGTACGCGTCAGCTTTCGCGGCGGGAACACGCCCGTGCCAGCTGCGTGCGATCATCACTGGCTCTCCGCGGCAGGTTCCGCAGCGAACGCTCGTTCCAGGAGCGTTGCCAATCGGGCGGCGCAAACGGCATCCGGATCGAGCTGGGGATCGTAGATCGTGAGCTCCAGTCCAGTCGCGCGCGAATCGCGGAGCAGGCTGCGAATGAGCACAGTCACCTCATCGAGCGACAGGCCGTCCGGCTCCGGAGAATCCACCGCCGGCATGACTGCGGGATCGAGGACATCGGCATCGATGTGAATCCAGAACGCATCGACGCCGGTCTGCTCCAGCCGCTCGAGCGCGAGCCGCGCGGTCTCCAAAATTCCACGCTCCCGTATCTCGGCATGTGGCACGTCCAGCATCGGTCCTGCGCGGATTTCGTCCTGCCCATACCACGGCGACTCCGCGTCGTCGCGCCGGCCGATCACCACGACATCCTCGTCTCGCACCAACGGCGCTGCGCCGTCGAGCCGCGCGAGTGGCGAGTCACCGCGTCCCACTGCCAGGGCGAGGCACATGCTGGCGACGGATCCGGTGCGTGACAGCTGCGGCGTCGCGGCGTCGCCATGCGCATCGATGTACACCAGGCCGACGCGCGAGTACCTGCGCCGCGCGCCAAGCAGGCAACCGAGCACGATGCTGCAGTCCCCTCCGAGCACGACGGCGAAGGCACCATGGTCGAGGGTGGTCGCGACGCCGGCTGCCAGGGAATGCGAGTAGCGAACCACCTCGCTCTCGTTGCGCGGCGTGCCGGGAGTACGGACGAAATCACGGTACGCGGGCGGGACCACGTCACCGAAGTCACGGGCACCGAGGCGGTCGATGAGTCCCTGTGACCGCAGGACGCCGGGCGCACGGTCGAGACGGCGCATGCTGCCGTCGTCATAGGGCTTGATGCCGATGCTCGAGGGCGCTCCGAGCACTCCAATCGCACGCTTCATTTCGGGCTCCTCAGGGGATCCTGAACGGTGGGCCGACCGCACGCGCGCTGGCGTCAGGCGTGGCGCTCGTGACGTGACACCAGTTCAGACGCCGATTCGGCCGATTGGGCGTACAGATCGCGCTGATACGGCGGTGCTGCGGACCCTTCGACGAGCCCACTTCGATCCTCGCTGCGCACGTTCTGGCGAGCAACCAACAAAGCTCGTATTGACGGTGATACATCGCATCTCACCTGTCAAGTGCCCTTTGCTGGTATGACGGACCACCTGCGCGTACATTCACGCCATGGCTTCTCACACGTTCGAGCTCGTTGGAGGCAATCCCGTCCTGGATTTCCTCAACACCATCCACGACTGGACCACAGCCGAGTCGGACGACTACCTGGCGGAGCTCGACGACGCGCTCCGCTTCGGCGAAGCGGCTGGCCTGCTCACGCGCGCCGACGCGCGATCGCCTGCGGCACGAGAATCCCGCACGGAGCTCCGCCGGCTACGGGATCTTCGGGCCAGGCTCGAGCGGATCTTCCGCGCGGTCATCGAGTCCCGGGATCCCTCCGCCGCTGATCTCGACCTGCTCGCGACCGACGCGGCGGCCGCCGCAAGGAGCGCCTGTCTCTCCAGCGATCGTGGCCGGGTAGTTCGCAGGATTCCGACAGACCGTGCGCTCTCGGCGACATTGCGCTGGCGTCTCGTGGAAGCCGCGGTCGCGCTGCTCACGGCACCGCCGGACGTGCTGCGCCGCGTGAAGGCGTGTCCGAGTTGCGGCTGGTTCTTTCGCGACGAAACGAAGAGCAACACGCGGCGCTGGTGCAGCATGGCCACGTGCGGCAGCATCGCGAAGTCGCGGCGATACTACAAGCGTCGCCGGCGGGCGCCCGGGCGCTGAACGCGTCCACCGGATGACGTGTCGCCGTCCTCGGCGCTCGACGCAGCACGAATGAAGCTCCCACCGAACTGTGATGGCGATCACTCTCGGGGGAACTCGCCCATCGACGAGCAGCCCTCACAGGCATCAAATCTGCCCGCTGCCTAAACTCGTTTCGGCCGACTTCGGATGCGTCTCGACAGGTCGCGAGTTGCGCACCTCTCCAGCAACGGTTAGCGTACCCGCGCCGACGACGGTGCCGAGTGACCGCACACTGAACGTTGAGTGTACATGGACCCTGACGGGCTAGCGAACGCTCGATCCGCACGACAGTACACTGAGCGGACAGTGGACGTCCGCACTGCGGATGGCATCGTGTGCAACGTCATCAACGTCCGTGGCCCCGTCGCACCCACTCGGCCGCCGGTGCTCTTCGTGCACGGTGCCGGGGTGCGCGCAAACATCTTCCGCGCGCCGGTGGAAACATCACTGGTGGACTATCTCATCGCGCGTGGGCATGACGTCTGGCTCGAGAACTGGCGCGCCAGCATCGACGTTCCGCCCAACGAGTGGACGCTCGACGATGCGGCCGTCCACGACCATCCCGCCGCGGTGCAGACGGTGCTGCGCGAGACGGGAACGGAGCGCATCAACGCTGTCATCCACTGCCAGGGCTCCACGAGTTTCATGATGTCCGCGGTGGCCGGCCTCGTTCCGCAGGTGACGACCATCGTGGCCAACGCGGTGACGCTGCATCCCGTGGTGCCGCCGTTTTCACGCGTCAAGCTGCGCTACGCCGTCCCAGCACTCGGCGCCATGACGCCGTACGTCAGCCCGGGCTGGGGAGTGCACGCACCCTCCATGTTGGCCAGGGCGCTCACGGGATTCGTGAAGCTCACGCATCACGAATGCGACAACACCGTCTGCCGCATGGTGAGCTTCGTGTACGGCACCGGTTTCCCCGCGCTCTGGCGACACGAGAATCTCAACGACGCCACGCACGAATGGCTCAAGGGCGAGTTCAAGGAAGTCCCGTTCTCGTTCTTTCGGCAGATGGCGCAGTGCGTGAAGCGCGGACACCTCGTCTCGGTGAAGAACTATTCGCAGCTGCCTGAAGACTTCGTGGCCAAGGCGCCGCAGACCGACGCGCGCTTTGCCTTCTTTGCCGGCGCGAAGAACCTGTGCTTCCTGCCGGAAGGGCAGCAGCACACGTTCGACTTCTTCGAGCGGCACCAGCCTGGGCGGCATTCGCTCCAGATCTTCGACACGTACGGCCACCTCGACGTCTTCATGGGGCAGCATGCCGTGCGCGACACCTATCCCGCGATGGCCAACGCCCTCGAGAGGCACTGAATGAGTTTCCTGCCACGACGGCTTCGCGAGCAGACCGGCCGCTACTCACTGGTGGACGGCATTCCATTTCACTTGCCCGTGGGCTCGAAGAAGACGCCGGCGCTGATGGCCGCGTTTCCGATCAACGCGGACGCCGCCGCGCGCTTGCTGCCCGGCAACGAGCTGCATCCCTTCAAGCTGTTCGGTAGGGGCCTGCTCGTCATCACCGTGGTGGACTACCGCGAGACGAACATCGGCAAGTACATCGAGTACAGCATCGCCATCGCTGTCACACGCGGTCGAAAGCCGGCGCCCGCGCTGCTGCCGATGGTCTTCCAGAAGCACTACGAGCTTGGCCAGTACGTGTTCGACCTGCCGGTGAGCACCGACATCTCCGTCAAGGGTGGCAAGGGCATCTGGGGCATGCCCAAGCACAAGGCCAACCTCGACTTCATCATCGGCGACACGACGGTGAGCAGCCAGTACGACCTCGATGGCCAGCTCGCCATGCTTGTGGAGATCGACAAGCCGAAGCTGCCGGCAATTCCGGTGTTCAACATTCCGGGCGCAAACTTCTGCGCGTACCGCGGCATGCTCTTCAAGTCGTACGTCTACTTCAGCGGACGACTCGGCATGGGCACTGCGCGTAAGGGTTCAGCGCGACTCACCATCGGTCCGCATCCGCGACTGGCGCCGCTCAAGACGTTGGACATCGGTGCGGATCCCGTGTTCACCGCCTTCTTCCCCGAGACGAACGGCGTGCTCGACGACCATTTCGAGTGCTGGTTCCTCACGCACGACAAACAGCCGACCGAGCGCCCCGAGGGCATGGAGAGCGTCGTGAACCTCGGGCTGGATGAGGAGTGGCTACCGCCGCCGCGGCGACGCAATGGCTGAGTCAGCGAGCGTCAGCACCGGCCGGAAGTTCGACATCGCGAACGCGGTGTTCCTGCTCGCGTGCGCCGCCATGTACTTCGGTACGGGCTGGTCGCTCGTGCTGTTTTCATTCCCCGTCGCGCCCCAGCTGACACCGGCGAACTATCACCTGCAGTTCATACCGCAGGTGGAGGCGGCGACGCGCTTCCTCACGGTGATGACCGTGCTCATGCTCATCGCCGGATTGGTGATGGTGTGGCGCGAGTGGCGGACGGGCTACCGCTGGGTGCCCATCGCGTTGCTGGTCGCAGTGCTCGTCGCCACAGCGTTCACCACGATGGTGATCTTCCCGGTCAACCAGGAGATGAAGGCGGGCATCACCGATCAGGCGCGCCTGACGACGGTGCTCAGCCGCTGGATGTTCGTGAACACGATTCGCACGCTCATCTGGACGGTCGAGTTTCTGGTGATGGCCGCCTACTTCTGGCTCATCGCGCTCCGCGGGCTCCGCAAATGACACCGGGCGAACGACTCGCGCGCACCGTGCTGCTCTTCATCGCCGTCGCCACCATGGCCACGGGGCTCACGATGATCGTCGCACCGTCATTCGTGCTCGGCATCATGCGCGCCGAGGCGACGCGCACCACCGCGCACTTGTTTGGCACCCTCGGGATGTTCATGCTGCTCTTCGGGGGCGTGATGTGGCAGGCGCTGCGCGCGCGACCCGAGCAGCCCTTGATGCTCTTCTGGGCTGCGCTGCAGAAGCTCGGCGCATTCGTCGCCCTGGCCATCATGGTGCAGCGCGGAATCCTCGCGCCACTCGGCTGGGCCGTCGCGGTGTTCGACCTGTTCACCGGCGTGCTCGCGCTCTGGTACTGGAACCGCATCCGCGACGACGCATGACGACGCGCCGCTCCATCATCCTGGCGGGCGGGGGCATGCGCGTCGCCTACCAGGCGGGCGTGCTGCTCGCGCTCGAGGATGCGGGAATCACCTTCGATCACGGTGACGGCACCTCCGGCGGCACGATGAACCTCGCGATGCTCCTGTCCGGACTTTCTCCGACGGAGATGTGCGAGCGATGGCGCACGCTGAACGTGAAGGCCTTCGCGTCACCGGTGTCATTCGGAGACTATCTCAACCTGCCGAACGCGATGGCACTCGGCGACGCCGACGGCATCGTCGGCGATGTGTTCCCGCATCTCGGCATCGACATCGCACGCATCCGCGCGTCGACCGGAATGGCGGGCACCTTCAACGTCTGCGATTTCGTGCGCAAGACCGCCGAGGTGATCCCGCACACCGACATCGACATGGACCTGCTCGTCGCGGGCATCTCGCTGCCGATCTTCATGCCGCCCGTGCACGCGCGTGGCACCACGTGGACGGACGCCGTGTGGATCAAGGACGCGAACCTCATGGAGGCGGTGCGTCGCGGCGCCGATGAGCTCTGGGTCGTGTGGTGCATCGGCAACACGCCGACGTATTATCCCGGCGCGTTTCGCCAGTACGTCCACATGATCGAGCTGAGCGCGAACGGAAAGCTGTTCGAGGAATTCAGGCAGATCGCGGAGTTGAACGAACGCATCGCGCGCGGCGAGCAGCCGAACGGACGCACGCGACCCGTCGTTCTGCACGTCATCCGGCCCGCCACACCGTTGCCGCTCGACCCCGACTTTTTTCTCGGGCGCATCGATGCGCGAACGCTGGTGGACACTGGCTACATGGACGCCGCGCGCTACCTCGCGGCGATGACACCACAGGGCATTCCCTTCACTCCCGAAGCAACACAGATGAGCGACGACACAACAGGCATCACCTTTCGTGAGACGATGGGCGGCTTCTTCGCGATGGGCGAAACCGACCCCAAGGCTGGCGCCGCTCGCGGAGAGACAGCGGGCGAGCGGCTCACCATGCACGCGACCGTCACTGTGCGCGACGTCGAGCGCTTCGTGCAGGACCCGGCGCACCTCGGCGAGCTCACCGGCGAAGTGATCTTTGCGCCGCTTGGAAGCCCAAGCCCCGCATCGGTGGGCGTGTTCAACCTCTTTGCGCCCACGACGGATCAATCGTTGCGGCACATGGTCTACGAGCTCGGCTTCCAGAGTGGCGGCGCACAGTACTACCTCGCCGGCAAGAAGCACGTGCGCGACGATGCCGGCTTCGACCTGCTGCGCGACACCACCACGCTCTACACCACGCTGCACAAGGGCACCGACGCGTCGGCGCCCGTTGTCGGCGCGGGCATCCTCACGCTCGGTGCTGGCGACTTCGCATCGCTGCTCGGCACCATCCGTCCCATCGGCACGCAGTCCGCGATGGACGGTGCCGCTGCAGTGGCGCGATTCGGAAAGTTCTTCGCCGGACAGCTCGCCGACGTGTACGGCGGCGTCCTCGGTCGCCTATGACGGACGCACGCGCGTGACGGATCAGCCACCTCCCCGGCCACGGTCGGACAGCGATCTCGAGTTCAAGCGGATGCCGATGGTCGGATGGTTCAATCCGGCCCAGCTGCTTCGCATCGCAATGCAGGCCTACCAGACGGCGGGCGTCATCTCGCTCGTGGACGAGCGAGAGGTACAGGCGCTGCTCGCAGGGCCGACGGACAAGGTTCACGACTACAGTGCAAAGCCCGAGCTCTGGTTCGACTTCGTCGCCGACCTGGGCGACGGCTTCGATCCGACGTACGCCGTCGCCTGGGCGCTCGCGCAGAAGTCGCTCGGCGTGCCTGGCGCACCGGACCTCAGGCGTGGCGAGCTTCTGGTCATGGGCGGCGACGAGGTCTATCCCGCCGCGAGCCGCGACAACTATGAGAACCGGCTGATCGGTCCATACCGCGCGGCGCTCCCGTTCGCCGAGCCTCCGCTCGATCTGTATGCCATACCGGGGAACCACGACTGGTACGACGGGTTGGTGAGCTTTCTCCGCCTGTTCTGCCAGCCGACGTGGATTGGCGGTTGGCGCACGCGGCAGACGCGCAGCTACTTCGTCCTCAAGCTGCCGCACGGGTGGTGGCTCTGGGCCACGGACATCCAGCTCGAGCGCGACATCGACCGTCCGCAGATGGAATTCTTCATGGACGCGTCGAGCAAGCTCCAGAAGGGCGATCGCGTCATCCTCTGTACAGCCGAGCCGTCATGGATCCAGTCGGCATTCGGGATTGCGCGGCCGTACAAGAGTCTCTCGTTCATCGAGCGCGCGCTCATCGAGCGTCGCGAGGCGACGCTGGCCGTCACGCTCACGGGCGATCGGCACAACTACGCGCGCTTCGAGGCGGCGGACGGCAGCAACCGGCACAAGATCAACGCTGGCGGTGGCGGCGCATTTCTCTCGGGCACGCACGATCTTCCCGCGTCCATCGAGCTTCCAAAGGGAGATCGAGCGACGGAACGCTTCGATCGGACGAGCGTCTATCCGGACGTGGGCGCGTCGCGCGCCGGAGTCTGGCGCGCGTTGCCGTTCGTCTGGTGGAACAAGTGGTTCGGGCTGATGCTCGCGCTCCTCTACATGGTCTTCGGCTTCGTCGTGCAGAGCGCCAGCCGGACTCACTTGTTGCAGTGGCCGCGGCAGCTCTACCCGGACGTGGCCACCATTCCGGTCGATTCGCTCCAGAACTTCCTGCGCACCGCCGGCGCAACGTTCATCGAGATCGCCGAGAAGGAACCGGCGGGCCGCGTGATCAGGGCGCTGCTGGGGGTGTTCGTCCGCAGTCCGGCCGTGCTCACCTTTGCGCTGGTCATCATCGCAGGTCTCGCCGCATTCGCCCTGGCTTCACGACGCTGCCAGGCACGACGCGATCAGATCTTTGCACTGCTTTTCGGTACGCTGCACGGCGTCCTGCATCTGGCGCTCGGCATCGCGCTGCTCGTCGCGCTCACGAAGCTCAACGCCGGTGTGTTGCACCTGTCCACCGCGTCGGTGATGGCGCAGCTTGCGCTCGCCATCGAGATGGCGGTGTTCGGCACACTGCTCGGCGGCATGCTGATGGCCACGTACCTCATCGTCGCGAACCTCGTTGCAGGCCTGCACGACCAGGAGGTCTACAGCGCGCAGGCCAATCCCAACTTCAAGAACTTCCTGCGCATGTTCATCGATGGTTCGGGCAAGCTCACAATTTTTCCGCTCGGCATCGACAGCCCGGGTACGTGGACGCTCGATCCCGATGCGGCGAGTGATGCCTCGTGGTTCAAGCGCAGCGGCGACCCGCTCGCAGTGCACCTGATCGAAAGTCCCATCAGCTTTCCCCCCAGCACCCGGAGCTGATGCATGCCGACTGACACGCATTATGACGCCATCATCGTCGGGAGTGGATTCGGCGGCTCCGTCATGGCGTACAAGCTGGCGCAGGCGAAGTGGCGCGTGCTGCTGCTCGAGCGCGGCAAGGCGTATCCGCCGGGATCATTTCCGCGGACGCCAAGCGGCATGTCTCGCATGTTCTGGGATCCCAGCGGCGGATGCTACGGTCTCTTCGACGTCTGGTCGTTCTCCGGTCTCGAAGGTCTCGTGTCGAGCGGGCTTGGGGGCGGATCGCTCATCTATGCGAACGTGTTGCTGCGCAAGGACGAGAAGTGGTTCATCAACGACGACCCGGGCGGTGGCGGTAAGAAGTGGCCAGTGGACCGCGCCACGCTCGACCCGCACTACGCCGCCACCGAGAAGATGCTCGGCGCCACTCCGTTTCCGTTCGGGGAGGATGGCTATCGCGACACGCCGAAGACGAAGGCGATGTTCGAGGCGGCTGTAAAGATCGGCCGAGGGCGCGACTGGATGCTGCCGCCGTTGGCCGTCACGTTCGCGAATGCAGGACGGCCGCCTGCCAAGGGAGAGCCGATCATCGGCGGCGAGCAGAACCTGCACGGGCACGCGCGGCTCACGTGCCTCATGTGCGGCGAGTGCGACACCGGGTGCAACTACGGCGCGAAGAACACGCTCGACTACAACTACCTCAGCCGCGCGAAGGAACTGGGTGCGGAGATTCGCACGCTCGCGGAAGCAAGGACGTTCGCGCCAAAGCCAGGCGGCGGTTACAGCGTGCAGTTCGTGCAGCACGACGAGTCGTTCGAGGGCACGCCGCGCAAGACGCGCGAGATGCCGCTCGAGAACGTGACGACCGGTCGACTCATCCTCGCTGCGGGCACCTTCGGATCGCCGTACCTGCTGCTCAAGAATCGCGCGGCGCTTCCATCGCTCAGCGCGACGCTGGGCTCGCGCTTCTGCGGCAATGGCGACCTGCTGACGTTCGCCGTGGATTGCAGCGAGAAGGACGCGACGGGCAAGAAGAAGAGCCGCACCATGGAGCCGAGCCGCGGGCCAGTGATCACGTCGGCACTGAGGGTGGGCGACGCGCTGGATGGCGGCACGGAAAAGGGCCGCGGCTTCTACATTCAGGAGGCCGGAATCCCGAGCTTCATGACGTGGATGTTCGAGATGACGGACACCACCGGTGCCACCAAGCGCGCGATCCGTTTCGCGCTGAACCGGATCAAGCAAGCGCTGCGTCTCTCGGGCGGCTCCAACCTCAGCGCGCAGATGTCGGCGCTGTTGGGCGCCGGCTCGCGGTCCAACTGCTCGCTGCCGCTGCTCGGCATGGGCCGCGACGTTCCCGACGGGACGATGTCACTCGACGAGAAGGGGTTGCTCCAGAACGACTGGAGCATCGATACGTCGAGGGAGTACTTCGAGGGCGTGCGCAGCGTGATGGAGGAGCTCGCGAATGCGTGGGGCGCGCAGCATTTTCAGGACAACCTGCTGTGGTACTTCAAGCGCGTGATCACGGTGCATCCGCTTGGCGGATGTCCCATGGGCGAATCGGCTGCGGATGGCGTGGTGGACTCGTTCGGCGAGGTGTTCGGGCATCCCGGACTCTATGTCGCGGATGGGTCGGTGTTGCCAGGTCCGGTGGGCGCCAACCCGTCGCTCACCATCGCCGCGCTGGCCGATCGCTTTGCGGAGAAGATGCTGTCATCCTGAGCCCGTCCTTTTGTCATCCTGAGCGCAGCGAAGGATCAGCACGTTCGCTGTTGAGAACAGCAGGTGCAGATCCTTCGCTGCGCTCAGGATGACAACGAGGTGCAGATCCTTCGCTGCGCTCAGGATGACAACTAGTCGCGAGGAAAGAACTCGTAGCCCGAGCCGCGCGCGAACCGGATGGCCACCTGCGTACTGTCCTTCAGCTTCTTCCGCACGTAGCTGATGTACACCTGCACGAGCGACCGCCGGTTGGTGGAGGAGCTCTCGCCCCACACGAAGTCGGAGAGCGTGTCGATGTTGACGGGCGTCGGCGTGTGCCAGAACAGGCAGTCCACCACGCCCAGCTCGTGCGGCGTGAGCGACACCTCGCGGCCCGCGCACCACACGCGACCCGCTTCGCGGTCGAACACGATGTCGCCAACCGCAATGCGGACCCCGGCGTTGACCGTGCGCGCTCGGCGCGTGGCAGACTGGAGCCGAGCGACGAGGGTGGGGGCGGACGTGGTGATGGCGTCGTCGGCGCCGTTGCGCAGCAGCACGATGCTTCGCGACTCGTCCACGACGTTGACGTACAGAATGTGAATCGAGGGCAGGCGTCGTCGCAGCAGGCGCATCTGCTGCAAGGCGTCGAATTCCGCGCGGTCGTCGAAGACGACGACGTCGGGCGCGGTCGTCATGAGCGCGGACAGCATTCCCTCGAACGAAGGGTAGACCGCCACCGATGTCGCCTCTTCGAGGATGAGCGACTGGAAGACTTCGACGAGGCCGGCGTCACGCGAGACGAGCGCGACGGTGGCAGTAGCGGCGCGGAAGCGCTGCATGCGGTGGGGGGTGGTGGCGGGGTCAGCTGGTGACGTGCGTCACCATGAACGAGAATACGACGCCGCGAGAGAGAGATCAATTTCGAGTGCCCGCAGAATCGGTCATTATTCCCCGTTGTGTGATGAAACAGGCAGAATTCCTCGGATCTTCCAAGAATTCGGCGATTTCAGCCCTGGCAGCGGAGTTTCCCCATCGCACGTAGGTTCAAGTATCCCATCCAGCTCGCGGGCGACCCGAATCGCAGCCGCCAGAAGCTCTTTCCGGAGAACCGAAGCATGTCCCCCCGATCCACGGCGATCCCGCATCTCGCGTTGCGTCGGCTCGCCATCGCGACGTCGATGGTTGCCTCCCTGCCGATCACGGCGACCGCGCAGACCTCTCCTGCTTCGACCGCATCAGCAGAGCCGCGCGTGCGTGCGAACTGGACGTTGGCGAACCGGTACAGCACGGTAGCGCTGCGTTCGGTCGTGTTCGCGGGCAACCTGCAACCGCGGTGGCTCGGCAAGACCGACTCGCTCTGGTACAACTGGAAGGACAAGAACGGTTCGCGCTTCACCCTGGTCGTGCCCACGAGCACCACCAAGCGCCCGCTGTTCGATCATCAGAAGCTCGCCGAGGCGTTGTCGATGACGGCGCGGAAGCCGGTGGAGGCGAACAACCTTCCCTTCACGACGCTGAACTTCACGAAGGACCACAAGGCGATTCGCTTCGTCGTCGACTCCACGCGCTACGAGTGGGTGCTGGCGAGCGAGACGCTCAAGTCACTCGGCAAGACGCTGCGCGATTCGGTTCCGCAGGACGAAGAGCGTGAGGTCGGCGGCGGCTTCGGTGGCGGCGGCGGCGGTGGTGGTGGA
>JANOIJ010000148.1:0-9300 GCA_031407575.1 Gemmatimonadaceae bacterium | reverse complement strand
TCGCCCGACGCCACCGCGCCCCAGACGCCCGCAGCCGCGGGGGCACCCGCCCCTGCTGCGCCCGATGTCGACAGCCACGCGGGCCACACGGTACCGGATGCGCCCCCTCCACCGCCGCCGATCGCTGCGCCGAAAGGCACGCCAGCGCCGCCAGCTGTCTCCGCACCAGACGGTCACAACGGTCACGCGGGACCAGGAGGGGTGGCGCCTTCGATGCCGGCGGAGATGGCGCACGAGATGGGTCATGGCGGAAAGGACCTGCCGGCCATGGTGCGTGACATGCGCAACCGCTTCTTCATCTGCCTGGCGTTCACCATTCCGATCTTCATCTACGCGCCGATGGCGGGCATGTTCGAACCGCCAGCGCCGCCGTTCGGCCTGAAGCTCAACCTCTGGCTGTTTCTCCTCGCCAGCGCCGCGATTCTCTATCCAAGCTGGCCGTTCTTCGTCTCCGCGTGGCGCGGGTTGAAGAAGCGCACGCTGGGCATGGCTGCCCTGATCGTATTGAGCGTGGGCACTGGATATCTCTTCAGTGTGGGCGTCACCTTCTTCTTCGAAGGGGGCGGGCAGTTCTTCGAAGCCGCGAGTGTCCTGCTGGTGTTCATCCTGCTCGGCCACTGGCTGGAAATGCGCGCACGGGCAGGGGCCTCGTCAGCGATCAAGGCGCTGATGAATCTCACGCCAGCGAAGGCCTTTGTCATTCGGAACGGCGCCGAGGTAGAAGTACCGACGGCGGACGTATTGGCTGGAGAGATCGTCGTCATCCGGCCGGGGAACAAGATCCCAGTCGACGGTACGATCGAGTCAGGCGACTCGCTGGTCGACGAGTCGATGCTCACAGGCGAGTCGATGCCGGTACAGAAGGGGCCAGGCGCCACGGTGGTCGGCGCAACCATCAATACGAACGGCACCTTTCGCTACAAGGCGACGAAAGTGGGGGCCGACTCGGCGCTCGCGCAGATCGTAAAGCTCGTGCAGGAGGCGCAGAACTCGAAGGCTCCCGCGCAGCTCCTGGCGGACAAGGCCGCACAATGGCTGGTGATTGCCGCCATCGTCATCGGGCTCGTGACGTTCGGCGTGTGGTTCTGGATGATCGGACAACCGCTGCTCTTCGCGGTGACGATGACCATCACGGTCTTCGTGATTGCCTGCCCTGATGCCTTGGGCCTTGCGACTCCAATGGCGGTCATGGTGAGCACCGACGTTGGCGCCAAGAACGGCATTCTCTTCAAGAATGCGTCTGCGCTCGAACACGCGACGAAGCTCAACGTCATCGTCTTCGACAAGACCGGTACGCTCACCGTCGGGAAGCCGGAAGTGGTGGAGATCATAACCGCAGACGGCATCACCGAAGACGTGCTCCTGACCGCCGCCGCCGCCGTCGAGCAGGGGTCCGCTCACCCGCTGGCGCAAGCCATATTGCGCCGGGCGTCGAAGCTGACTGTCGCGGCGCCAACCGGCTTCGAGAGCCTCGACGGCATGGGCGCTCGCGCCGAGACGGCTGGAGGAACGGTGTTCCTCGGCAACCGCCTGTTGATGGACACGCAGAAGCTCGCGATGGGCCGCCTTGAAGCAGAGGCCGCGCGGCTGCAAGGAGACGGCCGCACTGTCGTCCATGTCTCTCAGGCGGCTCGCGTGATTGGTCTCATCGCCATCGCCGATGCGATCAGGCCAACGTCCAAGGCTGCCGTGGCAAGGCTGCGCGAGCTCAACATCGACGTCGTGATGCTGACCGGCGACAATGCGGCCACGGCGAAGCGGATCGCGGCCGATCTCGGGATCGACAGTGTCCTGGCCGACGTGCTGCCGAAACAGAAGGCCGAGAAGCTGACGGAACTTCAGGCTACAGGAAAGAGAGACGGGATGGTGGGCGATGGCGTCAATGACGCGCCGGCGCTCACGCAAGCCGATGTGGGATTCGCGATTGGCGCCGGCACAGACGTCGCAATGGAAAGCGCCGACGTCGTCCTGATGAAGAGTGACCCGTTTGACATCGTCGCCGCGATTGAGTTGTCACGCGCGACGCTGCGCAAGATGCACCAGAATTTGTGGTGGGCCGTGGGCTACAACGTGGTCGCGTTTCCGCTCGCCGCCGGTGTGTTCTATCCGTTCGTCCTGAGTCCGGAAGTCGCGGCGCTGTCCATGTCGGGCAGCACCCTCGTGGTGGCGATCAACGCGCTGATGCTCAAGCGCATCAAGCTGGCGGGTCTTCGTCAGCCCAGCAGCAAGAGAGCGGAGCCGCGAACGCCGGTCGCGGCAACGGCGACGGAACCAGGTGAGATGCCTGCGGCGGCAACTCCGAAGCCGGCCATCGGTTCCGCGCTGCCCACGAGCCCGTAAGGACTAGCCATGCACCAGATCACAATACCGATTCGCGGGATGAGCTGCGGTGGCTGCGCGCGCAGCGTAGCGGAGGCGCTTCGCCGTCTTCCTGGCGTGACGGTCGAGACGGTCACCATCGGCTCCGCCACTCTGGCATACGATCCAGCCGTCATTGACCGTGACACCCTGCTTACCACCATCGAGAGCGCCGGGTACGTCCCCCATGCGATGTAACCCGCGCACAAGCCGCGCTCTGGGCATCCTCGACGTTGCGCGAAGAGTACCGCCCCGGGCCGGGCACGATCCGACGCGCGGCAATGCAAGTCGCAACCTGCGACAGGAGTGACGTGATGCGAATACTCGTGGCGACCGATGGTTCTGGGCACAGCGACGCGGCGATCGATGCGATCGCACGCCGGCCTCCTCCTCCTGGTAGCGAGGTACGAGTCATCTCGGTGGTAGCGCCGTATTTCCCGACGACCTATGTGTCGTGGGAGGGCATGGATGTGAGCCGCATTGTCGAGATGGAAAAGGAGGTACGCGAGCAGGCGCATGCCGCAGTCGAGAATGCTGCGGCCACACTTCGAGCACACGAGGCGTGCCGCCAACTCATCATCAGTACCGACGTCCTCTCGGGCTCGCCAAAGCGCATGATTCTCGAAGACGCCGACGCGTTCGGTGCCGACGTGATCGTCGTTGGCTCACACGGTCGGGGAATGGTCGAACGCTTCGTGCTTGGTTCGGTCTCACAAGCGGTGGCTCTCCACGCCAGGTGTTCGGTCGAGATCGTCCGCAGCCAGCCTACGCAGTTGAGTGGGGTGCCACAACAATGAAGAACAAGCAGATAAACGGGAGTCTCCATGTTCAGTCGGCATGAAGAACACAGCGCCCCCATCAATGCGTCTGCCGAGCGGGTGTTCGATCTGCTCGACGACCAGGCGCGCCTGTCTGCACACATGAGCAAGCGTTCGTGGAAAATGGGGTGGGGACGGATGGAGACAGTGCTCGACGCGCAGCGGGGACGCTCAGTCGGGTCGCACATCGTCATTCGCGGACGAGTATTCGGGTTGCGACTCCACCTTGACGAGGTTGTCACGATGCGCGAGCCGCCGCTGACCAAGAGGTGGGAGACCGTTGGTGAGCCTCGGCTGCTCGTCATTGGCCCGTATCGGATGAGCTTCGATCTGATGCGGGTCAGCACGACCGCGCAGCTTCGTGTCGCGATCGACTACGAAATGCCGACGAGGGGGATCTCGCGCGTGCTCGGTCGACTCTTCGGCCGATCGTATGCACAGTGGTGCACGCGTCAAATGGTGCGGGACGCCCAACTCTTCTTTGCCACGTAAAGGCCTGCGGCGTGGCAGGCTTGATCTGGCGTGATGCAAGCCATGTCAGCAGCCAAGAAATGTCCGTGCAAAGGCGAGCGCGCTCAGCGACGACTACCTGCAGAGGTGAATTGACGCATAAAGACACGCTTGCCATCAACGGATACGCGTGATCGGGCGACGCGTGGTCGACGCGGACGCGCTCCAGGAGGACGCGCAGCGGACGTTCTCCAACAGACATGAATCCCCGAATGATGACTGACGCTGACATGAAGGCGACGCCACTGCTGACGACCGACGACGTCGGGCTGCTGCATGCCTACTGGCGTGCCGCGAACTACCTGTCGGTCGGACAGATCTACCTGCTCGACAATGCGCTGCTGCGTGAGCCGCTGACGCTCGAGCACGTGAAGCGCCGGCTGCTCGGGCACTGGGGCACGACGCCGGGCCTCAATTTCATCTATGTCCACCTCAACCGGCTGATCCGGACGCATGATCTGAACGTGCTCTACGTGTGTGGGCCCGGCCACGGCGGCCCCGGCATGGTGGCCAACACCTATCTGGAGGGCACCTACAGTGAGTTCTATCCCGATGTGTCGCAGGATGCAGCGGGGATGAAGAAGCTGTTTACCCAATTCTCATTTCCGGGTGGCATTCCCAGCCACGCCTCCGCGGAGACGCCGGGTTCGATCAACGAAGGCGGCGAACTGGGTTACTCGCTGATGCATGCGTACGGGGCCGTCTTCGACAATCCCGGCTTGCTGGCAGCGTGCGTCATCGGCGACGGTGAGGCGGAGTCGGGACCGCTCGCCGCCAGCTGGCACTCCAACAAATTCCTGAATCCGCTGCACGACGGGGCTGTCCTCCCCATCCTGCACCTGAACGGATACAAGATCGCCAACCCAACGGTGCTGGCGCGGTTGGGCGACGACGAGCTCACGAGCCTCCTCATCGGCTATGGACACACGCCGTATTTCGTCTCGGGCGACGATCCGGCAGCGATGCATCAACTGATGGCGAGCACGCTCGATCGCGCGCTCGCCGAGATCCAGGAGATTCAGCGCGAGGCACGCGAACACGGGTTCACGGAGCGTCCACGGTGGCCGATGATCGTGCTGCGTTCGCCCAAGGGATGGACCGGGCCGAAGTTCGTGGACGGCTTGCCGACCGAGAATTCGTTCCGCTCGCATCAGGTCCCGCTGGCAGAGCTGGCGAGCAACCCCGAGCACTTGCGGCAACTGGAAGACTGGATGCGGAGCTACAAGCCCGAGGAGCTCTTCGACGAACGCGGCCGGCTCCTTCCGCAGCTCGCGGAGCTTGCCCCGCGGGGCGACCGCCGGATGGGCGCGAACCCGCACGCGAACGGTGGACTGCTCCTTCAGGACCTGGACGTGCCGGACTTTCGGGACTACGCCGTGGACGTCGCCCAACCAGCGACGGTCGAAGCGGAAGCCACGCGCGTGATGGGCACGTTCCTTCGCGACGTGATGACGCGCAGCGCAGTGTCACAAAACTTCCGCGTGATGGGGCCGGACGAAACGGCGTCGAACCGGTTGAGTGCGCTCTTCGACGCGACCAACCGTGTGTTCGTGGGGGCGACGCTGCCGACTGACGATCACCTCTCGGCCGATGGCCGCGTGATGGAGGTGTTGAGCGAACATCTCTGCCAGGGCTGGCTCGAGGGCTACCTCCTCACGGGCCGTCATGGGTTGTTCAACTGTTACGAGGCGTTCATCCACATCATTGATTCGATGTTCAACCAGCACGCCAAGTGGCTGGACACCACGCGCCACATCCCGTGGCGACGTCCCATTGCGTCACTCAACTACCTGCTCACATCACACGTCTGGCGGCAGGATCACAACGGGTTCAGCCATCAGGATCCCGGGTTCATCGACGTGGTGCTCAACAAGACGGCAGCCGTGGTGCGCGTGTATCTCCCACCCGACGCCAATACCCTGCTTTCGGTGACCGACCACTGCCTGCGGAGCCGCAACTACGTGAACGTCATCGTGGCGGGCAAGCAGCCCGCGCTGCAATACCTGGGCATGGACGCAGCCATTGCCCACTGCGAGGCCGGCGCCGGCAGGTGGGACTGGGCGAGCAACGATCACGACGGCGAGCCGGACGTGGTAATGGCCTGTGCCGGCGACGTCCCGACGCAGGAGACGCTCGCCGCCGTGGACCTCCTCCGCCAGCACTTACCGGCGCTGAAGATTCGCGTCGTCAACGTGGTTGACCTGATGACGCTTCAGCCGCCGCTCGAACACCCGCACGGATTGTCCGACGAGGCGTTCGACGCGCTCTTCACCCGCGACAAGCCGATCATCTTCGCCTTCCACGGCTACCCGTGGCTGATTCACCGGCTGACGTACCGTCGCACGAATCACGGCAACCTGCATGTCCGTGGGTTCAAGGAAAAGGGGACCACCACCACGCCGTTCGACATGACGGTGCTGAACGACCTCGACCGATTCCACCTGGTGATGGATGTGATCGATCGCGTGCCGGCGCTAGGCGCAGCGGTTGAGCATGTGACGCAGGCGATGCGCGACAAGCTGCTCGCCCATGCGACGTACATTCGCGAAGTCGGTGACGACATGCCCGAGATTCGCGATTGGAAGTGGTCTCACGCGCTGGATGCGCATGACGCCTGAACCGCGGAGCGACGCCGAGCTGGAGAAGCTCCAGCGCGACACGATCGACTATTTCCTGAACGAGACCAACCCCAGGAACGGGCTGGCGCCAGACAGTACCCGCCAAGGCTCGCCGTCGAGTATCACCGCCGTGGGATTCGCGCTGGCGGCGTATCTCGTGGGTGCAGAACGCGGATTCATCACGCGCGCCGACGCGGTCGAGCGCACGCTGACCACGCTCAGGTGGTTCTGGGGCAGCGCGCAAGGGGACGAACGCGACGCACCCGGATACACGGTATTCTTATATCACTTCCTGGACTTGCGCACCGGCCGGCGCGCGAACGACTGTGAACTCTCCACCATCGACACCACGTTCCTGATCGCCGGAGCACTCGCCGCCGCCGCGTATTTCGATGGTGGAACGATGGCGGAGCGGGAGATCCGGAGCCTGGCTGACGCACTCTATCGTCGCGTCGATTGGCAGTGGGCGCAGAACGGCGGTACCACGGTCGCACACGCATGGACGCCTGAGCGCGGCTTCTTCCACGCCCGGTGGGAGGGGTACAACGAGGCGATTCTCCTCTACGTGCTCGGCCTGGGATCCCCCACACACCCACTGCCGGAAGAGAGCTACGGCGCGTGGACGCGCACGTACCGCTGGAAGAAGCTCTATGGACAGGACATGCTGTACGGAGGGTCGCTCTTCATCCACCAGTTCTCGCACATCTGGATCGACTTTCGCGGCATCCGCGACGCCTACATGCGGGAGCGAGGGATCGACTACTTCGAGAACAGTCGCCGCGCCACCTTCGCGCAGCAGCAGTACGCGATCCGCAACCCGAAACGTTTCGTGGGCTACGGAGAGCACTGCTGGGGCATCACCGCGAGCGACGGACCCGGCCCCATCACGCGCAACATCGATGGTGTCGAACGCCGCTTTTACGACTACACGGCGCGCGGTATCCCGTACGGACCGGATGACGGCACCATTGCGCCGTGGGCGGCAGTCGCCTCGCTGCCCTTCGCGCCCGAGATCGTGCTGCCGCAGATGCAGTATCTCGACGACACCTATCCGCACCCGATGAGCAGATACGGGTTGAAGTGCAGCTTCAACCCGACGTTTACACAAGGGCCGCTCGGAGCGAGTGCATGGCACTCGCAGCGGTTTTTTGGACTGGATCAGGGCCCGGTCGTCTTGATGATCGAGAACTATCGATCAGAGTTCATGTGGATCGTGATGAAACGGTGCTCGTACCTCGTAACGGGCCTGCGCCGTGCGGGCTTTTCGGATGGATGGTTGTCCACCAAATAGAGACGATTGCATGCAGAAGGACTCCGAGTCGGACTACGTTCCCGCCTTGAGCTACAGGTGGTTGACCCCGTACTACGATGTTGTCGTCGGCGCCACCACACGCGAGCGTGTTTTCAAGCTCGCACTTGTGCAGCAGGCGTCCATCACGGCGGGGCAGCAGATTCTCGATCTCGCCTGCGGCACCGGCACCTTGGCCATCCGGATCAAACAGGAACACCCATTCGCCACAGTGACAGGCGTCGACGGTGATCCAGAAATATTGTCCATTGCGACGCGCAAGGCGCAAAGCGCCAACGTCACAGTGCAGTTCGACCACGCTCTTTCGTACGCCCTACCTTATCGGGCCGCGTACTTTGACCGCGTGGTGTCCAGCCTGTTTTTCCATCACCTCACGTGGCAAGACAAGGAACGGACCGCACACGAACTGTTCCGCGTGCTCAAGCCTGGCGGAGAGATACACGTTGCCGATTGGGGCCATCCCGCAAACGCGTTGATGCGCGCGCTGTTCGTGTCCATCCAGATGCTCGATGGCATAACAACCACGCGTGACAACGTACGGGGAAGACTCGTTGGGTTATTCAGGGAGACGGGGTTCGCTGAGGTGGCAGAGCGACAAACGTTCAGCACGATGTTTGGCACGATGGCGCTCTACAGTGGAGTCAAACTGATCAGATGACGGTGTGGTCGGACGGGCTGTCCCGCTGCCCTGCTCGCGCCGGTGTGATGGCGGTCGAGATGCTGGTCATCAGCAATCGCGGGAGCGTGCCTACCAACCAAGTGGCATGGCGTGGACGAGCACCGTGCTGGTTGTGCAGTGAGGGGCGCCCAACACGACCGCAGGTCAGTCGCCCATCAGAGGGTTCCATTGGTTGTATGCCGCGAGTCGCGTACGACCTTCGCCAACTCGAGAATTACCAGCGGAAGTGCGCCCACGGCGAGCAGGAGGAAGCAGTCGACAAGCGGCATGGGTGACGTCTTCAGGAAGCCGCCCAGCGTCGCATTGTGCTGGCTCCAGACCTGAATACCGAACGACACCGCAACAACGAGGACGAGGTTAACGTTCGTGGCGAGCGAGATGCGCCAGACCGGCTTGGTCTCGCTGCGGGCACCAAAACTTCTCAGGAGCTCGGCGAACACCAGTGCCGTAAACGCGTAGGTGCGAGCTACCTCGACCGTCTCCGATCTCAGAGCATAGACGTACACGGCGAACGCGACAGACGCGGTGAGAAAGCCGGTCAGGAACATCGAGCGGAGGAAACTGCGATCGGTCATGCTCTCGGACCGGCGACGCGGATGGCGTTTCATCACGTCGGGGTCGATGGGATCAGTGGCAAGGCAGAGCGCCGGCAGTCCATCGGTCACGAGGTTGATCCACAGCAGGTGAATGGGCAGCAGCGGAGACGGAAGGCCGACGGCCACGCAGATCGTCATGAGCAGGAGTTCACCCGTGTTGCCGGCCAGCAGGTATTGAAGCGTCTTGCGGATGTTGTCGTAAATGCCCCGACCCTCTTCTACCGCAGCGACGATGGTGGCGAAGTTGTCATCCGTGATGATCATGTCCGCCGCCTGCTTCGTGACTTCCGTTCCCGCAATGCCCATGGCGATGCCGATGTCCGCGCCCTTGATCGCGGGGGCATCGTTCACGCCATCGCCTGTCATCGCCACGACAGCATCGTTCGCAATCAGCGCGCGAATGATGCGCAAC
>JANOIJ010000073.1:0-2289 GCA_031407575.1 Gemmatimonadaceae bacterium | reverse complement strand
CAGCGTGATGACGATGCCGTCGCGGGTCATCGGCGCGTAGCCAATGCGGCGCACCGTGATGATGTAGCCGGAGTTCGGCGATATGCCCTGAATGGTATAGAGGCCGCTCGAGCGCGTCGCAGTGGCGACGCTGTAGCCGGTGCGTGGGTTGCGCACCAGGATCTGTGCCGATTCAACAGGGCCCGTCGCGTCGGTGATCGTGCCGGTTACTCCGCCGGTCGTGACGCCCTGCGCGGATAGGCTGGTTACTGGAATGACGAGAAACGCAAGAACGGCGGCGACGCCGATTAGCGGTCGGAAATTCTGCATGAAGACTCTCTGGGAGGAGAAGGATGGTGCCAAAAGCTATGGATGCGGCGACCTGTCCAGCAATAGACAATCGTAACCACACAGTCACGTCTCACTGACGCATTTCTGTGCGCCCGTGCGCCTGATTTTTCCCTCAATCAGGGAATGACCCGGCCCTTGGGCCTAGGGGTCACTTAGCAGGCAGAAATACCTCAGGCGCCCGGCAACCGCGCTCCTGCGCGCGCTGTGATCACGCTCTTGATGCCGCCGCGGATGTTGAAGTCGCCGAGCACTTCCATCCACACGGGCTTCACCGCCGCAGAGAGATCATCCAGGATGCGGTTCACGGCGCGCTCGTAGAAGATACCGTCGTTGCGGAAGCTCCAGAGGTAGAGCTTGAGGCTCTTGAGCTCGACGCATACGTCGCCGGGGATGTACGTGATGTGCATGGTCGCGAAGTCCGGCGCGCCCCCCTCGAGTTGCTTCAGCTCTTCGGCATCGGACTCGATGCCGCCCAACGGGCAGAGTGAAGTGAACTCCGGGCACTCCATGGCGATCTCGTAGGGCCGTCCCGGGTAGGGGTTCGGGAAGGTCTCGAGCAGGTCTGGTCTCGGCATGCTGAAGAATAACGGGAGCGGCGAGCGGCGAAACGCCAAAGCCGAAAGCTCTCGGCGCAGGGGCTGTTAGCCGCGCGGCTTTGGTTGTTGTTCCGGCTCTTCGGCTGAGTTGCTCTCAGCCGAGAGCTGACATGCTCCCAGCTCGCAGTTCCAGATGGGGTATAAAAGAAGAGCCCCCTGGACTTGCCAGGGGGCAGTACCGCCAGGCCGTTCTCCCGGCGGCAACGGCCGGTCCAGAGGGGACCGGCACTTGTTTATAATAGGGCCACCATCACCGCGAGCGCCAGAGCGAATTTGTGTGTTCGCCGTCGCCGTTCTCCGGTCGCCGTGTTCGCCTATTCTTCCCCTCGCAATTGCTTCGCCATCTCGTCGAGCACAGCGCGCTCGTCCGTAGACAGGCTCTCCAGCCCCGACGACGAGATCTTGTCCAGCACCCGATCCAACTCCTCCGCCCGTGCTTCGCGGGACGTCCGCACTGGTGTGACCACCGCGCGCGCGACCGGTCGCTTCTGCGCAGCGACGGCCTTGCTCTTGGCCACGATCTCGTCCACCTCGTCCCGCTGCGCACGCGCGCGCGGCAGCGTGCGCGGAATGGCGCGCGGTGGGGCGTCGTCCTGATAGTCAGGCGCCGGCGAAATGCGCTGCCGCAGCCGGTCCAGACTCGTCGCGGGAGGCGTACGGAAGTACAGCCACCCAAACGCGAGACCGCCAAGGTGCGCGAGGTATGCCCAACGCTGCGCGGTGATCGCGGAGGTGCTCGCATCCGTCATCGTCAGCACGCCGAACACCAGGTTCGCCACGATGAGCGCCACCACTAACGTCCACGCCCGCATCGGAATGGCGCCGAACAGTGCCACCTCGTCACGCGGCCATTGCTGCCAATAGGCGAACATGATCCCGAACACTGCCGCCGACGCGCCGATCAATAGTCCCGTGCGCACGAACAGCAGGTGGAACATCGCACCCCCAAGCCCGCACCACAGGAAGTACAGCGTGAAGGCACGCGTGCCCATCGCTGATTCGAGGCGAGGGCCGAAGGCGACGAGCGCGTACATGTTCAGCAGGAGATGCCACGCGCTGAAGTGCACGAACATGTACGTCGCCGCGCTCCACAACGAGCGCTGGAGGCTCCCGTTCTGGAACCCAAGCACCGCGAAGGCATCCGCGTTGCTGACAATGGTCCATTGCAGGACCATGACTGCCACGCTGATGCCCAGCAGCACGCGCACTCCTCGCGTGAGGTGCGGCGTGTCCTGCTCGTCGAACTGCGTTGGAGTGGCCATCGGGCGGTGCTGCTGAACTGGGTTGGGCTCGCGCCGTGCGAGTTCCTGTCAATGAACGTACTAACCGAAGCAGGTGTTGCGAGTTCCGGCCCGCGGCCTCA
>JANOIJ010000056.1:0-2524 GCA_031407575.1 Gemmatimonadaceae bacterium | reverse complement strand
GGGGCTGACCTCGGCCCCCGTAAGTGCAGATCCTTCGCTGCGCTCTGTATGACAAACTCGCTACCACGTTGTCATCCTCAGCGTTGCGAAGGATCTGCACGTTCAAACGCGTCAATAGCGACGAGGCTTCTGCGCCCGCATGGGCCGCACGGGCGTGAGCTTCTGCGCGATGGACGCGCTCTGATCGGTGGGCACCGCCCCATCCTGCGTCGCGACGTACGCGCCGATCAGGTTAGCGTGCTCGAGCACCGCCTCGCTCTTCGCGCCACTGAGGATCCCTGCGACAAGGACGGCAAGAAACGCGTCGCCGGAGCCGACCGTGTCCCGCACCTCCACCTCGAAGCCCTCGTGCTCGGTCCACGTGCCGTCGCGCCACAGGCCGGCGCCATGCGCACCGCGTGTCACGCACACGGTGTCGCAGTCGAACATCTCGGCGAGCGCCCTGACCGCCTCGTTGCTGTCCGACGGCAGCTCGAACCACTCGACGAGCTGATTCAGCTCCTCGAGACTCACCTTCACGATGTCCGCGCGGCCGAGCGACCGCCGCACGACCTCGCGGTCGTCGAACGGCGGGCGGAGGTTGACGTCGAACACCATGAGCGCCTCGCTCTCCCACAGCCGCTCGATGGTGGCGCGCGTGATGGCGTTCCGCTGCGCGAGGCTGCCGAACACGATTGCGCGTGCGCGTGAGGCGCGCGCGAGCAACTCGTCGGTATGCGTGATGGCATCCCACGCGGCAGGCGCGACGATCTTGTATTCGGCAGTCCCTGCATTGTCGAGCGAAACGCGCACGAAGCCGGTGGGGAGCTCTGGATCGACCTGCACGAGATCCGTCGCGACGCCGTATCGGGCGGCACGACGCAGAATCTCCTCGCCAAGCCGGTCGTCGCCAATGCGGCTCACCATGGCGGCCGGCACGCCGGCGGCGCTCAGGTGGCAGGCAACGTTGAACGGTGCGCCGCCGAGGAAGAGGCCGGCGGGAAGCGCATCCCACAGCACCTCGCCCACACACAGCACCTCGGCGCCGTGCTTCTTCTTCCGGCTCAGGACGCCGTCCCCGCGCGGCGCGGCCGCGCCAGCACCAGCATGAAGACGCCGAACGCCAGCATCACCAGGCCCCACCACAGGTTGATCTGCCCGTCCTTGTGGAACGCCGGCCGCGCCAACGCTGGCTCAAGCAAGCCATACACCGCGAGCAAGACGCCCAGCATCGTGAACAGCGCGCCGATGGGCACGCGCACGTCGAGGTTACCGGTTGCGCTCATGCGCTCACGCTAGAGGAAGAAGAGGTTGAGGACCAGGAGCAGCACGAGCGTCACGATGCCGAGAAATGCGGGTCGCTCCCAGAAGGCGCGCGCCGAGTTCTCCGGCTTCGGCGTGAGCGAATAGACGAGGCCCGTGAGCTCCGAGTCGGGCCGCGGACGCGTGAGCAGGCTCACGATGATCGTGACGACGAAGCAGGTCGTCCACGCATAGATCGCCGTCCAGAACGTCTGTCCCATCTCGCTGCGAAAGGTCTCGAGCACGGCGAAGTACCCGCCCTTCACGCCGGGCACTGCGCCGTTCGGCAGCGTCAGGCCGTGGTGGACCACGGCGGCGAGCGTGCCGGATACGAGTCCGGCGAACGCTCCGTGCCCCGTGGACCGCCGCCAGAACATGCCGAGAAAAAACGTGGCGAACAGCGGTGCGTTCACGAACGCGAACACGAGCTGGAGCAGTTCCATGATGTTGTTGAACGACGCCGCGACGTACGCCGCGGCGATGGCGAGCCCGATGCCGACCACGGTCGCCATGCGCCCGATCCACATGAGGTGCTTGTCGTCCGCGTCCTTCCGGACGTAGGTCTGGTACAGGTCGTACGTCCACACGGTGTTGAACGCCGTGATGTTGCCCGCCATGCCGGACATGAACGACGCGAGCAGCGCCGCGAGACCCAGGCCGAGCATCCCGTTGGGAAAGAGGTGCATGAGCATCGACGGCGTCGCGAGGTCGTAGTTCAGCACTACGCGTCCCGCCGCGTCGATCAGCGGTGCGCCATCTGCCCCGACTTTCGGCGGTATGATCCCCTGCCCGCCGATGACGAGCGCAATCATGCCCGGCACGATGACGAGGAACGGGAAGATCATCTTCGGCAGGGCGGCGATGAGCGGCGTGCGGCGCGCGGACTCCATCGAGTCCGCAGCCATGGCACGCTGCACGACGAGAAAGTCCGTGCACCAGTAGCCGAACGAGAGCACGAAGCCGAGTCCCATGACGAGCCCGAACCACTCGACGCCGATGAGGTTGTTGGCCGGCGCATCCATGCCCTGCCAGGCCTGCGTGTAGGCGCCCGCCGGGTGCCCCTGCGACACGGCGAGGGTGGTCAACTTGTCGGTGAGTCCGCCCCATCCGCCCACTTCATTCAGTCCGACGATCACCAGCGGCAAGAAGCCGAACACGATGAGGAAGAACTGGAGTACCTCGTTGTAGATCGCGCTCGTCAGCCCGCCAAGCAGGATGTACGTCAGCACGATGCCCGCCGAGA
>JANOIJ010000033.1:0-30556 GCA_031407575.1 Gemmatimonadaceae bacterium | reverse complement strand
GGCCAGCTCGCCGCCGCCCATGACGCAGATGTCGCCGCCCGGCTGTTGCTTGAGCTGTCGTACGAACTCGCCGGCGTCGGCTGAGACGAGCGTGGCGCCAGGCTGCGCGATGGTGTGGAGCGTCCGCGAAAAGACGTACGTCGCGATCGCGGATGCCTCCGCCGCCGGTGCGTCCGCACCGGCCTGCGCCATCGCGACGTCCCACGTGCGCCGCCCCATGAGCACGGTGTCCACCGTGCCCCAGTACGACGTCATGATCTCCTGGGCATCGCTGCTGAAGTGGAGCCAGTCCATCGATCCGTCGGCGGGGGCGATGAATCCGTCGAGACTGCAGGCGGCTCCGTAGGTGACCGTGCGCATGGGACAGCCCTCTGAGTGGAGGTTATACTATACCGTCAGTGAGATTGATTCTAATTACCCATATAGAAACGGTCAAGACCCGTGAGTCCACGACCCCGCAAGGTGAGCGACGAGGAGGTATTCGCGGCGACCTACCGCGCCATGACGCGGCTGGGGCCCGGTGAGCTGACCCTCGCGGAGATCGCGGCCGAGGCGGGGGTGACGGCGGGCGCGCTGTCGCAGCGGTTCGGCTCCAAGCGCCAGCTGCTCCTCGACCTGGCGCAGGGCGCGGCCGCCTCGGCGGGGGACTTCATCCGCCAGCTGGGCGCGGGTCACCGGTCCCCGCTGGCTGCGGTGCGAGACTACGCGGAGTGCCTCGCGCACCTGGCCGAGTCGCCCGCGGCGCTCGCGCGCAACCTCGCCTACTTGCAGATCGACCTGGCAGATCCCGACTTTCGCGCGCACCTGGAGGCGCAGGCGCGCGGCACGCGCGCAGGGCTCGAGGAGCTGCTCATCGCCGCGGTGGCCAAGGGAGAGCTCGTGCGCAGCACCGATGTGCCAGGTCTCGCCCGCACGCTCGAGGTGACGCTCAACGGATCATTGCTGACGTGGGCGTTCTACCACGAAGGGACGCCGGCAAAGTGGCTGCGCGGGAATGCCGACGCCGTGCTGAAGCCGTACCTGAAGAAGCGCCTCGCGTCGTCGCGCGAGCGATGAAGTCGCACGCGCGATGAGCACGGTCTTCGATTTGACGCGGTGCATCGTATGCGGCGGCGAGCCCGCGTGGGCGCCGTGGATCGAGGTCCACGCGCGGGCCGTGTGACTCAGGTGGACTTGATGAACCCGCAGCCTGCGTCCTGCGCGCGCATCACGGCGTAGATGCCGGACGGCTGGAGATGCACGCCCTTCACCACGTTCGCGCGGAACTCGGCGCGCACGTCCTCCGCATCACGATTGAACTTCGTCGCCATCATGCCGGCGAAGCGCATCGCGGCCTTGTTACACGCCAGCAACACCGCGCCGCTCGCGAGCAGCCCCTCCAGCGACGCCTCTGGCGAGACGAGGGGATCCTTGTCGTCCTTCGTGATGTGCACGAACGGATTGCGCAAGGCGTCCTTGCCGGTGGCGGGGTCCTTCACCTTGTAGCGCTCGCCGAATGCGTACTTCTCCCACAACGTGTCATTCAGCGCCATGACGGTGCCGAAGTGGCGCAGGATCACCACTGGCACCACGTCACCGTCACCGAGCCCGAACTGCTCCTTGTAGCCCTGCATGAAGAAGGTGGCGTGCGACAGCGCGAGCCCGTCCCCCACGTCAGGTGAATCGAAGACGGCTTTATGCTTCGCCGCTGACACGCGACGCGTCCACGTGTCGTCGAACGGTGTGCTGCGGCCGGGTGTCGCCGAGAGATTCGCGGCGCCGAGCGGCGCGACGCAGGCGGTGCCGGCCACGGCGACGGCGGCGGTGGCCACCTGGGCCAGGAACTCGCGGCGAGGTGAACTGGGCTGGTTGGAATGCGACACGAAAGGCTCCATGATGTGTGCGTCGCACAGTATACGGCGCTCTCCTCCGCTCCGCTGCCTCACGCAAGCGCGGCGAGACGAGAAGCGACCCATTCCGCGGCCGCACCGATCACGTCGGCCGGCGGCCAGTGCCCACCTTGGTCGTGCCACGCTGGGTGGCAGTGAATCGCCTGCTCATTCGCGCGCGTAGGGCAAGATCTTCGCCGCCGGTCGTCGCCATGCCGTGACCGGCTGTTTACCTTCCGCCGATGTTTCTTCTGGACAGCCTATGACCCCGACGCGTTGGCTGATCACCGCGCTCTCGTTCATCGCGACGATCGGGGTGTCCATCTACATGATCGCGGGCTGGTCGCAGCAGGGCACGAGCCTCACGCTCCCGCCCCGCGCACACCTGCTCGCACTCGCCGCGGTGCTCGTGGAAGTCGTGGCGCGGTCCGCCAAGATCAAGTGGAGCGCGCTGTCATGTGGCATTCGGCTTCCGCTGTCCACCGCCGCACGAACCTGCCTTGGCGGCGACTTCGCCGCGGCCATCACGCCGGCGCGCAGCGGCGCCGAGCCCGCACGCTTCTTCATCCTGGCCGAAGCGGGGCTGCCGTCATCCAGCGTGCTGGTGATCCTGTACGCAGAGCTGTTCCTGGAGGTGTTCTCGCTGGCCGCGGTGGTACTCGCCGTGGCGCTGATCTTCAGCGGGGCTGGGGCGGTAGTGATCACGCTCGTTGGGTTGGTGGGTGGCTACGCGGCCGTGGTCCTCGGGATCGGCGGGTTGGCGCTGTTCCTTTCCCGCCGTAACGCGAACGGACCGCCGCCACGCTGGGCGCGCAGGCTTCGGCTGCACGCAGGCCGCTGGCGCACCATCCAGCGCTCGTTGCGCAAGCTGCGCGCGACCGTCGATTCGGTGGAGCGCGTGCACAAGAAGGCGGCGGTGAGCGCGTTTCTCGCATCCGTGGTGCACGTGGCCGTTCGGCTCACGGTGCTGCCCGCGCTGGTGCTCACGAGCGTTCCGTCGGCGCCGCTGGCGCCGCTGGCCCTATGGCCGCTGGGATTCCTGTACGGCGCGGCCGTGGTGCCGGCGCCGGGCGGGGGCGGCGCGGTAGAGATGGCGTTCCGCGCGGCGCTGGGCGGCGCGATCCCGATGCAGCTCTTTGGCGCCGCCCTGCTGTGGTGGCGCTTTTACACGTTCTACATCTACATCGTGCTTGGGGCGATTGCCGCGGGCAATACGGTGCTGCGGGCGGTCCGGAAGACGGAAGACTACGAGACTGAGGTCGAGGAGCAGACGTTGGCGACTTAGTGATCTGAGAGCGGAGAACGGCGAGCGGAAAACGGCGAAACAGCAGGTGCAGATCCTTCGCGTCGCTCAGGATGACAATTTTGTCGTCCCGACAGGAGCGCGCAGCGCGACCGAGGGACCTGCTTTCACCGCAGGGTCGCCATTTTTGCCAGTCGCCGGTCGCCGATCACCGATCTTAGAGCAACGCAGTCTCCTCAACCCGCACATCCGCCGGCAACGAGTCCGGGAAATACGCGTTGTGCACATATTGCCTGACCATGCGCTGCGTGTTGAAGAAGCTCCCGTTCAGTGAGATCGCGGACCGCATGACGTCCGCGTACGCGAACGGAAGACCATAGAACAGCGGCAGGATCACCCGCTCGAGCTTGATGTAGAGGTCGAGCGCATCGCGCGAGGGATCACCCTCCGCGTCCGGCCCGCCGATGGACCAGCCGGTGACGCCCTCGACATGGCCCTCCACCCACCAGCCATCGAGCACGCTGAAACTGGGCACCCCGTTGATTGCCGCCTTCATGCCGCTGGTGCCCGACGCTTCCAGCGGCTTCATCGGATTGTTGAGCCACAGGTCCACGCCGGCCACCATCTGCGCCGCGAGGGCCATCTCGTAGTTTTCGAGATACACCACCTCCACCAGCCCGCCAAGCCGCTCGTCGGCGGCGAAGATGCGCCGAATGAGCTCCTTGCCGCCGCCATCGTGGGGGTGCGCCTTGCCGCCGAAGATGATCTGGAGCTTGCCGATCTTGCGCGCGATGGTCGCCAGACGCTCCACGTCCGAGAAGATGAGGTCCGCGCGCTTGTACGGCGTGGCGCGGCGCGCAAAGCCGATCGTCATCACTGCGGGGTCGAGTGTCACGCCGGTGCGACGTGCGACTTCTGCCAGCAACGCGATCTTGCTCTCCATGTGGGCATCGCGGATTTCCTGGAGCGGAATGCTCACCGCGTTGCGCAGGAAGAGGTTGTCGCGGCGCCACTCGGGAATCCGTCGGTCGAACAGCGCGGCGAACGCCGGGCCGGCCCACGTCGTGGCGTGCACACCGTTGGTGATGGAGTCGATGTGATACTCGGGAAACATGCCCTGCGACACCTCGCGGTGGCGCATCGCGACCGCGTTCACGCGCCGCGTGAGGTGCAGCGCAAGGTGCGTCAGGTTGAGCATTCCTTCATGCACGCCGCCGGCGCCCTCCAGCAACGACACGCGCTCGTCGCCAAGGACGTTGCGCACCATGTCGAGCGCGAACTTGTCGTGGCCCGCGGGCACGGGCGTGTGCGTCGTGAACACGCAGCGCTGCCGCACCGCCTCCAGATCCGCGTCCTCCAGCTGGAAATGTCGCCGCCCATCGAGCTCACGCTCGACCAGCTGCAGCGTCAACAGCGCCGAGTGTCCCTCGTTCAGGTGATAGATGACGCCGGCGTCGTAGCCGAGCACCTGAAGCAGCGCCGCGCCACCCATGCCGAGCACGATCTCCTGACAGAGGCGGTAGCGCTCGTCGCCGCCGTAGAGATAGTTCGTGAGCGCGCGATCCGACTCGCTGTTCTCCTCCAGCAGCGTGTCGAGCAGGTAGACGGGTACTTCATGTCCGCGAACGCCCTTCACCAAGTACTTCCACGCCGCCACGTGCACGGTGCGCCCTTCGATGGTGACCGTGGACCGGCCCGGCACTCGCTCCAACTTCTCCTCGGGCTTCCACTCCACCGGCGTCTCCGTCTGGTGGCCCGACGCATCGAGATGCTGGTGGAAGTAGCCCTTGCGGTGCAGCAACGTGACGGCGATGAGCGGGACGCCGAGGTCCGCGGCGGAGCGCAGCGTGTCGCCGGCGAGCACGCCCAGCCCGCCGCTATAGGTGGGGATACTCTGCTCGAGGCAGATCTCCATGGAGAAGTACGCAACCGTGGAGCGTGTCAGGCCATCCGTCATGAAAATCCTCGAGCGGGGCAAAATGAAAAGGTCGTACGGGATGCGGCAAAGGACCTGCTGGCGTCCCGCCCAGAGCAGGTCCTTCGTGCCCGCCAGACGACCTGAGGAATTCTACCCCATTGGCGCCCGGGTTCAACTGATCCGCTCGTCAGACGACCGACACTGTGGTGGCAACCAGGAAGTTTTGGCTTGTTCAGGGGTCGCTGGGAGGTGAAAGTAGCAGAGTTCAGACCCATTGCACCAGCACTCTGACGACTTCGAATCCGTTCACGATGACCGCCTTTCTGACTGCGTCCGACCTTCCCGACGACCGCCGCCAGCATCGCGAATGGCTGCTCGCGCTTGCAGGCGCTCCAACCGGGGTGGTTGTCGATCTCGGGTGTGGCAAGGGCGACGATCTGTGCATCCTCGCCGCCAGACATTCGAGTGCGGATGTGCGACTGGTCGGCGTCGACACACCGGAGAAGTGCCTGGAAGGCGCTGCGGCGCGCGCGTCGGCTGACCCGCGCGTCTCATTCCAGCAGGCAAGACTGGACGGGCGCTTGCCGTTCCCGGACGGTGGGGTCGACATGGTCTACTCGCACAACCTGCTCGAATGTCTCGCCGACCCGAGCGCGTTCGCCGCGGAGGTAGCCCGCGTTCTGCGCCCTGACGGACGGGTTGTCATCGGCCACTGGGACTGGGACTCCCAGACGTTCGACGCGACCGACAAGGCGCTCACACGCCGCTTGATCCACGCCTTCGCTGATTGGCAACAGGCGTGGATGGACCATGCGGATGGCTGGATGGGCAGGCGTCTGTGGGGCGTGTTCAATGCCACGGGCCTTTTCGACGGCACGGCGCAGGCGCGGGTCCTCACGAACACGGCCTACTCGGCCCCGTGGTTCGGGTACGAGAACGCGCAGGCATTTCGGAGCCTCGCGAAGCGAGGCCTCGCGCACGTCGAGGACTGCGAGCGCTTCGAGCAAGACCAAGCCGCGCTCCACGAACAGGGGCGCTACTTCTACAGCATCACCGGCTACGCCTATGTGGGACGCCTGCGGGATCTCGAGCAGCCGGCGAACCCAGACGGCTCACGCTGGAAACGCTGACACGACGCACGCTGAAGACGCTGGAACTGCTGGAACGACGAGGTGCAGATCCTTCGCCTGCGGCTCAGGATGACAACGGTGTTGCCGGGACTATTCCTCCGAACCCAACCCGGCGGCCGCCATCGGCAGGGCAAGTAGCTCCTCGAGGGTGAGCCGCATTCGCCGCGACCAGCTCGGGTAGCGGTCCTGCCAGACACCCGGGATGTTCACCGGCATGGACTCGTGCGCGAGGTCGTCCAGTGAGAGGCCGACCAGCGCCGACGGCGTGCGGCGAATGAACGCGTGCACCGCGGCGATCAGCGCGACGGACGTCAGGTGGTGCCGCGCATCGTGCGGAAGCAGCCCTGCGTCGATGAGTGAGCCGATCAGCGCGCCGAGATCGCCCTGCCGCGCCGCGCGCATCTGCGCCGCAACGTTGGGATCCGCCAGGTCGCCCACCTCCGCGCGCAGCGTGATGTCGCGCATCTCCGCCCAGCCAACCAGCGGCGGCAAGTCGTGCGTGTTCACGGTAGCCAGCGCCATGCGCGGATAGTCGGTGGCCTGGCGGAAGCGGCCCGTCCCGAAGTCGCGCTCGAACACCTGCACCTTGGAGCTCAACACGCCCCACCTGGCGAGCACGGAGGGCACGTGCGGCGGCACCGTGCCGAGATCTTCGCCCACCACGAGCGCGTTGTGACGCACGCTCTCGAGCGCGAGGATGCCGAACAGCTCCTCGCTGAACGACCGCACATATGCACCCTCACGCGCCGACTCGCCGAGCGGCACCCAGAACATGCGAAAGAGGCCGAGCGCGTGGTCGATGCGCAGCGCTCCGGTATGACGGAAGCCGGCGCGCAGGAGCCGCGTCCAGTAGTCGTAGCCCGTGGCGCGCAGGACATTCGGGTCGATGGCGGGCAGGCCCCAGTTCTGTCCCTCGTCCGAATACATGTCGGGCGGCGCGCCCACTGTGGCGCCCTGAAGGAACAGCTCCGGATTCGCCCATACGTCGCTGCCCGACGCCGCCGAGCCCACGGCAAGATCCTGGTAGATCCCAAGTGCCAGCCCCGCCTGGGTCGCTTCCGCCTCTGCCTGCCCGAGCTGCCGGTCCAGCTCGAACTGGAGCCACCGGTGAAAGTCCACGCGATCCGCCAACTCGCTGCGTCGCTCGGCTACCGCAGGTCCACGGGCGTCGCGCAGCGGGTCGGGCCACGATCGTGCGTCGGGGCCTTCCGTCTCCGCAATGGCCATGTACGTCGCGAACTGCGTGAGCTGCGGATCCTCGGCCTGTATGTACGCGGCATACGAGCGCGCGCGCATGGTGCCGAAGATGGACTCTCGCTCGACGAATGTGTGGTGCAGGGACTCGAGCACCGGCGTCCGCAGCGCCATCACGCGCTCGTAGTCGAGCATCGGCGCGGAGCGCAACTCGGTGAGCTCGCGCTGGACGTGCGCCGACGCAATGTGCGCACGCGCGGACGCGTCGTGCGCGAGCTCGGGGATGTCCTCGACCCGCAGGTACAGCGGATTGCGGAAGAGCCGCGAGATGGGGCTGTAGGGGCTGACGTCGTAGCCTGCATTCCGCAGGGCGTGCATGGGGCTCATGCCCACGAAGTCGCCGCCGTGATCGCCGAGCCACGTGGCGATCTGCCGCACGTCGCCAAGGTCGCCCGCGCCCCAGTTGCCCTCGCTGCGCACGGTGTAGAGGTTGGTCGTGATGCCGAAGCCGCGATGCCCATGCAGCCGGACTTCCGGCGGCGTGCAGCGGTCGGGGACCACGATGAGCCGCTGTTGGCCGGCGCGCGTGATGCCGTGCGCCTCGAGGCGGACCTCCAGCGTGTGGTAGCCCAGCGGCGGCACGAGCGGCAGCGTGAGCGCCATGCGTCGCGCAGGGCCGCCGTGCGTGGTGCCCTGCCATTCGTGCCGTTGGTGCTCTTCCGTGATGAGCGTCAATGTCCATCGCACCTCGTGCACGTCCATCCGCGGCACGCGCACTCGCACGCACGCGAGCCGCTTGCTCCGTTGGCGCACCACACGAACGGGCTCCACCACGCGACCCCGTTTCCTGCGCACGATGGTGCGCAGCGCGGCCTCGGCGCGCTCCTCCGTGCTTGCGTCCAGGCCCATGGCCGCGAGTAGTCGTTCGCGCGTGAGGTCCGACGTCTCACGACGCGAGACGCCCGACTGGTCGACGTACGACTCCATGATGCCCACACGCGCGGCGAGCCGGCGCAGGAGCGGGCGTTCGAGTGTGGTGGAGTGTGAGGTCATCGCGAGTTCTCAGTTGTCATCCTGAGCGCAGCGAAGGATCTGCAAGAGCAGGTACAGATCCATCGCTGCGCTCAGGATGACACAATTGGCACGAGCACCAGCACCGAGAGTGGCGGCAGCGCAAGCTCCACCGAGTAGGGCCGCCCATGATACGCAATGTCGTGGGCCTGCACTTCACGTGTGGCGCCGTAGCCGCTGCCACCCCAATTCGGTGCGTCGCTGTTGAGCGCCACCGTGTAGATGCCCGGCTCCGGCACGCCGATGCGATACCGTGGCTGCGGGTTGGGGGTGAGGCTCATCACCACCACCGCGACGCCATGGTTGCCGCGCCGCAGGAACGACAGCACCGAATTCGCCTTGTCGGAGACGTCGATCCATTCGAAGCCACGCGGCTCGCAGTCCAACTCCCAGAACGCGCCGTTCTCCTGGTACATCGCCCCGAGCCGCGCGATGAATGCCATGAATGCCCCCCGGTCGGGCTGCTCGGCCAGGTGCCAGTCCACGGACTGCTCGTGGTTCCACTCGCCGGGCGCCGCAATCTCGGTGCCCATGAACTGCAGCGACTTGCCGGGACGAGTGACCTGGTAGGCGAGGAGCGCGCGCATGTTCGCGAGCTTCTGCCAGTGGTCCCCCGGCATCTTGTTGTAGAGTGACCCCTTGAGGTGCACCATCTCGTCGTGCGAGAGCGGCATAATGAAGCGCTCGCTGTGCTCGTAGATCATCGCGAACGTCAACGCATCCTGGTGAAAGCGCCGGTAGAGCGGATCCTTCGCGAAGTACTCGAGGGTGTCGTGCATCCACCCCATGTTCCACTTGAACGTGAAGCCCAGCCCGCCCTCGTGAATCGGGCGCGTGACGCCGGGCCACGCCGTGGAATCTTCGGCGATGGTGACGCATCCGGGCGCCTCCTCGTGCACGACGGCGTTCATCTCGCGCAGGAAGTCGATGGCCTCGAGGTTTTCGCGGCCGCCGTGGCGGTTCGGCACCCACTCGCCGTGCTCGCGGCTGTAGTCCAGGTAGAGCATCGAGGCCACGGCGTCCACGCGCAGTCCGTCGATGTGATATTCGTTGAGCCAGTACAGCGCGTTGGCGACGAGGAAGTTGCGCACTTCCTTCCGCCCGTAGTTGAAGATCAGCGTGCCCCAATCGGGATGCTCGCCCAGGCGCGGATCCTCGTGCTCGTACAGCGCTGTTCCATCAAAGCGCCGCAGGGCGTAGTCGTCCTTGGGAAAGTGCGCCGGCACCCAATCGAGATAGACGCCCAGCCCCGCCTGGTGCAGCGTGTCCACGAGAAAGCGCAGGTCGTCGGGCGTGCCGTAGCGCGACGAGGGCGCGAAGTAGCCGGTCACCTGGTAGCCCCACGACCCGTAGAACGGATGCTCCATCACGGGGAGCAGCTCCACGTGCGTGAATCCCAGCCGTTTTACGTGTTCGGCCAGTCGCGGTGCAATCTCGCGATAGCTCAGCGACCGCCCGCCTTCCTCAGGGACGCGCGCCCACGAGCCCAGGTGCACCTCATAGATGTGCACGGGCCGGCGCACGGTGTCGAGCGTGGGGCGCGCCGCCATCCACGGGTCGTCGCGCCACGTGTAGCCGCCCTCGCGCACGACGATGGACGCCGTGTCCGGTGCCTGCTGCATCTTGATCGCCATCGGATCGGTCTTGAGCCGCAGCGCTCCGTCGCGCGTGCGCAGTTCGTACTTGTACAGCGCGTTCGCCGCGACGCCGGGGACGAACAGCTCCCACAAACCGCTCGCGCCAATGCGTCGCATGGGGAACTGCCTGCCATCCCAGTTGCACCAGTCGCCCACCACGCTCACGCGCTCGGCATTGGGGGCCCACACGACAAACGACGCGCCCTCGTCGCCCTCCACGGTGCGCAGGTGCGCGCCGAGCATCGTCCACAGCTGGCGGTGCGTGCCCTCGTTGAAGAGGTGGAGGTCCACCTCGCCGATCGTGGGCGCGTGGCGATACGCGTCGCCCCGTTCCCATGCATGCCCGTCCGCCGCGATGAAGCGCAGCGAGTAACGGAACGGCAGCGTTGCGCCACGCAGGACGATGGAGAAGAAGCCGTCCCCGTCCGCGCGCATTGCCGTGGCCACGCCTTCGCGGATGATGTAGCAGTCCTCGGCCGCGGGCTGAAGCACACGGACAATGACACCAGTGATACCACCCGCCGAGTATGGGTGCGGTCCGAGCACATCATGCGGGCCCGCGTGCCGACCTTCGAGCAGCGCCCAGCGCTCCGCCGCGTCGAGTGTGGTCATAGCGTGTGCAGTTCCACGGCGGAGAGCCGCTCGCGCCTCGGCTCCAACGGCACTGGCGCGCGGCGGTCCGCCCCGTGGCGCAGCAGCACCACGGCGTGCGCCTCCACCATCACGGTTCCTTCGCGGACATCGCCCAGCTCGTCGCGCGCTGTGTCCACCATGATCACCCAGGTGTTCTCCCCGGCCAGCGCGGGGAGCGTGAATGCAACTGGCGCGTTGCCGGAGTTCATGGCGATGAGCAGCGTGTCGCTGCACACGGCATGGCCGCGCTCATCCACCTCGTCAGTCGCCGCACCGTCGATGAGCATCCCGACGACGCGCGCGCCGGCATCTCGCCAATCTACGTCGCCCAACTCCGTTCCGTGCGCACCGATCCACGTGACGTCCTTCTGGTCCGAGCCTTCCACAGGCGCGCCGCGGAAGAAGTGCCGGCGACGCAACACCGGGTTCGCCTGGCGGATGGCAAAGAGCTTCTTCGTGAACGCGAGCAGCTGCGCCTGACGGTCGTCCAGCTCCCAGTTCACCCAGGTGATCTCGTTGTCCTGCGCGTAGGCGTTGTTGTTGCCGCCCTGCGTCCGGGCGATCTCGTCCCCGTGCGCGAGCATCGGGACGCCCTGCGAGAAGGCGAGCGTGGCGAGGAACGACCGCATCAATCTGTAGCGGATCTCGACAACCTCGACATCGTCCGTCTCCCCTTCCACCCCCCAGTTGCGGCTGATGTTGTCGTTCGTGCCGTCTTGATTCTTCTCGCCGTTCGCCTCGTTGTGCTTCTGCTCGTAGCTCACCAAGTCGCGAAGCGTGTAGCCGTCGTGCGCGGTGATGAAGTTGATGCTCGCGTAGACTCCGCGGTCGCTGCTGGAGAAGATGTCGCTCGAGCCAGCGAGGCGGCTCGCCAACTCGGGAACACGGCCTGGCTCGCCGCGCCAGAACTTGCGCACGGCGTCGCGGTACTGGCCGTTCCACTCCGTCCAGCGCACGGGGAAGTTCCCCACCTGATAGCCACCCGGGCCCACGTCCCACGGCTCCGCGATGAGCTTGACGCGCGCCAGCGTGGGGTCCTGATGCATGATGTCGAAGAAGGCGGAGAGCTTGTCGACGTCGTACAACTCGCGCGCCAGCACGGGTGCCAGATCGAACCGAAAGCCGTCGACGTGCATCTCCTCCACCCAGTAGCGCAGCGAATCCATGACGAGCTGGATGGTGCGCGGGTGCTGCATGTTGAGCGAGTTGCCGGTGCCCGTGAAGTCCGTGTAGAAGCGCTTGTTCCTCGGCTCCAGCCGGTAGTAGGCCGCGTTGTCGATGCCCTTCATCGACAGCGTGGGGCCAAGGTGATTGCCCTCGCCGGTGTGGTTATAGACGACGTCGAGGATGACCTCGAGCCCCGCGGAGTGCAACGACTTCACCATCGACTTGAACTCGTACACCTGGTTGCCCAGCCCCTTCGTGGCGAAGCGGACGTCGGGAGCGAAGAAGCCAACGGTGTTGTAGCCCCAGTAGTTCGTGAGGCCGAGCTGAGCCAGGTGGAGATCGAGGACGGATTGGTGCACCGGCAGGAGCTCCAGCGCCGTGACGCCGAGCGACTCGAAGTACTCGAGCATCGGCTCGCTGCAGAGGCCGAGGTACGTGCCGCGCAGGTGCGCCGGCACGTCGGGGTGCCGCATCGTCATGCCCTTCACGTGGCATTCGTAGATGATGGTCCGGTTGTACGGCACGTGCAGCGGACGGTCGTCTTCCCAGGTGAACGCGGAGTCGATGACGACAGACTTGGGGACGCTGCCGGCGGAGTTGTCCGGGTCGGGCTCGAGATCCCCCCGCGGGTGGTCGACGCTGTGCGCGAAGAGGTGATTACTCCAGGCGATGACGCCGGTAATCGCCTTGGCGTACGGGTCGATGAGCAGCTTGGCCGGATTGAAGCGGTGGCCGCGCTCGGGCTCGTACGGGCCGTGGACGCGATAGCCATAGAACTGTCCGGGCCGCGCATCCGGCAGGTAGCAGTGCCACACCTGGTCTGTGCGCTCGGTGAGGCGAAGCTTCGCGGTTTCGTCAGCGGCGCCCTCGTCGTCGAACAGGCAGAGATCCACGCGGTTGGCGTGCTCGGTGAACAGGGCGAAGTTCACGCCGACGCCGTCCCACGACGCGCCAAGGGGATACGGACGTCCGGGCCAGACACGTTGGTTCACGCGCGCTCACACACGTAAGAACTGTGCGACATCACTCTCCACGCTCCTCGTCGAACTCGCGAACGTACACGGCGGCGCTCCACTCCGGCACTCGCACGGTGCGCGCCGTCTCAACCGGGGCGGGCCGGGCGAGCAGGCGCTTGGGGCCGTCGTCCAGTTCCACCTCGACGTGCTGCTCGGCAGGGATGTCGAACACGAGTGCCCCGGCGCCGCCGTATCCCTCAGAGTCGGTGGAGAGCCTGAGCGTCCACGCGCCGAACGCATCCGGCGGCACCGGTATGTCCAGCGCGCGTGAACACAGGTTGAAGACGCAAAAGACGGCGCGCCGCCCGCGGATGATCTCGTAGCTGTCGTAGCTGATCGGCATCACGCGCAACGCCGTCATCCAATCAGCCGCACCTTGCGGGTGCGTCTCGCTCGCGCCGGGCTTGAGCGCGGGCTCCTCCCGCCGGAAAGCGATGAGATCGCGATAGAGGGTGAGCAGCTGCGCACCCTGGTCGCCTTCACGCTTCGCCCAGTCCAGGCGGCTCCGCACGAAGGCGTCGTCGGACTGCGGATCCACCTGCGGTGCGACCTGGCCGAGCGCGAGGAACTCGCGTTGCCTGCCCTCGCGCACCGCGTCGATGAGCTCGGCGTCGCCGTGCTCGATGAAGTACAGGAAGGGCGACGTCTCGCCGTACTCCTCACCCATGAACAACAGCGGCACGTAGGGCGACAGCAGCACCAACGCGGCGGAAAGCCGCAGCCGCGCCGGATCGACCAGCGATGCCAGCCGTTCGCCGTTCGCGCGATTGCCCACCTGGTCGTGATTCTGCGCCGCTACGACGAAGCGCTGGCGCGGTATTGCCACGGACGAGTGGCCGTGCACGCGATCGCGATGTGGCGAATAGCGTCGCGCGTAGAAAAACGGCTCGCGGTAGACGTCCGCCATGGTCGCGATGCCAGCGAAGTCCTGATAGTAGCCATGCCGCTCGCCGGTGAGCGCCGCATGGATGGTGTGATGGACGTCGTCCGCCCACTGTGCGTCCAGGCCATGGCCGCCATTGGCGGGAGCCCGCAGCAAGCGCGGGTCATTCAGGTCGCTCTCGGCCATCAACTGCAGCTTTCGGCCAAGCCGCCGTCCGAGCTCGTGCACCGCATCCGACAACTCCTCGAGGAACGCCAGCGCGCCGAAGTCGAAGATGCCGTGCACGGCATCCAGGCGCAGCGCGTCCACGTGGAATTCCGAGAACCAGTAGAGCGCGTTGTCGTGCGCCCATCGACGCACGGCGTCGCTGCCAGCGCCGTCATAGTTGACCGCGCGGCCCCACGGGGTGCGATACGCATCCGTGAAGTAGGGTCCGAAACGGTGCAGGTAGTTCCCCTCGGGTCCCACATGGTTGTACACGACGTCGAGCACGACGGCGATGCCGTTCGCGTGCGCCGCGTCGACAAATCTCTTTAGGGACTGTACACCCCCATAAGACTGCTGCGGCGCATACAGGTGCACGCCGTCGTAGCCCCAGTTTCGACGGCCGGGGAACGATGCGACCGGCATGAGCTCAACGCCCGTAACGCCAAGATCGCGCAGTTCCGGCAGCCGGGCCGCCGCCGCGTCGAACGTGCCGTCAGGCGTGAACGTGCCGACGTGGAGCTCATAGATCACGTAGTCCGCCATGGCGACGCCGAACCATGTCGCATCCGTCCACGCGAACGCGTCCGGGTCGATCACCTCGGACAACGCGTGCACGCCGTCGGGCTGCGAGCGGCTCGTGGGATCGGGCAGCGGATCGCCACCATCAACGCGGTAGCCGTAGCGGTCTCCTGCACGGACGCCTGCGACGCTCAAGTCCCACATGCCGCGATCGGTGGCCGAGCGCGTGAGGGCGTGCTGGCCCGGGCGTTCTCCGGTGGCGATGTGGACCGCCACGGCGGACGCATTGGGTGCCCAGACGGAGAACGTGGTGCCGTCGTCAGTGACGGTGGCGCCCCGGTGGAGACGCCACACCTCCCGCTCCGGGGCGATATCACGGCTAGCGTCCTGCCACTCGGTGAAGTGCGGCGGAAATGTCATGCGGGGAGAATCATTCTTGATTGGCTCTCCGGAAGCGTGTGCGCGAAGTCACGACAGGCCGCGTCGAGAATCTCGCAAAGGGATTGCGTCGCAGTTTTGTGAACAGCCAAATGCGCGGATTTGGAGCCGACAAAAGGCCGATCTGTTCGGAATCTGAAGCCACTTTCGTGCGCACGACTCCTGACGCCGGCGCGACCACAGCTGTTCTTCAGGGCGCCTTGCACACAAAATTCGCCGCCTCGTCCGTGCTGCCTTTCCCGGCGTAGACCGCGCGCCTTGGGTACGCGCACAGCGGACGAGAACGGATGACCTTGCGGCTCTCGTCTAATTTTGTCGCCACGACCTGCTCCGGCGCGCGCGACCGCTCCACCCAGTCCACCACCGCGGGTAGCCACGACGCCGTGCTCGGCCCTTCCCCACCGCCGCAGTGCAGGACGCCGGGTGCCATGAACAGGCGCACATGCTCGGTGGCCCGGGGATCGCGCGTCATCACCTTGTCGTAGTACTCGATCGTGGCCAGCGGGTTGAGGGCCGGGTCGGCCCATCCGTGCCAGAGGATCAGCTTGCCCTTGCGGGCCGCGAAGGCGGTGAGGTCCGGGTTGTCTGCGTCCGCGATGTTGCTCATGCGCTTTGCATCGCGGACGATGGATCCGCGATACCTGCTGTAGTCCCACGTGGAGTCACCAAAGATGAAGTACTTGGCGCCTTCAGTGGCGAACATCGCCTGTGCATTCGGCATCCCGATCTCGCGCATGAGTGTCGTGTCCCGGCCGGTGATCCAGTCCGGCCATCCACCCGCCTCGCCACCGAAGGGCTGCCCGGGATAGACCACGGTTCCGCCGTCCTGTGCTGGCGCGTAGATCGCAGCGATGGCAGAACGCTGCGCAGAAGTCAGGCAGTCGGCGGCGGGGAGGTTCTTCGGGCAGGCCTTGATCGAGGAGAGCGAAAACCGGCACTCGCGCGGGTCATCCAGGATGCCGTCCTTCACGCCGTCCAGCAGGTCGCACGCGGCGAGCACGCGGCCGGACAGGAGGTCGAGGCTCGCCTGCGTGAGGATGGGCTTGTCGAAGTACGATGGATCGGGAAACAGGGCCTTGAGGTTCTTCATGAACGACGCGCCGGTGCGCGTGAAATGCGCCGACGGCGCACCTGCGATGATGCCGTCGAAATCGGCCGGGTAGCGCTGGGCTTCCATCAGTCCCTGACGTCCGCCGTTGGAGCATCCGCGGAAGTAGGAGAACTTCGGCTCGCTGCCGTAGAAGTTCCTCGAGAGCACCTTGGCGACTTCCACGACGCGGTGCACGGCGACGTGCCCATAGTCGAGCTGTCGCTCGAGGTCGTTCAGTGCCCAGCGCGCGCCTCCGCCCGGCGTTTCTTCGTGGCCGGTGTTGGTGCTGACGGTCACGTAGCCCTGATCGGAGGCCGTGAACACCCCGCGAACGATGGTCCCTGCGAACCCGCCATTCCCGCCCATCAGCAGGCGCTGGTTCCAGCGGTTCGGCAGCATGACGACGAACGCCGCGCCCTTGCCGACGATCCCGGCCACTCGGCAATGCGGCACGCGGACATTGTCGCTGCGCTGCACCGAGTCCCTCACGTCGGCCACCTCGGTGAAACGCACGTCCGGGAGGCGAAGCCCCTTGAGGTTGTCGCACGCGGCGGCCGGTGCGTTGACCATCGGCAGATCCTGCGCAGCCGCGGAACGGGCGGCGAGCAAGGCGAATACGAGGAGTCGGCGCATGGAGAATCCTGGGTGAGGCACAGGTGACGCGAGGCGGGAACCTAGCGCGTCTCCCTGAGAGACGCGAAGCGCCGCCCCTCGCCGCGCAGCGCTAGCTTTGTCGGAATGCCTCCCGACCCAGGACTCGTCGTCCGCGTCGCTGACGCACTGGACGCACTCGGCGAGCGTTCCGTGCGCCAGAAGAACGTGTTTGGCGGCCGAGGTTTCCTCACCGGCAAGACGACGTTCGTCATCGTGTGGGGCGACGCGCTCATCGTGAAGACAGCCGCGGACGAGTACGGAGCACTGCGCGCGGAGGCAGGCGTCACACCGTTTGCGCCCGCCGGCGAAAAACCGATGAGCACGTGGCTGGTGGTGGAGGCGGATGCTATTGCGGACGACCCCCAGCTGCGGGAGTGGGTGGGACGGGGACTGCGCGGAATTCGCTAGCGGGTGCCTCGAGCCACGTCGCTGTGTCCAGTCGAGGCGCTGGGGCCCAAGGTCAGCTCGCAGCGCCGGCCATGTCAAACCCCGCGGTGACGAAGTGATTGTCGAGGGTGAGGGCGCGCGAAATCCCGCGCTCCTGCATCACCGCGAAGCTCACCGCGTCGGCGAACGAAAACTTCTGGTCGTCGAAGCGCTCCAACCAGTCCGTCACGGCCTGCGCCTCGAGCTCCGGCGTGCTCGACACGATGACGTTTGGCCGCTCACGAACGGTCCGGAGAAATGTCAACGCCGCGGACCGATGCCCCCGATACAGCAACAACGTATAGGTCTCGGCCAACACCAAATTGGTCGTCACCACGCGTTCGCCGCCGGCGATCGCGCTTCGAAGTGCGGTGGCCAGGACGTCGTGTTGCTCGTGATTGCGGAGGAGCAGCGGAAACCACGCGCTCGTATCGACAAAGAGTTCACGCCCGGCGATCGCATCTCGCCGGACGTGCTTACGGAGACTCTTGGGCATCCGCCAGATATCGGTCATGCTGCAGGGCAACATCGGCCCCGTCCGTCACACCGTCGTCATCGGTGACGAGCCCGAGAAGGCGCAACGCGGGATGAGCATCAGGCTCGGAAAGTTGGCGCTCCAGCGCGGCAAGGCTCCGCCGCAGCACCTCGGACTTGGATGCGTCGAGCTGGCCAGTCAGGCGATCGAGCCTAGCCCGGTCGTGCCGGTCCAGGAAGACCTGAACGGGCGCCGCCTCGGACACGCGCTTCGGGGGGTTATCATGAGAGTTAGTCATGAATCATGATAGTGTGGGTGGCGTGGGTGGGCAAGAGCGCCACGCGAGACGCGCGTCACCGCGGAATGCTTGATCACGGACCCCCACCAGCCAAGCATCCTATTGCGGGCAGTCGATTGGCGTGGCCACGACTGGCAACCGGCGCTCCTCGGCGGTACGAGCCGACGCTGAATCCCGCCGCAGAGAGACGTCGCGCCCCGCCACTGCGCGCGGCGCAAGGCTGTCGGCCCGCGAGCGAGCGACCGGACTTGCTGCCCCCGTGACGACGACTTCCGACAGGGCCAGCGTCGACTGCCGCGAGGAGAGCGTGCCGGCAAGCCTCTGTCCTGCGGGCGCCAGCACGGCGACCGTCGTCGCGCCGAGTGCGCGGAAACTCAGCGATAGCCGGTCGCCCGGCAGGCGCGACCAGCTTCCGATCGTCCCGCCACCACGGACGCCGGTGATGGCGAGGCGCGCGCCGTTGGAGTCGGACGGCGCGGCGGTTGAAGCCAGCGCAATCTCCATGGGCAGCACGACGCCGCCCCACAACCGCGTGGTGTCCGTGCTGGTGATGCGATAGCACGTGGCTGCGGCCGCCACCTGTGCAACCGAGGACTTCGCTTTGTCCGCGGCGGCATCCGCGGTCGCCGCTCCGAGCTTCGCTGCCATTTGACCGCGAGACACCTCTCGCGCTGGCTCGGCGTTGAGCGTCGGGACGTTTGCCGCCGGGGTGGGCGGCGCGTCCGGGATCGCAATGCCATGCGCCGCGCCGACGCCGCGCGCAGGTTGGTCCTGCGCCACCCGCTTTGCCACGGCGGACGCGAACACCGAGTCGGTGGGTCTGCCGACCTGCGGGGCCGATGACGATGGCGCCAGCGTTGCCGCCGCGTCTTTTCCTTCCGCGACAGCCAACACAGCGCTGTCGGCCATTCGCCCCGCGGCCGTCGGTACGGCCGGCGTGAACTCCATTGCGATGCGGTCCCTGGTGAGCGTGAGGCCCGCCGCGACGAGCAGCAACGCGGCGATGGCGCTGCGCATGGGCGTTACCCGCCACGGCGAACGCTTGGCGGCGGTCGTCGCGAGCACAGTGGGGCGGAGCAGCGGAACGGGGCGCTCGTCGAGCAGCCCGACCACGCGGGACGCGCCGGCGATCAACCCGCGTGCCTCCGCCACGCGCTCCGCACACGAGCCGCACGTGGCGACGTGTGCCTCCACACGCGCGGCGTCGGGCGCGTCGAGCTCCCCGTCGAGCCACGCGTGAATCGTCCCCTCATCCGGATGGATGCCCTCGAACTCGGCCTTCATGACTCCTCCTCTCCCCGCTTGGCGCTGCCCGCGGACTGCAGCGCTTCATACGCCTCCATGAGACGCCGGCGCGCTCTCGACAGCGTCGTGCCCACCGAGCCGACAGAGAGATCGAGTGCCGCGGCGATCTCCTCGTAGCTCAGCCCCTCTTCCCGCATCAACAGCGCGTCCCGGTCCCGGTCGGCCAGCGCCTCCACCGCCTGGCGAGCCAGTGCGCGTTCCTCGTCTCGCTCCATCGACGTCGACGCCGGCTGCACCACAGACTCGGCTTCAGCTTCGTCGCGCATCAGCTCCAACCGCCGCCGCCGCCGAGCGTCCTTGCGTGCTTCGTCCCGCACGAGGTTCATCGCCACGGCGAAGAGCCACGACCGCTCGCTGGCGATGGTCTCCTGCTTCAGCGCACGGACGAACGTCTCCTGCGCGACCTCCTCGGCAAGGTCCCGATCCCCGGTCTGGCGCGAGAGAAATCGCACCAGGGGCTGGTGATAGGTGTCGAAGAGCGTCTTCAGCCGTTCTGGGGTGACCATGGCGAATGAAGAATGGCACCCCGTTCGGCAGTTCGTACAGGAGACGCGCCGAACCAGGTGGATTGCACATCAACTACGAGCTTTGAGCTCGTAGTTGTTTACCCCGACGCTCCTGCCATCCGGTACTGCCCCGACGAGTGCATATCTCCTCGTAGGAACAGGAAGTACGTCGACGGGAACAGGCCGAACTGCTGCAATTCCGGCGAGCGATGGTACTTCGGGCGCTTCACCGACAGCTCATACCCGCGCGCCTCGATGAGGGACCGGAAGTCGCGACGGCTCTTGTCCCGCTCGCACGACACCAGTTGGTCGCCGGTGTCGGCTACAATGAACAGCCACGGCACCTTCGCGCGCGCCACGAGGTCCAGCCAGTATTCGATGCTCGAGAGCGAGCACTCCGAGAAGCTGTGGATGTTGAGCGCAATGTCCACGCGCGTGCGCGCGAGCAGCGCCTCGATTTCGTCCAGGGCGGCCACCTTCACCTGCCCGTCCACGCCGCGGTGCCGCGCGTAGAAGCCGCTCAGGAAGGTGGATTCCGGCACCGCATCCGTGCAGATGTACCGCTCGAGGTTCGGCACCGACTCGGCCATGCGGTGGCCGAGCCGGCCGTAGCCCGCGCCGATGTCGAGCACGCTGAGCTCCGGGAGCCGGGAGAGCCCCATCGCCTCCTCGAGGAAGTTGATCTCGAGGACGGACTCGAGCAGGTCCCGGCTGATGGTCCTGCCCTCGTGCTGAACTGTCGGCGCTCCGAATGCGGCGTCCTCGGCCAACCGGTCGAGGAGGCCGAGTGCGTCGTTGCCGCGGACGTAGTAGGCGGAGAGGAGGTACTGGACGGGCGTTGCGTCGCGCGACTGGCGGAGGTAGGCGTCGTCGTCGCGGAAGCGGTCCATGCGCCGGCCGGGTGGTCGGGCAGAGTGCGACGTGGCCGCGTGACCAGCGTAGCGGCGCCGAAGGTCGGCGAGTTGCGGGTCGTTCTCGCTGGGAGCGACGACGGAGCCGTATGGAGTGGGTGGAGGTTGTTCCGCGGCCGTCCCGGAACCGAGCCGGTCGGCGAGCCACGGGTGGCCGGCGACAATCTCGTCCGCGGTGGAGCGACTGATGGCGACGACGCCGAGACCGTGGAGCATCCGGGTGGCGAGTCGAGCGGCGATGCGAGTGATGGACATGTCAGCGTTCCCAGGGTTCGTGACTCGGCTGCTCTGGCACGTGCGTTGCCCCCTGACGGCAGACACGCGCGCGGCGACGCGCCCGACTACGGGAGTGGATGCAATGGCCGATCGGACGCATGCGGATCTGGGCAATGGGGAGCGAGCGGACGCGGGCGCACCGGATCAGGCTGAGCCCGCATCTCCGCCACCTCACACGGACGGCCCGTCGGACCGGCCAGAGCGCTCCACGGGCGCGGGTCGTGAGGCGACGGAAGCGGATCGCGAAGGCACCGGACACACTCGGGAGCACCGGAGCGGCTACGGTGGCAAGGGCGGGCGACCGGATACGTCGTCGGACAAGCGCTGACGACACGAGCGTTTCCTCTGGCAATATAAATACCAATTGATATACTGCGGTCATGCCTGCCGCACCGCCCCGCGCACGCGTCATCGCTGCGCTCCGCTTCCGCGCCCTTGGCGACGAGACCCGACTCCACCTGCTCGAGCTGCTCACGTCCGGCGAGCGGACCGTCGCCGACCTCATGGACGCCACCGGCCTGGGACAGTCCCTCGTCTCGCATCACCTGCGCACACTGCGTCAGGCCGGACTGGTCGCCACGCGCCGAGACGGCAGATGGGTGTACTATGCCATCGCTCCAACTGCCCTCGCCGACATCAAGCTCTCCATCTATGAGATGGAGCCCCTGCGCGTCGACCGCCGCTAGCACCGCGCGCGCCTAGAGCCCCAGCCACTCCTCCGCTGGTTGTCGCTCGAGAAATACCTGCATCTCCTGCCCTGAGAGCTCGGCAAAAGACGCGAACATGCGCGCCAGTCCGTACGCCACCCCCTTCGGCGCGATGAACGCCCTCCGCGTGCCCGGCGAGAACACGCTCGCACGAGCTTCCGATTCAATCGACGCAGAGTTGACTGTGAAGTGCGTCACCCCCGTCAGGTCAGCAATCTGCGCGAAGTCCGGCGAGAACTCGGGATCCGCCATCAGGCGACGGTAGTGGTCGTGCAGCTCTTCGGAGGTCAGGTCCCCCCACGCGCGACAGGTCACCAGTCCGCGAGCGGCGTCGATTTCGTACGATTCCGGCATGGGTGCTTCCTCCACGCGCCTGACCGAGCGTGAACAATGGGGAAGGACGTGACAAAAGTCATCCCCAGACGATGACGTTCGCGACTGACTGCCAGGGGCGCGGCAGCCGATGTTTCGCGTCACCTCCCACCTCCGACGCGAGCCCTCCATGATAGCGCGCCCTTTCCGCACCGCTCTTGCGACACTGTCGTTTCTTGCACCGGTCGCCTTGTCAGGGCAGGCCACCGCTCCCACCACGCTCATTCGCGGCGTGCGCGTGTTCGACGGCGCAACAACGCTCGGCATCCGCGACGTGCTGCTGCGCGACGGGCGCATCGCCACCGTTGCGGTCCGCATCGCGCCGCCCGTCGGCGCCATCATCATAGACGGCGCCAACCGTACGCTCTTCCCCGGGCTCATCGACGCGCACACCCATGCCTACGGAACTGCGCTGCGCGACGCGCTGCCCTTTGGCGTCACGACCGAGTTGGACATGTTCACCGAACCTGGCGAGGCACGCGCCAAGCGCGCCGAGCAGAAGGCCGGTTCCGTTTCCTCGCGCGCCGATCTCTTCTCGGCCGGCGTGCTGGTCACCGCGCCCCGGGGCCACGGGACGGAGTACGGCATGGCGATTCCCACCATCGCCGCGCCGGAGTCGGCGCAGGCATTCGTGGACGCTCGCATCGCCGAGGGGTCCGACTTCATCAAGATCATTTTCGATGACGGGAGTGCCTACGGCCGGCAGACTCCCACGGTCTCGCGCGCGACGCTTGGCGCCGTGATTCGCGCGACGCATGCGCGGAAGAAGCTGGCCGTGGTGCATGTGGGGACGCTGGCCGACGCACGTGCGGCGATCGATGAGGGCGCGGACGGACTGATGCACTTGTTCCTGGACCGTGCGCCCGATTCGGAGTTCGGGAAGTTCGTCACGGCGCATCGCGCGTTCGTCGTCCCCACGCTGAGCGTGCTGCGGAGCGTGGCTGGCGCGGCCAACGGCGATCGACTCGCGGCGGACGACAAGCTGTCGCCCTACCTCTCGCTCGGGGGACGCGGGACGCTGTTGGCGACATTCCCGTTCAACAGCACGGTGAGTTACGCTGCCGCCGAGCAAACCGTGAAGCAGCTTCGCGCCGCCGGCGTCGCCATTCACGCCGGCACGGACGCACCGAACCCCGGCACGGCGCACGGTATCTCCATGCATCGCGAGCTGGAGCTGCTCGTCGAGGCGGGCCTCACGCCGGTCGAGGCGCTCGCAGCCGCGACTGGCGCACCGGCCCGCGCCTTCGCGCTCACGGACCGCGGACGCGTCGCCACCGGCATGCGCGCGGACCTCGTGCTCGTGGACGGAGACCCGACGACGTCAATCGTGGCAACTCGCGCCATCGTCACCGTATGGAAGGGCGGCGTGACGCTGGATCGCGTGGAGGTCGCGCGCACGATCGCCGCGCAGCGCGCGTCCGGCGGCGCGCCGACGCTTGGTCTCGTGAGTGGATTCGACGACGGCACGACGACGTCGACGTTCGGCATGGGGTGGATGGTCTCGACGGACCAGATGGCGGGCGGAAAGTCATCCGCGGTTATCGGCGTCGCGGATGGCGGCGCATCGAGCACGGCAAAGTCGCTCGACGTGAAGGGCGTCGTCGCTCCGGAGCTGCCGTACGCCTGGAGTGGCGTGATGTTCATGCCGAACACCGTGCCCATGGCGGCCACCAACCTCTCGAAGGCGCGTGAGATCCGCTTCTGGGCCAGGGGTGACGGCGCGACGTACAAGCTCATGGTGTTCGCACAGAGCAAGGGACGCGCGCCCATCACGAAGGAGTTCGTGGCCGGTGCGGACTGGAAGGAGTTCGTCTTCTCCATCAGCAGCTTTGACGGCATCGACGGACACGACATCCAGGGTATCGCGTTCACTGCCGGTCCAACGGCCGGCGTGTACGCGTTCCGGTTGGACGAATTCCGCATTCAATGAACCAGCACCACGTGGCAAGCCTGCGCGCCGTGACCAAGACGTTCGGGTCCATCGTCGCGCTCGACGACATCTCACTCGACATCGCGCGCGGCGGTGTCGTCGCGCTGCTGGGCCCCAATGGCGCGGGCAAGACGACGGCGGTGCGGCTGCTACTCGGACTCGCCTCGCCGAGTTCGGGCAGCGCCACGCTCTTTGGCGGCGACCCGCGCGACGCGAAGACGCGACAACGCATCGGCGCCATGCTTCAGGTGGGCAAGGTGCCGGAGACGCTCACGGTATGGGAGCACATCGACCTCTTTCGCAGCTACTATCCGGCGCCCGCGCCAGCGGCTGACGTCATTGCCACCGCGGGGCTCAGTGGCCTGGAGCGTCGCCGCTTCGGCGAGCTCTCGGGCGGCCAGAAGCAGCGGGTGCTCTTTGCGCTCGCCCTCTGTGGCGACCCCGAGCTCCTCTTCCTCGACGAACCCACACTCGGCTTCGACGTGGAGGTGCGCCGAGCGTTCTGGGAGGAGATCCGCCGCTTCGTGGCGCGCGGGCGCACGGTGCTCCTCACCACGCACTACCTCGAGGAGGCGGACGCGCTGGCCGACCGCATCGTCGTCATCGATCGTGGCGCCATCGTCGCTGACGGTACCTCGGCGCAGATCAAGGCGCGGGTGTCGGGGCGACGCGTGCGCTGTCGCACTCGGCTGGGCGCGGACGAGCTGCGCGGCATCGCGGGAGTGCGCGGCGTGACGCTCGAGCGTGACCGCGCGGAGCTGCTCACCGCGAGTGCGGAGAACGTGGTGCGTGAGCTGCTCGCGCGCGACGCCACGCTGTCCGACCTCGAGGTGACCAGCGTCGCGCTGGAAGACGCCTTTCTCGCGCTCACGGGGCGCGGCGCGCGGGAGGCCGCGTGAGCGCACGCGTCTATGCACTCGAGGCGAAGTACGAGCTGATCAAGATGCTGCGGCTGCCCATGTTCGTCATTCCGACCATCGGTTTTCCGCTGATGTTCTACTCGCTGTTCGGGCTCGTGCTACCGTCGGGACGCGCCAACGCGAGCCAGACGTCGAGTTACATGCTCGCGACCTACGGTGCATTCGGCGTCATCGGCATTTCGCTGTTCGCGCTTGGCGTTGGCGTGGCTGTGGAGCGCGGCCAGGGCTGGCTCGCGGTGAAGCGAGCGAGCCCGATGCCCGTGGCGGCGTACTTCTTCGGCAAGTATGCGATGACGGTGCTCTTTGCCATGGTGCTGGTCGCGTTGCTGGCCCTGCTGGGAGTAACGTTCGGGCACGTGCGCCTGGAGCCGGCGCGGTGGGCGTTCGTCGCGGTGGTCCTGGTGTTGGGTGGCCTGCCCTTCTGCGCGATGGGCATCGCGATCGGCTACCTCGCGGGCCCCAACTCCGCTGCGGCGGTGGTGAATGCCATCTACCTGCCGATGGCGTTTCTGTCCGGCCTGTTCATCCCCATGCAGATGCTGCCGACGTCGCTTCAGCAGCTCGCGGTGGTGTTTCCACCGTATCACTTCGGCCAGTTCGCGCTGAAGGCGGCGGGCGTGCTGCCCGCGGCGGGCATGTGGACCAACGCGGCCGCGCTGGTTGGCTTCGGTGCCGCGTTCTCGGTGCTTGCGCTGGCCGCCTATCGCCGAGATGAGGGGAAGACGTACGGTTAGTGCGATGACATCCGTCCAGAAGCCCCACGCGCCGCGTCGCTTCCGCCTCCTGCCCGAGGATGGCCTCCTCGGGTGGACGCCGTACCTGTGGCTCGGATATTTCCCGACCTTCTTCATCGCGCCATACCGCCAGCACGCGAGTGCGCTGGAGTGGGCCGCCACCATCGCGGCGGGGATCATCTTCGTCGCGCTCTACTTTCGCGGTTACTGGGCTCGCGGACGCGAGTTCGTCGGCATCGTCGTGGTCATCGCCCTCCTCGGCTTCGCGTTCGTGCACGACAACGCGGGCGCGTCGGTCTTTCTCACGTACGCCGGTGCGTTCGCCGGCGTGCTTCGCCCGCGTGAACGCGCCATTGCGCTGCTCGCCGTGCTCGCTGTCGCCATCGCGCTGGTGGGCGCGGCCCTCGGAATACCGCCGCTGTACTGGATCGCGCAAATTTGCATCTCGCTGATGATCGGCGCGGCAAACATCCATTCTGGCCGTGTGCGCGAGCTGATCCGCGAGCTCGGGAAAGCGCGGGAGGAGAAGGACCAGCTCGTGCGCGTGGCCGAGCGGGAGCGGATTGCGCGCGACCTGCACGACGTGCTGGGGCATACGCTCACGCTCATCACGCTCAAGTCCGCCCTGGCGGCGCGCATCGCGGAGCGTGAGCCCGCGCGCGCCGCGGGCGAGATGCGCGAGATCGAGCGTGTCGCGCGCGATGCGCTGGCGGACGTTCGTGCAGCGGTCACCGGCTACCGCGGCGTGGGGCTGGCCAACGAAGTCGAGAGCGCGGAGGTGATGCTCCGCGCGGCAGGGGTGGCTGTGGAGCGCGACGTGGAACCCGTGCCGCTCACGGCGTCCGAGGAGACGACGCTGGCGTTGGCCATCCGCGAGGCGGTGACGAACGTCGTCCGGCATGCGGGCGCGACGCTGTGCCGCATCACGCTGCAACAGGTGGGCGAGACGCGCGCCCTGGCCGTGGAGGACGACGGGCGAGGCAAGCGCGGACCCGACGGCAACGGCCTGGCCGGCATGCGCGAGCGCGTGCACGCGTTGGGCGGACAGTTGGAGGTGGGCATGGGCGTCGTGGCGGGCACGTGCGTGCGCATCACACTCGGCAGGCACGCGCAGTGATTCGCGTCGTCGTGGCCGAAGATCAGGCGCTGGTGCTGGGTGCACTCGTGGCGCTGCTGGAGATCGAGTCCGACATCACCGTGGTCGCCAAGGCGCGCGACGGTGCGGAGGCGGTGACGCTCACCGTGCAGCACAGGCCGGACGTGCTGCTCACCGACATCGAGATGCCGCACCGCAGCGGACTCGAGGTCGCGGCCGAGCTGCAGCGGCTCGGCAGTGCGACGCGCGTGATCATCGTCACGACGTTCGGCCGCGCGGGGTACCTGCGTCGCGCGCTGGAGGCGGGCGCATCGGGCTACTTATTGAAGGACAGTCCGCCCGAAGTCCTCGCCGACGCCGTGCGTCGCGTGCACGCGGGTCTGCGGGCGGTGGACCCCACACTTGCCGCGCACGCGTGGACGAAGCCCGATCCACTCACGGACCGCGAGCGCCAGGCGCTGCGGCTTGCCGCCGAAGGCGCGAAGAGCACGGACATCGCGTCGGCGCTGAGTCTCTCGGAGGGCACGGTGCGCAACTACCTCAGCGAGGCAATGACCAAGCTGGGCGCGAGCACACGTCTCGAGGCGGCGCGGATCGCGCGCGACAACGGCTGGCTCTAACCGCTTCCCAATGAGGCGACGCGTGGCGACCTTGGTGCCACGCGAGCGCAGGCTCGCCCTACACTGGTTCGGAGGAGCCTCATGGAGTCCAGCGCGTCGACGAAGGCACTCGAGGATCGCGTGGCAAAGCTGCAGCGCGCAGTCTACCACCTGATCTGGAAGCGGACGGGGTTCGGCGAGCAGTGCGTGCATTGCGGTCACGCCTATCCCAGCCATGGCGAGAAGTGCAAGGCCGCTGAGGCGGAAGCGCTGGTCCGCTAAGTCGGGGTCAGAGTCGGGGGTCAGAGTCGGGGGTCAGAGTCACCGCTCGCGAACCACCGACGGGACGAGGGAAATCGACCTGGGTGGCACGGCATATGTGTTAGGAACGCACGCGGCGCCTGATGCCGCGTCTTGCGCCACTTCACCGTCGTGCCGATGTCGACCGACATCTCGTCCGCTCGTACGCGCCACGTCACCTGTGCCCTGGGCGCGGTGCTCCTCGCCGGCGGATGTGCGCCATCGAGCCATGTGTCCGCCAGCGACGCGCTCGTCGCGTCGGCAGGCGCGTCTGTAGGCACCACCGTCGCGACCGCGTACATGGAGGCGTCGACCGTGTCGCTCGCGCTCGATCGCATCGACCAGCGCGCGCTGCCACTCGATCGCACGTACCGGCGCTTCGGTAGCGGGCGCGGCGTCACCGTGTACGTCTTCGACGGCGGCGTACTCGCGTCGCACCCGGAGCTCGAGGGACGCGTGCGCCGCGGGTACGACGCCTTCCCGAGCGACGAGCATCTCTGCAACGCGCACGGCACCGCCGTCGCCGGCGCGATCGCCGGCACAACGCTCGGCGTCGCGCCCGACGCGGAGATCGTGGACGTCAAGATGGTGGAGTGCCGGCGCATGCGCGGGACGATCGACGCGATTGTCCGCAGCGCGAAGTGGGTGATCGCCGATCATGCGCGACACGCGGGGCGTCGCGCTATTGCGAACTGGTCGTTCATCGCCGACACGGCGGCGGCGCTTCCGGCACTCGACGCCGCGGTGAAGGAGCTGCTCGCCGCCGGCATTCCGGTGGTGGTGGCCGCTGGCAATCTCGAGACGGACGCATGCCACGTCTCGCCCGCGAATGCGCCCGGCACGATCGTCGTCGGCGCCTCGCGGATGCGCCGCGCTGGAGCAAGCGCCGCCGCGCCGTTGGCGGACGAGCGAGCGCCGGGCACGGCATTTGGCCCGTGCATCGACGTCTTCGCACCAGGCGACTCGGTGCTCCTGCCGAGCCTGGACTCGCAGAACCGCGCGTCGCAGCAGTTGTGGACGGGCACCTCGATGTCGGCGGGCTACGTGAGCGGCGCGGTGGCGCTGTACCTCGAGTCGCATCCCTTCGCGACCACGGACGCAGTGACGTCCTACGTGGATCGCTCAGCGTCGCGCGCACCGACCATCGATGCGAAGAGCGTCCGGGCGGGAATGCTGTACGTCGGACCGATGGGCGCTGCGACGGTGGCTCGCAGGTAGGCGCACATTGTCATCCTGAGTGCAGCGAAGGATCTGCACGTGCTGTTGCGCTGTTGGTCGGTGCAGATCCCTCGCGTAAGTGCAGATCCTTCGCCTGTGGCTCAGGATGACAACACGTGTGCAGGTCTTCTGACCTCTGCATGACGAGCGCGCAGCGCCACACGAGCGACGGATCGCGTATTATTCCCAATGCCTACCACCGACCTCGACCTGCTCTGCATCAACACCGTCCGCACCCTCTCCATGGATGCGGTACAGAAGGCCAACTCAGGCCATCCCGGAACGCCGATGGCCCTCGCGCCGCTCGGCTACGCGCTGTTTACGCGCCACCTCAAGCACGACCCTTCCGATCCCCAGTGGCCCGACCGCGATCGCTTCGTGCTCTCCTGCGGTCATGCGTCCATGCTGCTCTACAGCTGCCTGTATCTCAGCGGCTATGACCTGAGCCTCGACGACCTCAAGCAGTTCCGCCAGTGGGAAAGCAAGACGCCGGGGCATCCAGAGTACGGCCACACGGCTGGTGTGGAGACCACCACAGGGCCCCTGGGTCAGGGCGTCGCGAACGCAGTGGGTATGGCGGTGGCCGAGGCGCACCTGGCGGCGACGTTCAATCGCGACGGGCATGCGATCGTTAATCACCACACGTACTTCATCTGCAGCGACGGCGACCTCATGGAGGGCGTCTCGCATGAGGCCTGTTCCTATGCCGGCCATTTCCAGCTCGGCAAGCTGATCGGGTTCTATGACGACAACCGGATCACGATCGACGGCAGCACCGACCTGACCTTCACCGACGACACGGCAAAGCGCTTCGAGGCCTACGGATGGCAGGTGCTGCACCTGGCCGACGTGAACGACCTCGACGCCATCGACGCCGTAGTTGCCGAGGCGAAGGCCGATCCAACGCGCCCGACGATGGTCGTGACGCGCACGCACATCGGCTACGGCAGCCCGAAGAAGCAGGACACCGCGTCCGCGCACGGCGAGCCACTCGGCGCCGATGAGATTGTCGCCACCAAGAAGGCGCTCGGCTGGGCGAAGCCGGAAGAATCGTTCTTCGTGCCGGACGACGCGCTGGCGCAGTGGCGCTCGACCGTCGAGCGCGGCAAGGCGGCGCATGCGGAGTGGACGTCGCGTCACGACGCGTATGCCGCCGCGCACGCGGACGACGCGCGCGAGCTCGACCGTCGCATCGCAGGGCGACTGCCCGACAACTGGGAAGCGGCGATGCCCAACTTCACGTCGGAGAACGGCTCGGTGGCGAGCCGCGCGGCGTCGAACACCATTCTCAATGCGCTCGTCGGCGTGATGCCGGAGTTGATCGGCGGGTCCGCGGATCTCACGCCGTCCAACGGGACTGCCGTGAAGACGTGGAAGAACTTCGCACCGGGCGCGTACGACAAGCGGTACATGCACTTCGGCATTCGCGAGCACGGCATGGGATCGATCATGACCGGCATGGCCCTGCATCGCGGCGTCATCCCGTTTGGCGGCACGTTCCTGATCTTCTCGGATTACATGCGGCCGCCCATCCGGCTGGCCGCGCTGATGAAGCAGCGCGCGATCTTCATCTTCACGCACGATTCCATCGGACTCGGCGAGGATGGCCCGACGCACCAGCCGGTGGAGCAGTTGTCCGCGCTGCGCGCCATTCCGGGCATCACGCTCATCCGTCCCGCCGATGCGACGGAGACGGCTGAAGCATGGAAGATCGCGGTGCAGCACGAGCATGGTCCGGTGTGTCTCGTGCTGACGCGCCAGAAGCTGGGCTACATCGACCGGACGAAGTTCGCATCCGCTGCAGGCGTGGCGAAG
>JANOIJ010000025.1:0-13367 GCA_031407575.1 Gemmatimonadaceae bacterium | reverse complement strand
GAGCACGGCGCTCATGCGGCTGGCGTCGCTCAGCAGCGCGTCCGGCGATTCCTCTCCCTCGAACACGGGCGCGACGCCGAGCCGCTCGCCGAGTGCGAGCGCCAGGTCGGTCACGCGGTGAATCGTCGGACCGGCCACGTTCACCACGAACGGGTCAGGCGTGCTCGTGTGCGCCAGTGACGCAAGCGCGACGGCATTCGCGTCGCCCTGCCAGATGACGTTCACGGCGCTCATGCGCCTGCTGATGGGCTCGCCGCGCGCGAGCCGCGCGGCGAGGTCGGTGAGCACGCCGTAGCGGAGGTCGTGCGCGTAGTTCAGGCGCACGATGGACACCGGCGTCCCATGCCGCGTGGATGCCGCGGTGAACAGCCGCTCGCGCGCGAGACACGAGTACGCATACTCGCCCACCGGCGCGGGCGGGTCGAGTTCGCGCGAGCCACCGCGCGTCACCGGCGTGAGCGGATACACGTTGCCCGTGCTGAACACGACGGTACGCGATTCGGCGAAGCGATCGGAGACGAACGCCGGCACCGCGGCGTTCATCGCCCACGTGCTCGCTGGACTGTCCTCCGTGCCGAACTTCTGGCCGGCCATGAACACGACATTCGGCGCGCGAGGCAGCAGCGCCAACCCGCGCGGGTCGAGGAGGTCCACCTCGATCGTTTCCACGCCAGTCTCACGCAGCGCGTGCTCGGCCGCGCGGTTCGACCATCGCGACGCCGCAATGACGCGCCGATCCGGATCCGCGCGAAGCGCCATTCGCGCGAGCGAGGGGCCCATCTTGCCGCCGGCGCCGAGGACGAGGATGTCGCCCGGAATGGCGGTGAGGATTCGCGCGAGCGACGCGCTGGGACGCGAGAGACGCTCGTCCAGCTCCGCCTCGTCGCGCGGGGCGCGCTCGGCGGATGTGGTCACGCGCGCTCGGACGCGGGGTCGAGCTCCAGTTCCCGCTGCAGCTCCCGCCGCGCCGCGTCGATGAGATCGCGCGTGCGGTCGCGCAAGCCGGGGAGGTCCGCGCTCGTCATGCCCGCCGTGGGTATGGGTGCCAGCACGCGCGCCTTGGCGCGTGCCTTCCTGAAGGCGAAGCTGTGCTTGGCCATGCAGTGCTTGGTGCCCGCGACCGCAATCGGCAGGATCGGCGCGCCCGCCTCGATGGCGAGCTTGAAGGCGCCGTCCTTGAACGGGAGCAGGTCGTCATTGGGGGAGCGCGTGCCCTCGGGAAAAATCATCACGCTCACGCTGCGGCCCAGGCGGTCACGGCAGCCCTGCATGGCGCTCACGACGCTCTCGCGCTTGCCGCGCTTGATCGGAATGTCCCGCGCCATGCGCATCATCCAGCCCATCACCGGGATCCTGAACATCGTGTCCTTCGACAGCCACTTCATCTCCCAGGGAAAATGGCTGATGAGGAAGATGTCGGCGTACGACTCGTGATTGGACACGGCCACGTAGGGCAGTCTCGGATTCTCCGGAGCGACGCCATCCGTCTCGAACTGCCAGAGCGGATTGAGCGTGACCTGGGTGACGGCGAGCTGCCGGAATGCGCGGCCCGCGTGGTACCGGCCCTTGTCGAACGGAGCGGTGACGACCCACACGGCGGCCACGTAGAGGAACCCGAACAGGACCACGAGTACCGTCGTGACCCAGATCAATGCGCTGAGCGCGCGGTCCATGAGGTGTGCGGTTCGAGGTACCGGCGACTATGCGCGAATGAAATCGGGACGCCAGTCGCGAATCTCGCGTTTCACGGCATCGGTGGTCGTGAGCTCGCCACGCAGGCAACGCTCCACGAGGCTGGGCAGCTCGGCGTCGCCGGCGAAGCGCAGCGCGATGAGGTGACGCAGATGCAGCTCGTTGATGCGCACGCGCAGCTCAGGCGCCAGGGTCGTCGCCAGCCTGAGGCGCATCTCGAGCCCGATGAGGCGGTTCTGCACGTGCAGCGTGGACGCGCGGTTGGCCACCACGCCGGCGACGAGCCCGATGGAGAGCAGTGCCAGCCAGCCGTTGAAGGGAGTGGGCCGTTGGATGGCGTGCGCGACCGCGACTATCACGTTCGCGAGCAGGATGGGCACCGCGACGTAGTGAAACAGCGGGAAGTAGCGCCGGTGATTGCGGTAGGTCTGCGGAATGACGGCCATTGGAATTTCGGGGTCAGGCGGCGAGGGCGCGCTGCGCATGGCGCTTCACGCGCGCGAGCATGGCGGTGAGGCCCGTTTCACGCCCGGCCAAGCCGATGCCTTCCATCATCTGCCGCACGAAATCGTCGGGGATGGCGAGCACGGTGGAGGGCGGATGGCCATTGATGGCGGACAACAGGATGGCGAGGAATGCGGCGATCGTTGGTGACTGGCGCGCGTTCAGGTCAACGTAGAAATACATGTTGCCGTCGCGCATCTCGGGGAAGAGGTCGACACGCGTCTGGCACTCGGGTACAGTGAACTGGCTCCGGTCCAGGGACTGGAAGCGTTCGGGAAGGGGTTCCAGTTGCTTGGCGTAGTGCAGTAACGCCTGCATCTTCTCTTCGCGCCCAAAGGCTCGAAACGTGCGCAGCACTCGCGCCACCGACGGCGGGAGCGGCGACTCAGCCGGTTCCGTCATTGCACGAGATAAAGCGCGGGGGAATGCACGCGTCAAGCACGCATGCTGCGCGCGACGACAGGGCACCATCACTCACCATCGGGGACGAATGCCGACGAGAACAGCGACTGCGCAGTGGACGGGTGGACTGAAGGGTGGCAATGGATCGTTCAAGGGGCAGACGGGGCTGGGTGGAAGCTACAGCTTTGGTTCGCGCTTCCAGGATGCGGCCGGTTCAAATCCGGAAGAGCTGCTCGCCGCGGCGGAGGCGGCGTGCTTCAGCATGGCGCTGAGCGGCGGTCTCGAGAAGGAAGGCTTCGCGCCGACCAAGGTGGAGACGTCGGCCGCATGCACAGTGGAAAAGGTCGGTGAGGGCTTCAAGATCACGACGATGAAGCTCACGGTGCAGGCAACCGTGCCGGGTATCGACGACGCGAAGTTCCAGGCGATCGCGCTGGCCACGAAGGAAGGGTGCCCGGTGTCGTCCGCCCTCAAGGGCAATGTACAGATCGACCTCGTGGCGACGCTCGGTTCGTGACGCCGGTTCGAGCCGGCCGCTCAACCGAGCGGTTCGGCTCGCGCCGGTTGCAGCAGCTCCCACTGGATCGCGATCCAGATGGCGAGCGTGGGAAGCGCCAGCCGAAAGAGCGTCATCGTCGGGGTGCGCAGCCATGCACCCGGCACCAGCGTGGACATGAGGGGGATGGTGATGAACGCGATGGCGAACAGCGCCTGGCGCCATCGTTCGCGCGGCGACGCCGCGTACCACACCGCCGCGCCAGCAAACGCAATGAGGTAGCTCGCACGCTCGGCTTGATGGTTGAACAGCACCACGTAGAGCAGCACCGAGCACAGGTACAGCAGGCGGAAGCGCGATTCGTCCCAGCGCATGCGGCGGAGCGCGAGCGGCGCGACGAGGAGCAGCGTCCCGGCAAGCTGGAACGGCCAGTTGGGCCAGCCCGCGTCGGTGACGCGCTCCGCCAACTCCATCACGGAGAACCAGCGCTGTTTCGCGTCGCTCTCCTCCACGCCCCGCCATGAGACGTATTGCGCGATGAGCGTCGCACGCGACGTCACGGTCAACGGAAGCACGATGAGCATCGCGCCCACCGCCGCGGCGGCGACTCCGGTGCGAATGGCCAGGCGCCGAGGCAGCGCGAACGTCAGCGCGGCGAGGGGGAAGATCTTCACGCACGCGCCCAGCGCGACTGCGCCGGCGGCGCGCCACACATGTGCGCGCTCGAGTGCCGCATACGCGAGGATCATCAGCGCTGCGACCAGTGCATTGCTCTGCGCGTTCTGCATCCCGCGCAGCACCTCGAGATGCAGGAATGCGAGCGCGAGCAGCCCTGCGCGTCCCGGAACCACGCGCTCGACGGCGACGAACAGCGCCAGCGCGTTGAGAGCGCTCCAGAGGAACAGCGCCAACGGCCACGGCAGCCACGCGAACGGCGCGAACAGCAGCGCGAATGTCGGGCTGTACTTGAAGCGATCGGAGTGGATCTCGGGGTACTCCGCGTAGAGATCGCGACCGTCCAGCACGTGGCGGGCCGCCGTGCGGAAGATCTCGAAGTTGCCGGAGGGGCGCGCGGCTTCCCGCATTTCGTGCGCTGACGCGCCGGAAACTCGGCTGAGTACTGCGCGGTTGAACGCGGGCGTGGCCGCAAGCGACTTGCCGAGCGCGTCACCGAACGCGGTGAGGAGATAGACGCCGAGAAGGATGCTGCGGAGACGTGGCAGCGGCGTGGATGTCCACCACGTGCTGATTCGTGCGACGAGCAGGTGCAAGAGTGACCAGGGCTGGAGTAGTCCCTCGGCGCGGGACCGTCAGGAGCTATAGTACTCCCTGATGCACATCGTCACCACGCGCTGCTGGAGGTGAATCTGCTCACCCGTGTCCTTCATCGCGCGGACTTCGGGAAGCGAGCTCAAGATACCTTTCAGCACGACGAGCAACTGCTCCGGCAGGATCGCCTTTTCGCGCGCTTCGGTGGCCATGAGGACGAGCGCATCGTGAAGCACCTCAGGCGGTGCGCCGGGCGTCGTGAAATTCCGGAGCGCGGAACGAACAGCCTCGATGGTGCCGTCGTCCAACCGGCCCGGTGGAAACTGGCTCGAGTCGTTCGCCATCATCATGCGCGTGGGACGCTGTAGTGAGACGCGAAAGCGCACGTCGACTGTGCAGCTTGCTTCGAGGCAGACGAATGTTTGCCAGGAGCATCCGTGCGTCAAGGACGAGATTCCCGGAACGTTGGCGCCGCGTGGTCTCCCTCTTGCTTGCCGATGCCGGCTCACCCGTCAGCTGGTCGGGTGCCGTGCAGGTCGGATGACGCCGTGACCGTCCACGCCGTACTCATTTTCGCGTCCGATCCGCTCGTCGTCGCGCTGATCGCCGCCGCCGTCGAGCTGGCCGGACATGCGCCACAGTTTGCGCGTCCGGGTGAACCAGCACGCGCGGCGCTGCTGCGCATTCGCCCCTCGCTCGTGCTCGCGGACTGCGATCACGCCGAGACGTGTTCCGATGAGTTCATCGGCCCCGCGCTCATGACCGGCGCGCGTGTGCTGCTCCTTCGCACGCGGCGCACCGTGCGCGACACAAGCGAGCTCTCGGCGCGGCTGCACGTGCGCGAGCTCGAGATGCCCGCGGACCACGACATACTCGCACGAGCGATGCGTGCGGAGTTGGATGCCGGCTCACGTCACGGCGATGGTCTTACCGCTGGTCCGCCCTGAAAACGCCCGCTGCGCGTCGCACGCGTCGCACGAGCCGCACACCCAATCGGCGACCACGGCCTCACCGAAGTATTCCAGCAGGAACCGCGACCGGCAGCGCGCGCTCTGGCAGTAGGAAACCATCATTCGGAGTTTTGCGCGGTCCTGCTCGCGCCTGGCCTCGTAGTCCGTGAGGTCCGCGCTCAGGTCCACCGACGTGAGCTTGCCTTGCAACCGCTCCCAGCCCCCACCGCGATGCTCGCGCACGAGTCCGTGCCGCTTGAGCAGCGCCAGCACGACCTTCGCCTTGCGGCGCGCCACTCCTGCGCGCTCGGAGAGCGTCTCCAGTTGTACACGCTCCAACAGCGGATACTGCTCGAGGAGCAACGCCACGAGCGCCGCCTCCTCCACGTCGGGATACTTGCCGCCGAGGAAGTACGACTGCACGCGTGAGTCCTCCACGCGATACAGCACGGTGCACGTCGCGGGCAGCCCATCGCGTCCCGCCCGTCCCGCTTCCTGGTAGTACGCCTCCACCGAGCCAGGAAAGTGGTAGTGGAGTACGAAGCGAAGGTCGTGCTTGTCGATGCCGAGTCCGAAGGCGTTCGTCGCGATGATGGCGGATACCGCGCCGCTCATGAACGCATTCTGGGTCGCCTTGCGATCTGCCGGCGCCATCCTGCCGTGATAGCAACCGACCGAGAAGCGGTCCTTGAACAGCTCGTGCAGCCGCTCGGTCTCCTTGACGGTCGCACAGTAGATGATGCCGCTGCCGGTGTTCTCAGTGAGTACGCGCTCGACTTCAGCTTCCTTGCTGCCCTGGTTCACCGTACGACGCACCTCGAAGCGCAGGTTGGGTCGCGCGAATCCGGTGATCGTGATGTGCGGATCGACCATGCCCAGCTGTCGCGCGATGTCCGCGCGTACTTCGGCCGTGGCCGTGGCCGTGAGCGCGAGAATGGGCGGCTTCCCGAGCCGCGAAACCACAGAGCCCAGCGACAGATAGTCAGGACGGAAGTCATGTCCCCACTGACTCACGCAGTGCGCCTCGTCAACGACGAACAGGCTGACGGTGCGTGTGAGCAGCCGGTCGAAGAAATCGCGGTCCTTGAAGCGCTCCGGGGTGAGGTAGAGAATCTCGCCCTCACCCTCCGACACCTGGCGGGCGGTTTCGCGCGACTCGCCCGCGCTCAGGTGCGAGTGCATGGCCAGTGCGTCCACGCCGTGCGCGTGAAGCTTGTCCTGCTGGTCCTTCATGAGCGCGATGAGCGGGCTCACGACGACGGTGAGTCCCTGCAGCAGCAGCGCAGGAAGCTGGTACACGATGGACTTCCCGCTTCCCGTGGGCATGACGACGACAGCGTCGCGCCCATCGAGGACCGCGCGCACCGGCTCCCACTGCCCACGCCGAAAATCTGTGTGTCCGAAGCGCGCTCGCAGCGTGGCGAGCGCGCGAGCTTTGGAGGCCGGTGGTGGCATGGGGCGAGCGCAAGGGCAGGAACCGCGCCTCTGAGCTTCGAGCGTGGGCTTTGAGCTGTCAGTAACCGCGAGCTCGAGCGAGAGCTTGAGCCTGAGCTCGCGCTCGAGCTCAGGCCCGCAGCTACTGACAGCGCAGAGCTCTCATCCCTTGATGTTGATCTTGCGGGCCTGTGCGGCTTGCGCCTTGGGCACCGTGATCGTGAGGAGGCCGTTCGCGAGATCCGCGTCGATCCTGTCGGGGTCGACGAACTCGGGCAGTCGGACGGCGCGCTCGAATCCACCGTTCACGCGCTCGTTGACGAACACCCGAACCTCGCCGTCGGACTGCGGGTCGTACGCGGCCGGCTTCGTTCCGCGGATCGTCAGGACGTTCTGCTCGAAGCTGATGTCGAGCTGGTCTGCGGTGACACCCGGAAGCTCGGCGTGCACGACATACGCATCGCGCCGCTCGGACACGTCGAGCGCCGGTACCCACACGCGGCTGCCGGGTGCGCCGTTGAACGCGTGGTCGAATGCTCGGTTGAGGGTGAGCATGCGGTCGAGCGAGCTGCTGAAGGGACGCGTGGTCAACATAGGTCTGTCTCCATGGAGGAAATTGAGGCGCGATACACATGGCACTCGCGCAACGATGATCCGCCGTGGTGGCGGTGCGGCTCCAAAAAGCAGGTGGTGTACCAGTGCGCCGCTGTCAGTTTGGCCGAAAATCGGCGGTGATGTGTGCACGATTGACCACACGCGACTGTCGGTGTAACAGACGACACAAAGCCCAGACGACACAAAGCCCAGACGGCGAACGCTGAGAACGCGGACACTGCGCACGCAGACGTCGCTGGACCTGCGTTTTGCGTTCAATGGGTGAAAGGCGCTGGCCACGCTCGTCGCTCGGCGGTTGCAGCGTTTTCAGCGTGCGTCGTGCCAGCGTTCTCAGCGCTCGTCGTCTGGGTTTGGCTCGGCTGCTCGAGAGCCGTGGCCCCGCAAGACGCATGTCAAACGCCGAGAATTGCGGACTCCGCGAAGCACCGAAAAAAAGGGCCGGCCCTCGCGATGAGGGCCGGCCCTTTTTCAGAACGAGAATCGCTCAGGCGGCCACGCGGCGCCGGCGAGCGAATCCAGCAATGCCGATCAGTCCCGTCGCCAGCAATGCGACCGACGCGGGCTCGGGTGTCGCGACGACCGAAGGCGACACGTCGGTGGTGATGTTGTTGAGGCCCGTGTCCCAGTCCGTTCCCCACTGGAGGTAGAGACCGCTCGAGCTCGAAACGTTTGGTGTGAGGTTCACGGTGGCGTCCACCGTTCCGATGCTGCTGTAGAGCACGTTCCAACCCGTGTCGTAGACGAACAACGAGTATGCCCGTGTGGGTCCGACGCCATTGGTCGACGGCCAGCTCCCAATGTCGAGGCTCTGGAGCCACACACTGCTGCCGTTCAGCGGCTGGAAGAACATCTCACCGACGGACCCATTCTGGCACGCGAAGGTGGCTGCCGTCAGGTTGCTATAGCCCGGTCCCCAGTAGTCCGTACTTGTGCAGAGCTGCGGCGCGTTGCCGAACGTGGTGCGCGTCTGGTAGATGACGTCGAGATTCAGGTGATCGCCGAACGTCTGAACAATGTCATCGAAGTCGTTGCCGCCATGCGCCGCGAAGTCGATTGTCGTCACCTGAGCGGCCGCCGAGGTGAACGGTAGGGCTGCGAACGCAAGCAGGACCGCGGCGCGTGTGAGGCGTGTACTCATTGCAACCCTCGATTGTATTTGGTGAGGACAGGCCTCGATTCGACGTCGGCGTCGGGCTCGGCCAATCCGGGCGCTGCCAAATGCAAGCGCGGCGCCCCGACACACCAGAGCGATACAGTCGCCTAAGTCAGTACCTGGCAACACGATACCGTAGGATCAGTTGACATGCGCTGTATTTCATGACCTGCGCGATGTCGCATGTGCGTTACACATCCTGACGTCCCGCCACCACACGGGCCTAGCCAACTTGCGACGGCTCGAGCCTGTCGAGGCTGCCACCCAACGCACCGATGACGAGGAACGCCTCGAAGGCGAGCACCAGCCCCGCAACGACCCCCGCACCGGCGATCGCGACCGGCACGTAGCCCCGCGCCAGAAACCACACGCCCGCAGCGCCAATCGCGGGGCCGACGCACAGCAGCACCAGCGCCGCGGACGTCATCAGCAGCGTCAGCATCGTCTGGCCCATGACTTCGATGCCGCTCACTCCCGTTTCGCCAAGCCGCACCCACGCGGGAAACAGCAGCGCGAGTCCATTGTGAATGGTGAAATTGGCCAGGTTCAACCCGAGCAGAAAAATGGGCGCGCCAAGCACCGCCCCGATCCGCAGGCTGAGCGGCACGCCGTCGTCCGAAATGGATCCCGCCCCGATCATGGCTGCCAGCACGAACAGGAACTGCATGATGGCTGCGGGCGACGCACTGCTCGCGACTTCCGCGAGCATGATCTGCGATCCGCGCAGCGGCATCGTCTTGATCAAGGGCAAGCGCCGTAGCTCGCTGCGGAGGTCGTTCCGAATGGTGAGGGGCGCGAAGACCAGCGACATCACCGCCATCATTGAACTGAACAGCAGCACGACGGATTCAGCCGCCTCTGAGCGCCCGGCAAACACCACCGCCGCCGCACAGATGATGAGCGGCAGGCCGAGGATCGTCCGATGCTGGCTCGTGCGAAACAGCCACAGGTAGTTCTTCCAGACGATGGCGACCGAGGGCGCTCCTGTTGGGCGCAAGCCGAGCGTCCGTCGCTTGGCGCCCGCCTGAAGCACGGCGCCGCTGACGCCGCGTGTGCGCAGTGCCTCGAAGCGCTTCGCCTGAGCGTTGGAGGCTTCCGCCGCTGCTTCCTCGAACGCCGCTTCTGTCCGCAACACCCACCACACGTGTAGCGCCAGCAGGATCACGGCGGGCGGGACGACGGACCATGTGTCTCCCGACGAGGAAAACATTGGTCCGACGGCCACGCGGAACGGATACAACGCCCAGCTCAGCGGCGGTGCGGCGAAGGCGGTCGACAGTAGCCGGCCCAAGTCACCCGGACTCTCGACGTTGAGGATCTCGCCTCGCATGCCGACCAGCACGTAGACGACGACTCCCGCCACCGCGGCGAACACCACCGCGGGGAGCCAGTACCGCCGAATGCCACGGGTGCCGTGGTCCTGCTGCGACGTCCGGATGAGTGCCACACCAAGCCGGTGCAGGCTCAGGATGGAGAGGAAGAGCCAATATCCAACGGCGCGATCGGCGCGCATGCCACCGCCGCGAAACACGAGCAGCCAGATGACGGACGTCATGAGGATCGTCGACTGCGCGCGCGCGAGCTTGTACACGATCAGGCCCCGGCGCGACACCGGCGCAGGGAACAGCATGCTCACCTCGGCCTGCGTAAACGCGAGCGCCGAGCGGTCCGCGCCGAAGATCCACATCCAGCCGACGTACAGCATGACGAGGACGGGCAGCAACGCGCCAAGGGTCGCCGGCACCATGGGGTACACGGCCTCGCGGCTGCCACGCGCCGCGGGGTTGAAGAACACCAGCCAGAAGTAGCCGAGCCCCAGCAGCAGCGCGATGGCGTAGCGGGGATTGCGGACCCGCTTGACCTGCGAGGCGAGCTTGTTCCGTGTCGAGGTGTAGATGAGGTACGCGAAAGCGCCAATCACACCGGAGCCGCCTCTTCATCGGCGCCGGTCAACGACAGAAAGACGTCCTCCAGCGAACGACCGGCGAGATGTGGATGCGCGGCCACGATCTCCTCCAGCGTTCCCGTCGCCACGCAAGCACCGCGGCGGATGACGAACAGCTTCGTGCACAGCTCCTCCACCAGGGTGAGGAGGTGGGAGCTGAGCACAACCGACGCACCCTCGCGCGCCCTGTTCGCAATGGTGGCGCGCATGCGGCGCATGCCGCCGGGGTCCAGACCCGTGAGCGGCTCGTCCAGGATGAGCACGGACGGGTCGTGCAGCAGTCCGCACGCGATGGCGAGCTTCTGCTTCATTCCGCGCGAGAGCTCCGTGGAGAGCGCCTTCCGCTTGTCGGCAATTTCCAGCTCCTGGAGCAGCGGGCCAATGCGCGCCTCGGCATCCGCCACGCCGTAGAGCCGAGCGACGAACCGGAGGTGCTCTTCCACCGTGAGGTGGTCGAAGAGATGCGGCTCGTCTGGTATGAAGGCGAGCGCGTGTTTCGCGAGAACGGGCGCCTTCTGTATGTCGTGGCCAGCGATGCTGACGGTGCCGGACGACGGCGCGATGATGCCGGACAGGCAGCGAAGCGTGGTCGTTTTGCCGGCGCCGTTGGGCCCGACGAGTCCCAGGACGTCGCCGGGGTTGACGGTGAAGGAGATGCGGTCCACTGCGGTGATAGCGCCGTAGTGCCGTGTCAGGTCGTGGACGGTGATCATTCCTGAGGCTACTTCCCGGCATTGCCGTCCGTTAGGGTTGCTGCATGCCACCTCCCGCTCGCCGCGCGCTGCGCAAGCCGCCGCTGACGCCGGCCGTCGAGCTGTCCTGCTTTGCGATCGTCGCGCCGGGTCTCGAGCCGTTTGCGCTCGCGGAAGCGTTGGCGCTCGGCCTACCGGCGCAGGCGGAGGACGGCGGTCTCGCCTGGCGCGGCGACATGCGCAGCGTGCTCCTGGCAAATGCGGCGATGCGAATTGCGTCTCGGGTGTTGGTGCGGCTGGCGTCGTTCGAGGCGCGCTCCTTTTCGGAGCTTCAGCGTCACGCCCGCCGGATCGAATGGAATCGCGTCGTGGCGCCTGGTGAGGCAGTGCGGTTTCGCGTCACCTGCAAGAAATCCAAGCTGTATCACTCGGACGCCGTGGCGCAGCGGCTCGCGGACGCGGTCGTGCACGCGGTGCCGGGCGTCCGCGCCGAGGGCGGAAGTGCCACCGACGAGGAGGCGAGCGAGGAGGGCGACGCCGGGTTGATCATCGTGCGCCTGACGCGCGACCAGTGCACGGTGAGCGCCGACAGTTCGGGGGCGTTGCTCCACCGTCGGGGCTACCGGTTGGCGTCTGCCAAGGCGCCGCTGCGTGAAACCATCGCGGCCGCGATGCTCTCTGCGTCGGGGTGGGATGGGACGTCGCCGCTGGTGGATCCGCTCTGCGGCTCGGGCACGATTCCCATCGAGGCGGCGCTCGCGGCGCGGCTGATCGCGCCGGGCATCCAGCGCGCGTTCGCCATGGAGCACTGGCCGACGATGCCTGCACATCTGGGCGAACAGGTGCGCGCTGAGCTCATCACGCGCGAGCGGGCGAGCCCCGGCGTTGCGATCATCGGAAGCGACCGCGATGCCGGCGCGATTACGGCCGCGTCTTCAAACGCCGAGCGCGCCGGTGTCACCGCCGACCTGTCGCTCGCGGTGCGCTCGCTGTCGTCCGCGGTGATTCCCGCAGGCGGTCGCGGATGGATCGTGACCAACCCACCGTATGGCGTGCGTGTCGGTGACACGGATCGCGTACGCGACCTGTGGGCGCAGCTTGGAAACCTCCTGCGAGCTCGCGCATCGGGGTGGCGGGTGGCGCTGCTCTCACCGGACGCGGCGCTGGAACGGCAGCTTCGGATTCCGATGCGCGTCGCGGCGTCGTTGAGCAATGGTGGAATCCCCGTGCGGTTGATGATAGGGGAAGTCCAATAACTACAGCTCAAAGCTCGTAGTACCACCTATCAATACCTGTTTATATCTCGTCGGGCACGCTACTTGAACGGCTGAGTTGCGTCCGCGCGGCCCGGCATTCATATGGTTCGCGACCCACGCTTTTCAGCCACCGCTTCGTCACGGTGGCCTTTCGCATCCTGTCTTCCCCTCAGAGGAGCTGACCGTGAGCGTCGGCGAGAGACCCGAATTGCCCGATAATGCACCTGTGCCGCCCGGACCCGGGAATGGCCGATCGAAGAGTGCCGCGGCGGGAAAGCGCGGACGTCCCCGCCGCGATTCCGCGGCTGCTGCTGAGCTGGTCGCCGCGGGCGCGGTTTCCTCGCGGAGCGGTGCTGCGGCGCCGGCCGGAAACGGCGGCGGTGGTGGTAGCCGAGACCGGGGCCTGCGACGTCTGCTTGCCGGGTTGCGCGCGCTGGACGCCGGCGACTTCAGTATTCGACTGGACTCCGAGGGCGATTCGCTGATGTCCGAGATCGCGGACATCTTCAACAGCGTCGCCACGAAGCAGGGGCGCCTGGCCGAAGAGCTCAACCGCGTGGCCCTCTCGGTGGGACGCGAAGGCAAGATGCGGGATCGCGCCACCATCGGACCAGCTGGGGGACTGTGGGCCGGCTCGGTAGACGCGCTCAATTCGCTCATTACCGACCTGGTGCAGCCGACGTCCGAAGTCGCACGCGTCATCAAGGCGGTTGCCGAGGGCGACCTGAGCCAGAAGGTGGAGCTGGAGATCGAGGGCAAGACGGTGCAGGGCGAGTTCTTTCGGATTGGATCGACCGTGAATCGAATGGTCGACCAGCTCAACGCCTTCGCGAGCGAAGTCACGCGCGTGGCCCGCGAGGTAGGAACGGAAGGACGGCTTGGCGGGCAGGCGAACGTGCAGGGGGTCAGCGGCACCTGGCGCGACCTGACGGACTCGGTGAACGGCATGGCGACCAACC
>JANOIJ010000002.1:0-7862 GCA_031407575.1 Gemmatimonadaceae bacterium | reverse complement strand
TACATCGAACACGAGCTCGACGCCGACGCGAACCGGAGACTGGGCAAGCACGTCGGCGCATACGAGATCGTGCGTATGATCGGGGCGGGTGGGATGGGCATGGTGTACGAGGCCGTGCGCGCGGATGACCAGTACCGAAAGCGCGTCGCAATCAAGTTCCTGAGCGCGCAGGCCACCAGCGAGAACGCGATCCAGCGCTTTCGCCGCGAACGGCAGATCCTCGCCAACCTCACGCATCCGAACATCGCAGCACTCCTCGACGGCGGCGTGTCCGAGGGCCAGCCGTACTTCGTGATGGAGTACATCGAGGGCGAGCCGATCACGCGCTGGTGCGACACGCGCTCGCTCGCGGTGCCCGCGCGGCTCGAGCTGTTCCGCCAGGTGTGCGCTGCCGTGCAGTACGCGCACCAGAGCCTCGTCGTGCACCGCGACCTCAAGCCGGCGAACATCCTCGTCACCGGCGACGGCGTGGTGAAGCTGCTCGACTTCGGCATCGCGAAGCTGCTGCCCGCCGCTGGCGACGACTCGCACGAATTTCCGCTGACGCGCGCGGGCACTCGCGCCTTCACGCCGGACTATGCGTCGCCCGAACAGTTGCTCGGCCTGCCCATCGGCACGCGCTCCGACGTCTACGCGCTCGGCGTCGTGCTCTACGAGCTGCTCTGCGGCGCACGGCCGTTCGCGCTGCATGGCAAGTCGTACGCGGAAGTCGAGCGCGTCGTGAGCCAGGAAACGCCGACCCGGCCGAGCGCGGCGCTCGGCGCCGACCGCGCGCCGGTGCTGTCGGAGCGCTCGTCGGCAAAAGCGCGCACGCGCATCGAGGGCGATCTCGACGCGGTGGTGATGAAGGCACTGCGCAAGGAGCCAGAGCGTCGTTATGGATCTGTCGACGAGCTCTCCACCGACATTCGACGCTACCTCGACGACCTTCCGGTGTCGGCGCGGCCGGAGGGCTTTGCCTACCGCTTCGGCAAGTTGGTGCGACGACGGCGCGCGGAGACCATCGCAGTGGTGCTGGTGGTCGCGTCGATCGTCGCGGGGGTGGTGGCCTCGACGCAACAGGCGCGCGTCGCCAATGCGGAGCGTCTGCGCGCGGAGGAGGAACGCGCGCGCGCGACGGAGGTCACTTCGTTCCTCACGACGATGCTCGGCGCGGCAAGTCCGGGCGCGTTCGGACGCGACGTGAAGGTGCGCGAAGTGCTCGACTCCGCGTCGGTCAAGGCGAATGCGCTTGCGGCGCGCCCCGCGCTCGAAGCGGAGACACGCAGCATCATCGGCGGGACGTACCTCGCGCTCGGCGAGTTCGAGCTCGCCGAGTCGCAGTATCGTAGCGCACTCGCGGCGCAGCAGCGCAATGCGCCGGCCGGTGATCGCGCGACTGCGGCGGCCATGGCGCGCGTCAGCATGGCGCTCGAGTTCCAGGGCAAGTACGCACGCGCGGACACGGTGCTTCGCGCGGCGACGGCGATGTTCGATCGGTTCGGGTACGAGGACGACCTGAAGCGCGCCGAACATCTCGATAATCGCGGCCGCATCCTCAACCACCTCGGCCGGAGCGCTGACGCCGAGCCGTTGTTCAGGGAGGCGCTCACGCTCCAACTGGGTCACACTCCGCGCAACGATTCAACGTTGGCGTCCGCGTACGCCAATCTTGCCGTGGTGCAGAGCGATCTCGGAAGGAACGCACAGGCCGAGACGTTGATGCTTGCCGCCGCGGCCTCGGCGAAGCGTGCGTACGGCCCAGTGCATCCGCTCGTCGCCGCCATCCTGTCCCCGCTCGCGTCAGTGCAGGAACGAGCCGGCTCGCTCGCGCAGGCCGATTCCACGTTTCGCGAGACGCTCGCCATGCGCCGCACGCTGCTCGGCGACGAGCATCCCGACTACGCGTGGACGATGTTCAACTACGCGGACCACCTACTTACGGTGGGCCGGTTCGCGGAGTCGGCGGAGTGGGCGCGCAAGGTGTTGAAGATGCGCGGGAAGTCCCTCAAGGACTCACACGTCGCCGTGTCGACATCGATGAGTCTTCTAGGGCGCGCGCTCGGAAAGATGGATTCACTCGACGCGGCAGAGCACTGGCTGCGCGAAAGTCTCAGGCTCCGGCGCGCGAATTTTCCGGCCGGCCACTTCCTCATCGCCTCGAGTGAGAGCCAACTGGGCGGGCACCTCACGCAGCGAAAGCAGTTTCCGCAGGCCGAGGAGTACCTGATTCGATCGGAGCGCCAGCTGGTGAGCGCGCGGGGCGAGAAGGCACCGATTGTCGCCGACGCGCGCAGGCGGCTGGTCGAGTTGTACGACGCGTGGGCGAAGCCGACAGAGGCCGCCACATGGCGGACGAAGCTTGGACCCAAGCCCGCCGCGCGATAGGACTCGACGCCGTAAGCATCGACGGGACAGCGAGTTACCGACAATGACCCCTGATCGGGTGATACTGCGCGTCAGTGAGTGATGAGAGTGGCGTCCGCCGAATGGCGAAGCGCCGCTGGAAGCACTCGATCCCTGGACTGACCTCATGCGCAATCGTTCACTTTTTCGCCGCAGCGCCGATGCGCGGCTGTCTCTTGTCGTCGCGGTCCTTCTTGCCGGATGCGGGGGCGGCACTGACGGCGGCCCGACCACGCCGCCGCCGGCGACCGTGTCGAGCGTCGTCGTCGCAGCGCCCGTGACGTCGCTGGCCGCGGGCGCGACATCGACGTTCACCGCGACGGTGCGGGACGCGGCGGGCAACACGCTGGCGCGAACGGTCAGTTGGTCATCGAGCGCGGACGCGGTGGCCAGCGTCACGCAGGGCGGCGTCGTCACGGCGGTTGCGCCAGGCACGGCGTCCATCACGGCGACCAGCGAGGGGAAGAGCGGTCAGGCGAGCGTGACGGTGATCGCGGCGGTGGCGTCCGTCGTCATCGCACCAGATAGCGTCATCGTTCCGTATGGCGGCACCGCGACGTTCGCGGCCGCGGTGCGCGACGCTGCGGGCGCGGCGCTCACGGGGCGGACCGTGACGTGGACGTCGAGCGACGCGGCAATCGCGACGGTGAGTGCGGCGGGCGTCGTCACCGCCGTCCTGCCTGGCGTCGTGACCATCTCGGCGTCGAGCGATGGGAAGACGGGGACGGCGAAGGTTCGCATCGTCGCCGCCGACATCGCGCGCATCGTCGACTCGGTGCGGCAGGTGTTCAACCTTCCGGCGCTCGGCGCGGCGATCGTGATGCGGACTGGCGGCATGGTCGCGGTCGGCGCCGGCGGCGTGCGTCGCTGGGGAACGGCGATCCCCGTGACGGTGGACGACAAGTGGCACCTCGGCTCCAACACCAAGACGATGACCGGTCTCCTCGCGGCGATTACGGCGAAGGCGGCGCGGGTGACGTGGACCGACAAGCTCACGACGCGGTACGCGCAGCTCGCGCCGATTGCGCGTGCGGAGTTCGCGAACCTTACGCTGCGTGATCTCGCGACGATGCAGGCGGGCGTCATCGGCAACCCGGCGTTCACGCCGACGGGCACCGCGGCGGAGCAGCGCGTCGCGGTGGACACGTGGGCCATCCAGCAGGCACCGGCCGCCGCATACGGCACGCACTATTACAGCAACATCGCGTATCAGATGCTCGCTGAGATTCTCGGGCGCGCGTGGGGGACGGGATACGAGCAGGCGTTGCGCGACAACCTGTGGACGCCCCTTGGCGTTACGAGCGGCGGGTTCGGACCCACGACTGCCGCGGGGCAGAGCAACCAGCCCGTGGGCCACACTCCGGCGGGGACGGCATGGGCGGTGTGCGAAGCGTGCGACAACTCGTGGGCGGCCGGTTCCGGCATGGTCCACATGTCGCTCAGCGATTGGGCGAAGATCATGCACGAGGTGCTGCGCGCCGATGCGGGCCAGTCGACGTTGTTGTCGCAGACGGAGGCGCGCGTGTTGACGACCGGCGTGTCGGTGATGTCGGCGGCGCAGTCGTATGGCGTCGGGTGGGTGGTGAATACCACAGGGCAGCGATTCATCACTCACGATGGCAGCAACAATCGCAATCGTTCGCGATCGTCAGTGTACCTGGATTCCGGTCACGCCTTCCTGATGACGACGAATGCGGGCGACCCAGCGGCGAACGGTGGGGCACCAAACGCTGCCTTGAACGCACTTGGACCCCGGCTCACGACGTTCTTACAGACCGGCCGCTGACAACCAGCGTTGTCACCCCGAGCGAGCGAAGCACCTCACGACCAGGTGAAAGTGCAGATCCCTCGACTTCGCTCGGGATGACAGCCAAACCAGCGTTGTCACCCCGAGCGAGCGAAGCGAGTCGAGGGGCCTGCACTTCACTACCGGGTGGAACGTGCAGATCCCTCGACTTCGCTCGGGATGACAAGCCGAATCGTTCGGGCGGCAGCCCGGAGACGAATCATGAATCGGATAGCTCGCGACATCAGGCGTCCGGTACCGTTCCTCGCACTTACCAACCCCAGTCGCGAGGATCAGGATGAATGTGCTCATCAACAAAGTCGCAATTGTCACCGGAGCGAGCGCGGGAATCGGGAGGGCAACCGCCCTGCTGCTTGCGCAGGAGGGTGCGAGGCTCGTGCTGACCGCGCGCCGTCAGCCGGAGCTCGACCTGCTCGTCGCGGAAATCGAGCGCGCTGGAGGTGACGCAGTTGCCCTCGCTGGTGACGTGAGAGAGGAGTCGTTAGCGAAGGCGCTAGTCAGTCTCGCCATCGATCGATTTGGCGGTCTCGACATCGCGTTCAACAATGCGGGGATCGTCGGTGAGATGAAGTCCATTGCGGACGTTTCCCTCGCAGAGTGGCACGACGTGATCGACACGAATCTGACGGCTGCGTTTCTCGGCGCAAAGCATCAGGTGCCCGCGATGATCGCACGAGGCGGCGGGTCGCTCATCTTCACGTCTTCGTTTGTGGGTTACTCGGTCGGGATGCCGGGCATGGCGGCCTATGCCGCCAGCAAGGCGGGTCAGATTGGTCTGGCCAAGGCGTTGGCTGCCGAATTCGGAGCGAAGGGCATTCGCGCCAATGCCATTCTTCCCGGTGGCACCGATACTCCGTCGAGCATCACCAACCTGCCGGGATCAACGCCGGAGGTGCTTGCGTTCGTCCAGGGCCTTCACGCGCTGAAGCGAATGGCGACGCCGGATGAGATTGCTCGATCGGTGCTTCATCTCGCGTCCGATGCGTCGAGCTTCATTACAGGTACCGCGCTCCTGGTCGATGGCGGCGTGTCCATCAGCCGGACGTAAGGCACGGCGGTCAAACAGGACATCATGCTTCAGGCGGTGGACGCGAGCGGCGTCACCCGCACTAGCGTTGTCACCCCGAGCGAGCGAAGCGAGTCGAGGGGCCTGCACCTCACGACCAGGCGGAAGTGCAGATCCCTCGACTCCGCTCGGGATGACATCCAAGCCGAATCGCGCGTTTCAGGACGGGCACGAACCAGACTTGAAGCAAACAGAATGGACCAAATCAAACGAATTGGTTGTGCGACTCGGTACAGTCCATCGGCGTGGGCGGTGCGTCTAGTCGCGCTCATCGTCCTCGGCGCCTGCTCGATCAGCGCGCCGCTTCCCCCGGGGAGCGTTCCGCTCACACCTCCCGCTGTCTACGCGCGCTGGTGGTCAATGACCGAGGCGTGTTCAGGCAGGATGGGCGCGCTCGCGGCGATTCGGTGGTATCAGGTGCCGGGAGCCAGGACGGTCGACAGCAAGGGCGAAGTCGGGGGGTACTGGTCGAGGAATGCCAATCGCATCGTACTCGGTGAGAAAGTCGTCCTCGACGGAGGTGTTGTTCGCCATGAGATGCTGCACGCCTTATTGCGGGAGCCAGGACATCGCGCGGAGGAATTCCTCGGCCGATGCGGAGGCATTGTAGCCTGCGAGGAAGCCTGTGCGAGGGACGCGGGCCCGACTGCCGCTCCGGCCAACGCGGTGGCCGTAACCGCGGAGTCGCTCGAGGTCCGCGTCGTACTCGATCCGGCAATCCCCCGTTCCACGGTGGATGCTGGCTCCTTCGCAGTGACGGTGACAGCGCGCAATCCGTCCGCGAAGGCGGTGATCGTCTCGCTGCCCACCGGCGCCACGTCCTGGGTATTCTGGTTCGACGTTCGAGGAATCGAGGGCGGCCTGATGGATGGCGTGTTCGAGTGGCACTCGTCGAGCGTTACGTTCCAGCCGCTCGAGACGAAGCGACAGGTGTTCGATTTCTCCATCGGCAACAGTTTCCTCGAGCGACGCCCTCCGCCCGGCAGGTACCAGCTACGCGGTGGATACGGCCCTAATGCCGCGGCAGCCATCGTGGCGGACATTGGGCCCTGAGACGGCCGACCTCCCTTACCCCGACTCTGACCCCGACTTTACACCTTCGGCAGTTCGTATCCCTTGCGACGCGGGCGATCCAGCATCGAGTTCGCGAGCGCGTTCCCCGTGAACTGCTCCGTCGTCGGATCCCAGTGCAGCTTCGTCCCCACCGTCTGCGTCGACTGGCTCACCCACCGCGCGATGTTGCCGAGGTGACATACGGTCGATGAGCGGTGGCCGATCTCGACGTCGCACACGGGCTTTTTCCGATCCTTGATGCAGTCGACGAAGTTGCGGTAGTGGTTCCTCGCGGTGTAGAGCTGGACGGGCATGCCCTCGAGTGGAATCGTCTTCCACTCGGGGGTGCTCACCTCGAACTTGCCGCGGTCGATCCGGATCTGCCCCTTTTCGCCGATGAAGAGCGCGCCGCCATTCGGCACGGCGTCCTCCGAGAGCTCGAGGTGGATGCCGCCCGGGTACATCATGTGGACGATCGTCTCCTTCGCGCCGAAGAAACGCCCCAGCCTGCTGCCGTCTTCGGCGACCCACGGCTTGTACGGCTGGCCCTCGACCCACACTTCGGTGGGGCCGCTGTCGTCCATGCCGAGTGCCCACTGCACCTGATCGAGGTCGTGCGCGCCCCAGCCACAGATTTCGCCGCCGCAGAACTCCTTGATCGAGAGCCAGCCTGGGCTCGAGCGACTCGTCCGGATGTGCTCGTTGAACGGCATCGGCTCGACGGGTCCCATCCACATGTCCCAGTCGAGCGTCGCCGGCACGGGCTGCGCGGGTAGTTTGCTTTCCCACGCGCCCGCGAAGTTGACGCCGACCACCTTCGTCACCTTGCCGATGTAACCATTGCGGATGAGCATGCAGGCGCGATGAAAGTTGGCGCCCGAGCGCTGTTGGCTGCCCACCTGGAGGACGCGGTTGTGCTTGCGCATCGCGTCGGCCATCACGCGGCCTTCACGCACCGTCAACGTCATCGCCTTCTCGCAGTAGACGTCCTTGCCGGCCTGCGCGGCGTGGATCGACTGGAGTGCGTGCCAGTGGTCCGGACTCGCGATCACCACGGCGTCGATGTCCTTGCGGTCGAGCAGGCGACGGTAGTCCTGGTAGACGTGCTTCTCCTCAACAGCCAGGCGATTGGGCGCCGCGTTCGCGCGGGCGCGCGTAAGGTCGACGTCGCAGACGCCTGCGAAGGTCACGTCCTCGAACGCTTTGAGTGCGCCGGTGTCAGCCCACGAGCGGCTCCCCGTTCCAATGACGCCGAAGGTCACCGTGTCGCTCGGCGCCGGTCCGCGTCCTTTCCCACCGAGCACACCGGAAGGGATGAAGTACGGTGCGGCAAAGCCTGCCATCCCCGCCGCGAGGCTGGACTTCAGGAACTCGCGCCTGCTCTTTCCGTCGCCCATTGGATTCCTCCGGTGATATGCTTGGAACGCGGCGGAGACGCCGGACGTTGGTGGTCGCCGTGTCCGGGATGCCGAACTGCCCGCGGAACTGATCAGCCACATCGGCTTCATCGGCTCCTATCGTGTTCACCGAATCGGGCGCCACTCGCATCAC
>JANOIJ010000397.1:0-50623 GCA_031407575.1 Gemmatimonadaceae bacterium | reverse complement strand
GTCAAGCCGGCGTCGAGCAGCACCTTGAGTGCATCGACGTCGGCCTCCGCAGGATTCCAGGCGACGTACAATGGCTTGATCTTGGTGCGCAGGAAGTGATCGGGGCAGCTCGTCCCCAACTCGGCGAGCCGCGGCGCGTCGACGGAGCTCACGAACTCGATCACGTCATCGCGCATCTCAACGGTGGCGATCTGCCGCTTCTCCGCGCTCACTTTGCCGCGCAGCCACGGCAACAGCTCGACGAGCACGCGCTTGCGCTCCGCCTCGGACAGCGGCTCCACCAGCGCACCGCCAAAGTCCGGCTTCTCGGCGTGTGCATCGACGTAAACCTGCGCGCGCCGAATCAGCTCCAGCGTGAGCTCGTAACACTCCTTGTCGTCGTCCGCCCAGTTGATGAGGCCATGCTGGCCCATGATCGCGCCCTTGGCGGTAGGATGCTCGCGACACACGCGCTCGAGCTCCAGGCCGAGATCGAAACCGGGGCGCTGCCAGTTGGTCCAGATGACGTCGTCGCCGTACACCTCGCGCGTGAGCGCGGGACCATCGGCCGCCGTCGCGATCGCGATCACCGCGACGGGATGCATGTGGTCCACGTGCGCGAACGGAATGAACGCGTGCAGCGGCGTATCGATGCTCGCCGCCGTCGGGTTTCCGCCAAGCGTGGTGAACGGGTACATGCCCACCATGGCGTCTTCGGCCAGCGTCTTCGGTCCGCGCACTTCGCTCTGCTCGTACAGCGCCTTGAGTGCCAGGACGCGATCGAGATAGAGCGACGCGAAGTTTGCCTTCGTCGCCGTGCGCAGGTCGCCGCCTGAGCCCTTTACCCAGAGCGCGCGCGTCGTGGCGCCGGTGAGCGGATCCGTCACCGCGAGCTTGGCCGACGTGTTGCCGCCACCGGTGTTGGTGATGCGCGCTTCCGCGCCGAGCAGGTTCGATCGGTAGATCAACCGCTGTACGGGATCGAGTGTCGCTGCGTACGCGTCGTCCCAACGGCTCGTCAGGTAGTCGATCGTCTCGCCGGATACGACCGGCAGTGGGGCAATAGTCATCGTGGGTGAACCGGGGTCAAAGAGGTAGCGACGCGAGATCGCGCGAGGGAGCGTCGTGTCGCGACGTGAATTCCGTGATGCGGGCCGACTGTCGCGCGGCGTCGCGCACCGAGATGTCGCGGGGAAGGTCCCCGAGCGTGCGGGCCTGGACCAACAGGTTGCCAAGGACGGTCGCTTCTTCGGGGCCGGCCAACACGCGCCGTCCGGAACGGTCTGCCGTTAGTTGGCACAGCAAGTCATTCAACGCGCCGCCGCCGACGATGTGCACGTCCTCGGCGTGCGTGTCCGTAACGGCATCCAACTGGTCGAGTGCAATGGCGTGACTCGCAGCGATGCTCTCGAGGATCAGTCGCACCATCGCGCCGTGCGTTGCCGGGGCAGGGAAGCCCATCGCGCGACACGCGGCGGCGAGCTTCTCGAGCATGCGGCCACGCTCGGCGAACTGCGGGGCGTTGAGCTCCACTACGAATCCCGGCGACTGCGCTCGGCGCGCCGCGTCCACGAGCTCGTCGTGCGTCAAGCGCGTTCCCTGTGCATCCCACTCGCGGCGGCACTCCTCCAGCACCCACATGCCCGCGCGATTCTTCAGGAACCGCACGGTGCCGTCGAGACCCGCTTCGTTGGTAAAGCCCGCCTCGCGCGCCTCACGTGTGAGCACGGGCGCGTCCAACTCCGCACCAACGAGCGACCACGTGCCCGAACTGATGAATGCCCACGCGCGCTCGCCTGTCGCCGGTACGGCGGCCACGGCAGCGGCGGTGTCGTGCGCACAGGTCGCGAGCACGCGAGGTGGCTCCGACACACCGCGCGGAACGAGCGACGTCAGCAGCGGACCAAGCACCGTGCCGCAGGGAACGATGCGCGGCCAGCGTCGCTCGTCGTCGCCAATGGCGGCGAGCACCTCACGAGACCAGCGGCCAGTCCGCGCATCGACCAGCTGGGTCGTGCTGGCCATCGTCGCCTCGGCCACCATCTGACCGGAGAGCCGGTACAGGAAATACTCGGCGATGAGTAGCCGCGTGGTCGTTTGCCGAACGACGTCCGGCTCGTCCTCGATGTCGGCGAGGACCTGCGGCAGCGTATTGAAGGGGAGGAACTGGATTCCCGTGCGATTGTACAGGGCGTCGGCGCCGCCAGCCAACCGGATCGCCGCATCGAGCCGTCCCGCCGTGCGAGGGTCGCGGTAGCAGTACGGATTGCGCAGCGCCGTCCCATCTGCGCCGAGCGGTACATAGTCCACGGCCCACGAGTCAACGGAGATCGACCGCAGCGGCGTGTCCGCCGAGAGTGCCGCCGCCACGGCGACGCGAATCTGCGCCCACATGGCCTCCGCGTCCCAGTAGAGGTGGCCGCTGTGCTCCAGCATCGGCGTGGGAAAGCGATGGATCTCGCGCATGTGCATCGTGGCGCCATCGAGCGTGCCGAGCACGGCGCGCCCGCTGGACGCCCCGAGGTCGATGGCGAGATGGGATGGATTCACCGCCGCTCCGTTGCCTTCTGCGCGCGATAGCCGGACTGCCGGAACGTCGCGAGTGGATCGATGGCACCGCCACGCCGCCGGCGCGCTTCGGCCACGAGCGGCCGCACGTCCGTCTCAAACGCGTGCTTGAGCGTACGCTCGGCCATGATCACGTCGCCGCTTGCCTGATACGCCGCGAGGGCCTCCGCATCGACGAGACACGCTTTCGCATACGCCTGTTGGAGCTGATCCACCGTCTGGAGCAACGCCTCGATCGGATCCTTGAGGTTGTGGCTCTGGTCGATCATGTACGCCGGATTGAAGCCGGCGAGCCGCTCCTTCCGCGCCAACACGAGCTCGTGAAAGATGAGGAACAGCACGTACGGCTTGATGGAGCCGGCGGTGAGGTCGTCGTCGCCGTACTTGGAATCATTGAAGTGAAATCCGCCAAGCCTGCCAGCGCCGAGCAGGCGCGCGACGACCAGCTCGACGTTGGTATTCGGCAGGTGGTGGCCGAGGTCGACGAGGCACTGCGCGCGCTCGCCGAGCGACTGCGCGAGGAGCAGCGACGAGCCCCAGTCCTGGACGACGGTTGCGTAGAAGGCCGGCTCATATGGCTTATGTTCCACGAACAGCCGCCAGTGTTCCGGCATGAACGAATACACTTCGTGGAGACAGTCGCGCACGCGATCGAAGCTGCCGCGGAGCGACATCTGGCCCGGATAGTTCGAGCCGTCCGCGAGCCAGATGGTGATGGCGTCGGCGCCCAGCGCCGTTCCGATCTCGATGACGCGCCGGTGATGCTCCACCGCTTGCTGGCGCACGGCCGCGCCGGGGTTGCTGAACGACCCCAGCTTGTAGCTCAGCGCCTGGCCGGGCTGGTCCTGGAACGTGTTCGAGTTGACCGCATCGAAGCCGAGCCCGAGGCGCGCGGCGTCCTGCTTCAGGGCGTCGATGTCGTCCGGCTCGTCCCACGGGATGTGCAGCGAGACGCGGGGCGTAGCGCCGGTGAGGTCATGAATCTGCGCGGCGTCTTCCATCTTTTCGCGAAGGGTGCGCGGCTCGCCCTGACCGGGAAAGCGGCCGAACCTGGTGCCTCCGGTCGCGAGCGCCCACGTGGGGAGCGCAACCTCGAACGCCTGGACGTCGGCAACGAGTGCTTCGGCTGACTGGCCATCGCGCTCGATGCGCCCGGCGAGCTCCGCGAAGTCGCGTGCGTGCTCGCCCTGGATCGGGGCGGCATGAACAAGATCCGTCCGCACGCGCATTGGTAAAGTCATTTGATGTTTTCGCCAAAGAACAATGTCATCCTGAGCGAAGCGAAGGATCTGCACCGACCGCTGGTGCAGATCCTTCGCTTCGCTCAGGATGACAAACGACTAGAAACCTGTGTTCTGCTTGAGGTTCTTGTTGAGGTCGAGTTCGGACTGTGGAAGGGGCCAGAGATACGCACGCGCTGGAAACGCCCGCGCCGATGCGGGTTGCGCCGCCGTGATCTTCGTGCCTGCAGCGTTGATGTAGTCGATCCCCTGGACGGAGGCTGCCGGCATCACCTGCGCCGCAATCTGCCACCGGCGGATGTCGAACAGTCGCAGTCCCTCGAACGCCAGCTCGACGCGCCGCTCGTAGCGCACGTCCGCTTGTGTCACGGCCGCGAGTGCCGGCATGCCGGCGCGGACGCGCACGAGGTTGATGGCCGCGAGCGCCGCAGCATCCGCCTGGCCCAGCGCGACCTTGGCCTCGGCGAACATGAGCAGCACGTCGGCATAGCGCATGAGGATCACGTCCACGCCGCCATTGCCGCGATCGCCCTTGTCGACGAGCTCGATGTACTTGCGGATGTTGTAGCCCGTCACAGAGACGTTCTCGTTGCCGCCGTTGATGGCTTCCGGCCTCGATGAAAGGCCCAACGGACGCGAGTCGAACGTACCGCCATCCCACGAAGCGCCCGGATACAGGATCGTCGCGGCCATGCGCGGATCGCGATTGTCGTGCATCGTGCCGCCAGCGTTGGGATAGGGCGCCGGGTTGTAGAGTGGCGACGTCTCCTTCGGCTTGCCATCGGTCATCTGATAGGCATCGACCAAGAGGCGAATGGGCACGACGCGGCCCGGTCCGGAGTTGGTCGGCGGCCCATACTCACCGAAGATGTTGTTGTTCTGCCCGGTCGCTTGCGCCGACTTGGAATACTTGCGAGCGAAAATGGTCTCCGTGCCACCCTCACCGGCGTACAGGAACAGGCTCGCGTAGCTCGCCTGAAGACTGTAGAGGTTCAGGTCCATCACCGCCTTTGCCGCATCGGCAGCCACTTGATTGCGGCCGGCGTAGAGCGCCGCGCGCGCCTTGAACGCCAATGCGGCGCCCTTGGTGGCGCGGCCGTTGTCAGCGCCGGTGAACGAGTTGGGCAGCACCGCGGCAGCGGCGTCGAAATCCGCGATGATCTGGTCGTACAGCTTTGCTACTGTCTCGTTGGTCATCGCGCGAGCCTGCTCGTCGGTGACCGGCACCAGTGGCATCGGCACGGGGCCGAAGAGTGCGACCAGCTGGAGATACAGCGCGCCGCGCAGGAACTTCGCCTCCGCGATGTAGCGGGCTTTGCGCGTCGCGTCGATCTTGGGCGCGGGTATGCGATCGATGTTCGCCAGCATGGTGTTCGCGCGGGCAATGCCGTTGTAGTACTGCACCCACTGCGTACGCGCATACGCGCTCTGCGGATCGAAGGAGCCGTCCGAGAACACGTAACGGTTGTCGAACTGGCGATTGACGCCGCCGTTGTCCGTCAGACCATCCAGGCCAATCGTGTCGAACCAGCCCGGCAGGGAGCTGTACATGCCGTTGAGGAAGAACACCGCATCGGCTTCTTGGATCCAGAAAATTTCATCGGAAACGGTCGTCGGTGAGACGACGTCGAGCAGCGAATCGGACGACTCACAGCCGCTGAGCGGCATCGTGAGGACCATCGCGCCCAGGAAGATATATCTCGATTTCATCGTATTGGCTGAGTGATAGGATTAGAAACCAAGACTTGTGCCGAGGCTCCAATTGCGCGTCTGGTAGTAGTACGTCGCACGCGTGGAACCAGGGTTTCCCTCGAACGGGATGATGCCTTTGAGGGGCGACCAGATGAAGACGTTGCTGCCGGCGAGGTAGAAGCGCGCGCTCGAGACGCCGACCCGGCCCGACATGGAAGCGGGCAGCGTGTAGCCGAAGTTCAGGTTCTTGAGGTTCAGGTACCGGCCGTCCCGCACGTACCAGGAGTTGGAGCCCGGCGCGTTCTGGTTGTGATCCGACCGATACACGAAGCGCGGCCACTTGCCGTTCGGGTTCTCCGGGGACCACGTGTCGAGCAGGTACGTCGAGAAGAAGTTCTCCCACGTCGGGCCTTCGATCAGCGCGCCGTCCAGGAAGATGTCCTGCTTGCCCACGCCCTGGAGGAGCACGCTCGCATCGAACCCCTTGTACTGCGCCGACATGTTCGACCCAAAGGTGTAGTGCGGGAACCGGTCGCCGATCACGACGCGATCGTTCGCGTCGATCTTGTTGTCGCCATTCTGGTCCTTGTACTTCAGGTCCCCTGGGCCCGTCTTGGCGTTCTGCGTGGCCCACGCGGCGACTTCTGCCTGCGTCTGGAAGATGCCCACGGCCTCGATGCCGAAGATCGCGTTGATCGGCTCGCCCACGCGGCGGATCGACGGCGACTGCTGCGCGTTGATCTGGTCGCCACCCGGCAGTGCCGTGATGCGGTTCTTGTTGTCCGAGACGTTGAAGCCGAACTGGTAGTTGAGTGACCGGACCGCACTGCGCCAGTTGACCGCCGCTTCCCAGCCGACATTGCTCACCGATGCGGCGTTCCGTGTCGGCGCCGTCCTGCCTACCAGCGTGGAAATCGGCACCTGAAGCAGGATCCCGGACGTCTGCTTGTTGTAGAGGTCACCCGTGAACGAGAGCTTGCTCTGCATGAACTCCATGTCCACGCCGACGTTGGTCTGCTCCGTCGTTTCCCAGCTGATGTCGGGATTCCCGATGCGCCCGGGGGTCGCGCCGGTGGCCAGGGTGTTGTTGAAATTGTAGCTCCCCGAATTGAGGTTGATCGTCGGTTGGAACAGATAGTCGCCGATGCGATCGTTGCCCAGCCGGCCCCACGAGCCACGCAGCTTGAATTCGTTGACGAAGCTGACGGTGTTCCGGAAGAACGACTCGTCCGACACGCGCCAAGCCACTGAGGCCGACGGGAACGTGCCGTACTTCTTGCTCGGTCCAAAGCGCGACGAGCCGTCGTGGCTGAGGTCGAACTCGAACAGATACTTGTTGTTCCAGCCGTAGTTGAGCCGCGCGAACTGGCGCACAAGGCGCGACACGCTTGCCGTGCTTCCGGTATTCTGCAGCGTCGCGTCACCACTGCCCGGCAGCTGGAGGTCATTGCTGTACGCCCCTGAACGGAACGCACCAACAGAATCGGACTCACTTTGACGCTGCTCATAGCCGCCGAGCACGTGGAAGGCGTGGGATCCGATGGTCTTCTCGTAGTCAGCCGTGAGCTGCGCGTCCATGTTGAAATCATTGCGCCGCCAATCGGTCGAATTCGTGCGCACGTTCTCGTACTTCGCCACCGTCGGGGTCACGACCTGATCCGTGAACCGATACGTGGGCTGGAAATCCAGGTTCCGATTGTCCTTGTTGTCGGCCGCGAACTGGGCGCCGAGCTTGAGGCCATTCTCGAAGTCGTAGTTCGCCAGCGTGTTCACCGACGTCGTCATCCAACGCGAGCGAACATTGCCGTTCTCACGCAGCTGGGCAATCGGGTTGAATGCACTCTTGCTCCAGCTGTAGCTGCCGTCTGGATAGTAGGAGAGCGACGTCGGCGGCGTGTCGTGCAGAACGCGGAACTGCGCGTCGCCTTCACCACGCGGACGCACCGTCCTCTCGGACATCAACATCAGGTTCGCCTGCGCGGTCATGCGCTTGGAGATGTTGAAGTTCGAATTCGCGCGCGTCGTATACCGCTTGTAGTAGTTCTCGGCGTTGAGGATGCCCTGCTGGTTGAAGTAGTTGCCCGACAGCGAGAGGGTGGCCAGGTCATTGCCCCCCGACAGGCGCACCGTGTTGTCACTCATCGGTGCCGACTTGTAGATGAGCCCCATCCAGTTGGTGTTCGGGTACTTGAACGGATCGATCCCGCTCGCGGTGCTGTCGATGTACCCCGGGGTGTACTTCGGCGCGAGGTTGTTGCTGACGTAGAGCTTGTTCACCGTCTCCAACTCGGTGCGGATGTCGACGCGCTGGGGCATGTCGACAGCCTTCTGCGTCGCGACGTAGCCATCGTAGGTGAGCTTCAACCCACCGGTGTTGCGACCGCGACGCGTCTTCACCAGCACCACGCCGTTCGCCGCGCGCGCGCCGTAGATGGCAGCCGAGGCGGCGTCCTTGAGTACCGAGACGCTCTCGATGTCGAGCGGATCGAGGTTGTTGATCTCGCCGACCACGCCATCCACGAGGATCAGCGCGCCGTTGTCGCCGAGCGTGCCGGCACCGCGAATGCGGATCTGTGCGCCGTCTGCACCGGGACGGCCACCGAAGTCAGACACGGTGACGCCGGGCATGAAGCCCTGGAGACCCTTCGTGATGTTCGAGACGGGGCGCTTGGTGATCTCTTCACCCGCCACGACCTCGGTGGCGCCCGTGACGTTGGCCTTCGCTTGCACGCCGTAGCCCGTCGAGACGATCACGCGCTCGAGCTCCAGCGGCGAGCGGATGAGGCGGAAGTTCACGGTGGCCGTACCGCCGCTCGTGACCTCCACGGTCTGCTCCTGCACGCGATAGCCGAGCAGGCGCACGCGGACGACGCGCGAGCCGACGGCGATGCCGCGGAGTGTATAGCGGCCGAGTTCGCTCGTACCGGCGGCGGCCGTGGTGCCGTCGATGCTCACGCGAGCGCTGGGGAGGGGCGCGCCACCGGAGTCGCTGACCGTGCCGGTCACGACGCCGGTGCCTTGCGCGACAAGGGCCGATGGCACGGCGAGAAGCAGGGCGGCACTTGCTGCCAGGAGCCACCGTCTCGTCATGGTGATGAAGGACATGCGGACCTCAAGGGTGGTTGGGGATGGAGTTCAGGCAAGTGCGGCGGAGGAGGCACACAAAGTCGCCCCGTCCAGCGTCGGACTTTTGCACTGCGCCCAAACAATGTCCTCGCGCGAATTGCGCAAGATGGCAAATGATCGTAGCTGAACAAAAGTGCGCATTGGCTGGCGGGCAGCGGGTAGGGCACGTACTATCGGATATCGTCCGCGCCCTGAACAAATCCCACGTTCGCCGCCGCAGGCGCGGTTCTGCGGTCGCACCGTCGCTGCGCACTCGCCTCACGCCCGGAAAGACCGGTGCTGAGCCCTGTGCGTCACGCGTCCGCCTCCTCCACCGACCGCGCCGGCGCGCGGATCAGGCCGCTCGCCGTGCGGATTCCACGCGCAGCATTCCGGCGGAGCGCAGCCGAAGCTCTGAGACGCAACCCGTCGAATTCACGCGCCACGAGCGCGGGCGTTTTCTAAATCGCTGGAGCCATTGATCCAGGAGCGGGTCTCGGGTTGTTACTGTCACCGCGCGGCTCTTTTTCGCCAGCGCATCCCTTGTTGGTCCGCCTCTCCCCCTAAGGAGCGCGACTAGTTGCGGGCCCTTCAACCCTAACGTATGATTGCGCGTTAGAGTCGCCCGGCAGCGCAGCTGTGCACTCTGCACATCGCCTGTAAGCCACATCGGCTTAGATGGCGGAACGCATCTCACCTTTGTCTGGAGGAGTAATGACAAACCTTCGCAAGATTACGCTGACGACGCTGGCGATCGTGCTCGGAGCGCTGCCAAATCCGAAGGCAGCCAAGGCGCAGGACGGGTGTCCGGCGACTTTTTCCTTTTTCAATACTTGCGCAAGTGGCGGGATGGACTGGACTTGTTACTTCGAGTATCCAAACCCCAACAATGGCGACTACGCGTTTTACCACTGCGTGCCATTTCATCAAACAGGATACTGCACTCCATTCACTGCGGAATTCAACTGTCAGTTGCTTTACTGAACCGCACCTGCACCACGCGTCGCGTCTGATCGCCGTGTGCCGAACGACACGGCGGCAGACGTACCGCAAAAATGTTTGAGTCCGATACGCGTAGTCACGCACTCTTGCTGACGAGGCAACGTGAAACTTCCGAAGCACCTTGTAGACGGCATCATCCTGAGTGCCCTTGCCTTCACCGCAATACGTGCAGTCTTGATTCGGATTCCACGCGATGCGAAGGTTAGCACGGCCGACTGGATTGCGATGGCAGGAACGGCAACTGGCCAAGCGACGGCGCCCCGCGAACGAGTGTTGGTGGAGTTTATCGATTATCAATGTCCATTCTGTGCGCGCGTCGAAAACGAAGTCATGACCGCAAAGTTGCTCGATTCACTCCACGTGCGACGGGTAATCCGACACTTCCCGCTACCCTACCATGCGCAAGCGTTTACGGCCGCTGCCGCAAGCGAGTGCGTCACTCGCCAGACTTCGGCATCATCTGACGTCCACGAGTTGCTGCTTAAGCAGCAAGACAGTCTGGGGAAGGTGCCGTGGACCGGCATCGCGCTGGCGGCTGGCGTCCGAGACACCATAGCGTTCAATCGATGCCTCACGGATCCGCTCATCGCGCAGCACGTTCAGCAAGATCTCGCTCTGGGGAAGCGGGTCGGCGTATCCGGAACGCCGGTCTTCTATCTCGACGGGGTCAAAGTTCCGTCGATGCAGCCCGCGCAACTAGCGGCCTATCTGGGATCACCGAAGCGCTCGGTTGGTCTGGCAGACATCGGCAACGCAATTGCGAGCTTTTTTTGACAGCGTACGTGCGAGCAGGCACAAGGGGGAGTGGCTCGCGTTGGATGGGAAGAACGATCTCCCCGTCGCCGGTGCGCGTAGGATGCGTGGGTAGCCATAGCGTGGACGCGTACTCATATCTCGCAGATCCCGGGCTGAGATTCGTTGCCCATCGCGCTCAAAAACGGCGTTTTATGCTATCGCTCCCGGGTTCGCGCGATATGAACCCCAGCTGCGTCGCGGACGCCGAGGTATACGACTCCGGCTGCTCCGAATCCGATGATTGTCGTTCCCGAGGGAATGGCTACCCTGTCGGTGAGTCGTCCATTGCGATCGATGACGTCGTAGACCGGGCGGTTGCCGCGTGCCATGGGCGAATTGGTTCGAATCCATAGCCTGTTCTCGGCATCAGCTCGGATTGTGCCTGTACTGAACGCAGGCCGATAGTCCGGCAATTCCGACGCATCCACCGCGACCGGCGCCGGCAGTCCCTCACGCGATGTCGGCCGGCCCTGTGCGGCTCTCATCCTCTCGTACTCACGCGTCGCCGAGTCTAGTACTGCGACCTTGGCCGAATCGGACAGGCGCTGCCAGTCGAAAGGAATCCGAGGCCCTGATGTCACACGTCCATCTGCATCGACATAGTCGACGTGATAGTCGCTTCTGAGAATCGCGATGGTGCCGTCGGTGAGCACCGTCCACTCGTCACTCTCGGGAAACGGGTCGATGACCGGTACGAAGACCGTGGCACCTCTATTCCCGCGGATTGAATGAATGCGGGGTACAGAGACTCGAACACGGGCCGCCGTATCCAATCGTCGTGTCAACATGTCGAGGCGGACGAGTGTTCCACCACCATGCGCGCTTCCTTCGTCGCCGCGACCCGAAGTCGAAAGCCGTCGAATGGGGGACGGAACTGTACGGTAGATCATGCGGCCGCGCGCGTCGAATCCGGCGTTGCCATTGGGCCAACCCAGCATGAACTGTATGTCCTGCGTACGGGGCGACGCCGCGACTCGCACGACACTGCCCTGAGGGCTAATCACGAGCATCGAGTATGTTGCCGGCTCGATTAGCAGCGACGAGTCGGCACGGTAAGGAAGGAGGCCAGCGGGGGAGCGGCCGTACGGGTACCTGGATGCTTTCGTTGAATCAGCGACGACACCAACCGTTTTCATCATCGAGTCGAGCAACAGGACTCGGCGGCCGCCGACGTCGTTCACCAACAACCTTCCGCCTGGAAGAGCCCGGACGGCTGAGACGGCCGTCATCGCCTGCGACGTCGCCACCGCCAATCCAAGCGGACGCACGGGTGGGCGCGCGGTCTGCGCGGCGCTCGATGCGGATACCATGACGAGCCCTTGCGCGATCGTGCAGGAAGCCGTCAACCATGACCAGCTGCCTCGTGCGCGCGGTGCGCAATCGCAATGCGACGATGGCTTCTTCACGTCAGCTGCGCTTCGATCGCGTCCGCAGCAGCTGGCGCACCACCCGCCGCGCGAAATTGTGTGCCAACGCGCGCCGCTCCTTCCGCACGAAGCATTGCCGTTCGAACGGCCGCCCTGATGGCGACCGGCGTGAGCTCTGCCGCCGATAGCATCACCCCGGCTTCGGATATCACCACACGGCGAGCCACCTCGAAGCGATCGTACGCGAAGGGGACCGCGACCACCGGCACACCATACCACAGCGCCTTCTGTACTATTCCCGGGCCACCGTGGCAAATGACGCACGAGGTATGCGGCAGAATGGACATGTGCGAGAACGGTTTTCGCTCTGGCCGAGCCGGTCCACCGGGCACCGTGCGCAGTCTCTCCGACGGTAAAGTAGCAACGACGCGGAATGGCTCATCGGACAGTGCGTCGAGGACAGCCTCGGCCCATCCCGCGAAGCGCGGCTCGGGCGCAATCGTCGAGCCGGCCACGAGAATGACCGGCCGCGGATCGGCGGAGTCGGGGATGAACGGCTCTTCGTCCGGAGTATCCCAGACCATCGGACCAACGAATTTGAGCGACGCGGGCCAATCCGAGCGCGGGTACTCAAATGGTTCTGCAGTTGTCGCAAGCACAAGCGGAGGTGACGTATACAGCTCGTCGAGTCGCATGAACGGCGGTAGTGAAAGGCGTTTCCGCACACGATTCACTTCCGCCAGATGCTCCTGCGTCTCCAGATTCATAGCGAAGCGGAGAAGCCTGCGGCGCAGTCGCGCAGCTAACGTGCGCGGAGGCGGCCATCCTGGGCCACGCGGATCCACGCCGAGCCCACGAAAGAACAGCGGATTGTGCGCGACTATTGCCCACGGAACTCGCTTTGCTTCTGCCAACGCCATGGCACCCCACAGCTTGGGATCGATCAGGACGAATGCGGGATTCTCCCGTTCCATGATCTCCCGCAGACGCTCGGCCAACGGCTCTCCATAGCTCGCAAAGGCGCCGGCAGTGGGAAGCTGCGCCCATCGCGGTTTGTCCCCCTCGAGCGCTCGATGATCAGGCGTCGCTAACGAAATGGGAAAGGTCTCAATACCTGGTACCACCACGCTACCGCCGTTCCATGTACCAAGACCGATGGCGACGTCGTGTCCCCGGCGCTGAAGCTCCACGCAAATGGGCACGAACGGGAACAGATGCCCGGCGACGGGCATGGTAACCGCGACAATCCTAGCCATGCATCACTTCGCAGAAATCCATGAGGATCAGCTTGTGGATCCGTGTGCAGTGACGACGCGTCGATCTCTTCACGCGGTGCGAATTCCTAGGTGGCACTCGCCCCTCCGCAGATCACGTCGTATGGGGTACAACCTGCGTAGCGACTAACATAGCGTCGGTGATTCCAGTTCGTTCATGCCCGAAAGCGGGCGCGGAAGGATGAGTCCACAGAGTTTCAGCCTGCCGCAATCGGGCGTTTGCTTTTAAGGACATCGGCGCCGGCAACAGCGTGGCCGCGCTGATCACAAGCACCACGGTGAACTCTCTCATCACGTGTCACCGCGGGCAGACAGACACAGCAGTGACAGGCGCTAGCTAGCTAGTTAGTTAGCGTTCGCGGCGCGACCCGCTATAGCGGAGTGGCGACGTGTCTCGATTTCGCCTTCACCATCGACCGAATGAGTAAGAATGCCAGCACGGTGATCTGGCCTACGTCGACGGTGAAGTCGGGCAAGTGCGGCGTCGAAGGCACAAGCATCGCCTCGCCTAGCGCTGGCTTGCACTGCGCCCAAACAAGAACTTGGAGCGAAGTGCGCAAGACGCCGGATGATCGTGCGTGAACGTTTGTGCATCTTGGCTGGCGGTGGACAAGCTGGTCGCGTACTATCGGATATCGTCCGCGCCCTGAACAAATCCCACGTTCGCCGCCGCAGGCGCGGTTCTGCGGTCGCACCGTCGCTGCGCACTCGCCTCACGCCCGGAAAGACCGGTGCTGAGGCCTGTGCGTCACGCGTCCGGAGGAGAGGCCTCATGCTACGCCGTGGAGTGGACGCCTGTGTCCGTTTGGCAGTTGTGGTGATCGGCGTCGCGGGCGCCGCCGGATGTTCCCGTCCCTCCACCGCCGATGGCGACCGCGGAGAGGCGGCGCGCGCGGCGGATTCCACGCGCAGCGCCCAGGCCGCGCGCAGCCGCAGCTCCGCCACGCAGGTGGTCGACTTCACGCCCGAGGAGCGCGCGCGCTTCACGCGCGTGGAGCAGATGATCCAGGCGCACTTCTCAGGCGTCCAGGTCACCACCACCGGCGGGAGCTCCAGCTTTCGCATTCGCGGTGCGGGTTCGCTCAGCGGCGGCAGCAATGAGCCGCTCCTCCTCATCGACGGGGTGACCCGTTCCGCCAACGAGCTCAGCGGCCTGGCCCCGCGCGATATCGTGCGCATCGAGATCGTGAAGGACGCCGCGGCATTCTACGGCGTGCGCGGCGCGAATGGGGTCATCATCATCACGACGCGGCGGAGTAGCTGACGCGCGGCATTCGCGCGCGCCTGCATCGCAAAGGGTCGAGACCAGCGCGAAAGGGAGTGACTACAGATTTAGAAAGCGACAACAAGCCGACTTGAACAGACCGACAAAACGCCGACACTTCGTAACTGCGGAAGCCAACTCATCGGCAGCAGAAAAGGCGCACGGTTGCATTCCTCGGTCCCAGACGCACGAGTGCGCATGGAGCAAATCGGCGGTTGTCGGCTTCAAATCGGCCAGTTGTGGTCGTTCAAAAACTACCACCACTCGCACCACAGAAATCTGACGCGGCCGATCGAGCGCCGAGCGACGACCAGGGACCCCAACATGACACGTCTTTGATGCGTGATTTCACGTTCATCGTCGCCTGCCTCCTGATCACCGGCGGTGCCACGCTGAGCGACGCCCAGCCGCGCGCCACCACTCGGGACACCACGACCCCGCCCGGCTACACACTCGTCTGGGCTGACGAGTTTACGCGCAACGGCTGGCCTGACCCTCGCAACTGGACCTACGAGCGCGGCTTCGTGCGGAACCAGGAGCTCCAGTGGTACCAGGCCGACAACGCCGTCATCCGCGACGGCTTCCTCGTCATCGAGGCTCGGCGCGAGACCAGGCCCGTCCGCACGTTCGAGCAGGGAAGCACCGACTGGCGACGCAACCGCCCGCACACCGAGATCACCTCGACGAGCCTCACCACGCGCGGCATGCACAGCTGGCGCTACGGCCGCTTCGAGATGCGCGCGAAGATCGACATTCGCGCCGGCATCTGGCCCGCGTTCTGGACCGTCGGCGACGCCGGCCGGTGGCCCGCCAGCGGCGAGATCGACATCATGGAGTACTATCGCGGCATGCTGCTCGCCAACGTCGCATGGGCCGCGGACGCCAACGGCAAGTCCGCCTGGGACGATTCGAAGAAGCCCATCGCCGAGCTGGGCGGTGACGCCTGGGCACGTCGCTTCCACGTCTGGCGCATGGATTGGGACGAGAGCGCGATTCGCCTCTATGTCGATGACGTCCTGCTCAACGAGACCGACCTGCAGGAGACGGTCAACAAGGACGGCTCGGGCCGCAATCCGCTCCAGCAGCCCCACCACATCATCCTCAATCTCGCGGTGGGTGGTACGAACGGCGGCGATCACACCGGGACCACATTCCCCAGCCGGTTCGAGATCGACTACGTGCGCGTGTACCAGCGAACGACGAGTGCGCCCAGCGGTGCCGGCTCCTCGGCGGCCCGGTGAAGCGACGCGAGTTCCTGCACTCCGCCACCGAGGGGCTCGCCGCGCTGGCCGGCGGTGACATGCTCCTCCGCGGTTCCGCATCGGGCGCGGCGTTCGCGACGGTCACGATCGACCGCGCCGCGCGCGTCGCTCGGCACAATCCCGTCGTGCGCGTCTTCGATTCGTTCTCCGCGCTGAGCGTCGGCAACGGACGCTTTGCGTTCACGGCGGATGCCACCGGATTGCAAACGTTCGCCGAGGAGTACCGCGAGCTGCCGCTGGCCACGCAAGCGGAATGGGGATGGCATTCGTTCCCCAATCCGGCCGGGCACCGCATCGACGACGTGCTCGTGCAGTTCGATGCGCATGGACGTCAGGTGCCGTACGCGAGCGGACAGAACACCGCCGCCGGCAAGTGGCTGCGCGAGAACCCGCATCGGCTGTCGCTCGCGCGCATCGGATTCGTGTTGACGCGCGCCGACGGCTCACCGGCCCGCTCGAGCGACCTGACGGATGTCGTCCAGCGACTCGACCTGTGGTCCGGCACGCTCGAGAGCCGCTTCCGCCTCGATGGCCGCACGATCACCGTCTTCACATGGGCGCACCCCGATCGCGACCTCATCGGCGTGCGCGTCGAGAGCGCGGAGCTGGATCCCGCGCGACTCGCCATCCGGGTCGCGTTTCCATATGGAGGCGCGGTGCACACCGGCGACCCTGCCGACTGGACGCCAGATGCGCCCCATCGCACCGAGATCACGCAGCGAGACACCACGTCGGCGCAGTGGCGACGGTCGCTCCACACGACCGAGTACTTCACGCGCGCGTCCTTTTCCGCTGGAACGTCGCTGCGACAGGTCGCGCCGCACGAGTTTCGCCTCGAGCCGGCCGCCGGCGCGTCGCGTTTCGAGTGTGTCGTCTCATTCACTCCACGCGGAGACGCCCGCGTGCTTCCAGCGGTCGCCGCGGTAAAGGAGGCAAGCGCCGCGCACTGGAAACAATTCTGGCAGGGCGGCGGCACGCTGGATCTCTCGGGCAGCACGGATGCACGCGCGCCTGAGCTCGAGCGGCGCATCGTGCTCTCCGAGTACCTCACCGCCATCCAGTGCGCGGGCACCATGCCGCCGCAGGAAACCGGCGAGACGTTCAACAGCTGGTTCGGCAAGGCGCACCTGGAAATGCACTGGTGGCATGCCGCGCACTTTCCACTGTGGGGCCGCAGCGCGATGCTCGAGCGCAGCCTGCCGTGGTATCAGGGCATCCTGCCGGTGGCGCGCGCCAACGCGGCGCGACAGGGCTATCGCGGCGCCCGCTGGCCCAAGATGGTCGGGCCGGAAGGCAACGACAGCCCATCGGGCATTGGCGTCTTCCTCATCTGGCAACAGCCGCATCCGATCTACTTCGCGGAGCTGCTCTACCGCGCGAGCCCGACTCGCCGAGTGCTCGAAGCACACAAGGCGCTGGTGTTCGAGTCGGCGGAGTTCATGGCGTCGTACCCGTTCTGGGACGGCACGCGCTACGTGCTCGGTCCTCCGCTCATTCCCGCGCAGGAAAGCCATCCGCCCGCGACGACCTTCAACTCCACGTTCGAGCTCGCGTACTGGGCGTTCGGGCTCGAGACCGCGCAGAAATGGCGACGGCGCCTCGGCCTCGCGCGCGTGCCCGCGTGGGGCCGCGTACTGCGCAATCTCTCGACGCTCCCGATGCGCGATGGACTCTATGTCAACGCCGAGTCGGCGCCGACCACCTTCACGGACGTCGCGCAGCGACGCGACCACCCGACGCTGCTCGGCGCGTACGGCTTCGTCGGGTCTCCGCGCGTGGATCGCGAGGCCATGCGGCGCACGCTGCGTCGCACGATGGAGACGTGGCAGTGGGACGAGACGTGGGGCTGGGACTACCCGCTCGTCGCCATGACGGCCGCGCGACTCGGCGAGGGCGAGATTGCCATCGATGCGCTGATGATGACGACGCCCAAGAACCGCTACCATCCGAACGGACACAACTACCAGCGGCCCGGCCTCACCATCTACCTGCCCGGCAACGGCGGACTGCTGGCTGCCGTAGCGATGATGGCGGCGGGTTGGGACGGCGCACCGTCGCGCAACGCGCCTGGATTCTCGCGTACGGGATGGACGGTGCGCTCTGAAGGACTGCGAGGTCTCCCTTGATCGAGGACGCGAGACGATGACCGACGACATAGGACGACGCGAGTTCCTGAAGCGCGGCACGCTCGCCGGCGCGCTTGCGACTGGCTTGCCGCTCTCCGCGGTTGCTGCGCCAGGCACCGCTTCGCCGGAGAGTTGTCATCCTGAGCCAAGCGAAGGATCTGCACGTTCAATCGCGCGCAACCTCGACAGCAAGGCATTCTGCCTCTCCGTCTACGACACGTTGACGCCGGCGTTCGCATTCTCCGCCACGGACGTCACCGCCGCGCGCCGCTGGCAAGTCGGCGCGCGCACGCGGGTGGCCGAACGACTCGGCGGATTTCCATCCGTAAAGTCTCCGCTCAACGCCGAAGTATTGGAGCGCACCGATTTCGGCTCGTACACGCGCGAGAAGATCGTCTTCGACACGCGCGAGAACCTGTCCACCATCGGATATCTCCTTCTGCCGAAGAACGCACCGCGTCCGCTGCCCGCCGTCGTCTGCTTCTCGGGTCACGGACGCGGCGTAATGGACATCCTCGGCATAGCGGACGACGGCACCCAGCGCGCCGAGCGCGGCGTTGGCTATGCGCGCGAGTATGCGCTCCAGTGCGTGGAGAACGGATACGCGACCTTCGCCGTGGAGCAGCTCGGCTTCGGTTCGCGTCGTGACGAGGCCGCGAGAAAGGCCTCTCCCACAGAGAACTCCTGTCGGCCCGCCGCGTGTGCCGCGATGCTCTTCGGTCAGACCATGGCCGGCTGGCGCGTGTGGGACGCGATTCGCTCCATAGACTACCTCGCGACGCGATCCGAAGTTGACGCGAGCCGCATCGCGACACTCGGCGCATCGGGCGGCGGCACCACGTCGCTGTTCACTGCCGCGATGGACGAGCGCGTGAAGCTTGCCGTCGTCAGCGCGTACTTCAACACGTTCCGCCACAGCATCGTGAGCATCTCGCACTGTCCGGACAACTACGTGCCCGGCCTGCTGCAGGACATGGAGATGCACGACGTCGCCGGCCTGGTTGCGCCGCGCGCGCTATTCGTTGAAACGGGGCGCCAGGATCGGATCTTCCCCATCGAGGGATGCGAGATCGCCGCTCGCAAGGCGAAGGGCATCTACTCCACGTTCGCGGTCGCTGACCGGATGGGCTACGACGCGCACGACGGCGCGCACGAGTTCTCCGGCAAGGCCGCATTCCCATTCATGAAGCGATTCCTGTGATGCGTCGCATCGCGCTGCTGCTCGCGCTGGCGGGCCCTGCGCTCGCGAGTGCCGCACTCGCGCAACCGGCGCCCGCGCCAACGTCTGCCCTCGCGTGGCCGGCGCTCACGCGCGACGCCAGGCCATGGACGCGCTGGTGGTGGCTCGGCAGCGCGGTCGACAAGCCCGGTCTCACGGCACAGGTCGCGGAGTTGTCCCGCGCCGGTTTCGGCGGCGTCGAGGTGACGGTGATCTACGGCGCCAAGGGCGCGGAGTCGGCGTACATCCCGTATCTCACGCCGCGCTGGGTGGAGATGATCGCGCACACCGCCGCGGAGACGAAGCGGTTCGGCATGGGACTCGACCTCCCGCAAGGCTCCGGTTGGCGCACGGGCGGACCGAGCGTGCAGCCCGCGGACGTGAATGCGTCGCTCGCCATTCGCGTCGACACAGCTGTTACCGGTGAATGGCAGGCCGATCTTACGGGCCGTCGCGTGAACGCCATCGTCGCCGTGTCGAGCGACGGCAATCGGGTGGACATTCCGCTCGCGTCACCACTCGGCGTCGTTCGCTGGACCGCGCCTGCCGGCCGCTGGACGGTCTACACCGCGGAGACGCGCTTCTCGGGCGACAACGTGAAGCGGCCCGCGCCTGGCGGCGAAGGCCCGTCCATCGATCCGTTCTCCGCGCTGGCGACGGGCAACTACCTCGCGATGTTCGGCGAGAAGACGGCGAGCCTGCCGCGTGGCGCCATCAGGTCGTACTTCCATGATTCGTTCGAGTATTCCGGCGATGGCTCCGCCGGGCTGTTCGACGTCTTCGCGAAGCGGCGCGGCTACAGCCTCGCGTCCGAGCTGCCGGCCTTCACGGGCCGAGGGGACGCGGATCGCGTCGCGCGGGTGCAGTCGGACTACCGGCAGACACTCGACGAGATGCTCCTCGAGAACTTCGTCGAGCAGCTCACGCGCTGGTCGCACGCGCGCGGCTCGCTCATGCGCGAGCAGGCGCACGGGTCGCCGGGCAACCTGCTGGATCTCTACGCCGCGTCGGACATACCCGAGTCGGAGATCTTCGGCGTGCTCGGCGGGCCAGACACCGATCCGCTCATCAACATGTTCGCGTCGTCTGCCGCGCATGTGGCGGGGCGGCGGCTTGCGTCGGCAGAGGCGTTCACGTGGTTGGGTGAGCACTTCACCGGCACGCTGAGCGACATCAAGCAGGCCGCCGACCGCATGTTCCTCGCGGGTATCAATCACCTCATTTACCACGGCACGGCGTACTCGCCGGCGAGCGTGGCGTGGCCCGGCTGGCAGTTCTATGCGTCGGTGGAGTTCAATCCGCGCAACGCGTTCTGGCGCGATATCCCCGCGTTCAATGCGTACGTCGCGCGCGTGCAATCCATGATGCAGGCGGGCGAGCCGGACAACGACGTGCTGCTCTACTGGCCCATCTGGGACAGCTGGCACACCGTGTCGCGCCGTCGCATGGACTTTCGCGTCCACGATCCCGTGTGGTTTCACAGCAAGCCGTTCGGCGCACTCGCGCGCTCGCTGCACGAGTCGGGCTTTGGCGTCGACTACGTGTCCGACCGGCAGTTGCTGAACCAGATCACCGTCGCAGGCGGCCGCGTGCGCGCGCGCACCGGGAGCTATTCTGCCGTCGTCGTGCCCGCCGCCGAGCGTATGCCGCCGGAGACGTTCGCGCGTCTGCTCGCGCTCGCGCGTGATGGTGCGACGATCATCTTCGCCGGCGCGTTGCCGGGTGATGTGCCGGGCTTGTCGCGCTTGAATGAGCGACGAGCGGAGCTCGCGTCGGCAGTGCAGGGCGTTGCCTGGGGCGCGGCGACGAAAGGCGTGAGTTCGGCAATCGTGGGGAAGGGACGCGTCTTTAGAGGCGATGCTCTCGCGCCATTGCTCGCCGAGGCGGGCGTGCAGCGCGATCCGCTCGCGGACGACCAGTCGTTGCGGCTCATTCGTCGTCGTACGGCGGAGGGCCGGCAGTACTTCGCCGTCGCGTCGCGGCCGATCGATGGATGGCTGCCGTTGCTCGGCACGCCTGCGTCGGTCGTGTTGATGGATCCCATGAGCGGACGCGCAGGGCTCGCGCGGTTGCGCACGGTGGGAACGCGCACCGAAGCGTACGTCCAGCTGGATTCGGGCGCGTCGCTCATCGTGCGCACACGCGACCGGCGTGCGAGTGGTGCCGCGTGGCCGTACGCTCGGCTCGTCGCAGCACCGACATCGCTGCACGGCAGGTGGTCGGTCTCGTTTACGGACGGCGGTCCGGTGTTGCCGCGGCCGTTCATCAGTGACACGATCGCCACGTGGACGGGCCGAGGGGACGATGACGCGGATCGCTTTGCGGGAACGGCGACGTACAGAATCACCTTCGACGCGCCGGATACTGCGCGTCGCCATCAGCTGTCGCTCGGCCGAGTGGCGGAAACAGCGCGTGTGCGGCTCAATGGCCGCGAGCTGGGCGTGCTGTTTGCGGGGAACTACAGCGTGGAAACAGGCCCGCTCAGGCGCACGGGCAATGTGCTGGAGGTGGAAGTCACGAGCGTGTCCGCGAATCGTGTGCGCGATCTCGATCGGCGAGGAGTGCAGTGGAGGAACTTTCACGACATCAACTTCGTGGGTATCGACTACAAACCGTTCGACGCCTCGAAGTGGCCGGTGCGCCCCTCGGGCCTGATTGGTCCCGTGACCATTCAGGCGATCGAGTGACAACCCAAAGCAGGTCCCTCTCTGCGCTCGGGACGACAACCCGATGATCATCCCGCAATCGTCAGCGCCAAGTCTCATCGCACTGGATTGGGGAACGACGTTCCTGCGAGCATACCAGCTCGGCTCTGTCGGCGAAGTCCTGGAGACACGCACCGAGCCGTGGGGCGTGATGCGGTTGTCCGCCGGCGAGTTTCCAGGGGCCTTCGACAGTATGACGTCGGCGTGGCGTTCGGCGTGGCCTGAACTGCACACCATCGCCTCGGGAATGGTGGGCAGCACGGCCGGCTGGGTCGAGGTGCCGTATTGCCAGTGCCCAACGGGAGTGGAGGAGCTCGCGGAGGGGGTCGTGTCCGTGCACGACGGCGCCCTGCATATCGTGCCGGGCGTCGCACTGTTCGGCGACATCCCGAACATGATGCGCGGAGAGGAGACAGAGATCGTCGGTGTGCTGGAGTTGCATCCGGAGCACGCGGATCATTCGGTGCTCGTGTTGCCGGGCACGCACTCGAAGTGGGTGCGCATCCATCGCGGACAGATCGTGGACTTCGCTACCTACATCACCGGCGAGCTGTTCTCCGTGCTGCGCGACCACTCGATTCTCGGCCGCGCGGCGAAGGACGTCAGCGAGCTTCCAGATCGCGCGACGGTGGAGGCCGCCTTTGCGCGCGGCGTGCTCGCGGCGCGCGAAGCCACCACTGGAATCGCGTCGCTGCTCTTCTCAGCGCGGTCGATGGTGCTCGCGCATCGTGTGGAGGCGGAGGCGAGCCTCGAGTTCCTGTCCGGCCTGCTCATCGGCGACGAGATTCGCAGCGGGCTCACCGGTGGAGGGCGGCCCGCGGCGCTCGTCGGCGATGCGGTGCTGTGCGCGCGGTATGACGCGGCGCTGCGGCTTTTCGGCGTTCCGCCGCTTCCGGTGTATGATGATGCCGCATCCCGCGGCTTGTGGGAGATTGCGCGCCGGGCTCGGCTGCTCGCGGCGCCGAACTGAAGTCACGGATTACCGGGCGACCTTCAACGGGGTTGCCGCCTGAAACGTTTAACTACAGTATCCATCTAGCTTTCGAACGTCCGGCATCGTCACGTCCCCCGATCCCTGTACGATCACTCCGTCGCCTCCCCCCATGAGCACACTCTCCCGCCGCACCTTCCTGAAATCGTCGGCTGTCGTGGCCGCCGGTGCAGCACTCCCGGCCCGCTCCTGGGGCCAGATCGTGGGATCGAACGAAGACCTGCGCGTCGGCGTCATCGGCTTGAATGGACGCGGCAAGAATCACATCTCCAGCCTCGCGAGGATTACGGGCGTGCGCGTCGTCGCCATCTGCGACGCCGACACCGCGGTCCTCGACAAGGTGAAGCCGACCGTCAATGGCGGGAACGTCAAGACGTACCAGGACATTCGCGAGATGCTCGCGTCCTCGGACATCGACGCGGTCACCGTCGCGTCGCCGAACCACTGGCATTCGCTCATGGGCATCTGGGCGATGCAGGCGGGCAAGGACGTGTACCTCGAGAAGCCGGTGTCGCACACGATCTGGGAGGGACGCCAGCTCGTCGCCGCGGCCACCAAGTACAACAAGGTCATCCAGGCCGGCACCCAGATCCGCTCCGGCGAAGGTCTCCGCGAGGCGGTCGAGTGGATCCGCGCCGGCAACCTCGGCAAGATCACGGCGTCGCGTGGCTTCTGCTACAAGCGTCGTGACAGCATCGGGCTCTGCGGCGGCCCGCAGCCGGTGCCCGACACGATCAACTACGATCTCTGGAGCGGCCCTGCGGCGCTCGTGGCACCGACGCGCAACACGAAGAACGGACCGGTCCACTACGACTGGCACTGGATCAACCTCTACGGCAATGGCGACGTCGGCAACCAGGGCATTCACCAGATGGACGTCGCACGCTGGTTCCTCGGCGAGCCTGGCCTGCCGCGCCGAACGCTGAGCGTCGGTGGACGCCTCGGCTACAAGGATGACGGCGAGACGCCGAACACGCAGGTCGTGGTGCATGACTACGCCACCGCGCCGCTCATCTTCGAGGTACGCGGACTTCCGAGCAAGGCGGGCATCGCGGCGGTCGGTGGCGATCCGGCAGCGAACCAGGGCGGCGCGGCCAGCGGCATGGACAAGTACCGCGGCGTGGACATCGGCAACGTCATCGACTGCGAGGGTGGCAGCATGATCGTGCCTTCGTACACCACGGCGCGCGCAGTGGACAGGGACGGCAAGACGATCAAGGAGTTCAAGGGCGGCGACGTCCACATGCAGAACTGGGTAGACGTGGTGCGCAGCCGGAAGACGGCCGAGCTCTATGGTCCAATCGAGGAGGGCCACATCTCCAGCGCCCTCTGCCACCTCGGCATCATTTCACACCAACTCGGCAAGGCGTCCCCTGAGGGCGAGCTGCGCGAGAAGGTCAAGGGCAATTCGTCCCTTGCCGAGGCGAATGGCCGCATGATCGAGCACCTGAAGTCGAACAATGTGGACGCCAGCAAGACGCCGCTCACGCTCGGCATGCCGCTGATGGTGGATGTGAAGAACGAGCGCCTGCTCGGCCCCGAGGCGGCCAAGGCGAACGCACTGGTGACGAAGAAGTATCGCAAGGGCTTCGAAGTGACGAAGATCGTCTGACCAACTGTTCGCGATTGACAACAGAGCGCACGCGGCCGTACATCGGCCGCGTGCGTTTTGTAAGCCGGGAGCAGCGAACGAAGTTTGTCATCCTGAGTGAAACGAAGGATCTGCACCTGTAGTAACCCCCACCGAACGTCATGAAGATCACCCGTCTCACCACATACATCGTCCCACCGCGCTGGTGTTTCCTCCGCATCGACACCGACGAAGGGATCGTCGGCTGGGGGGAACCCGTGCTCGAGGGACGCGCGCACACCGTTGCGGCGGCCGTCGACGAGCTGAGCGACCTGCTCATCGGCAAGGACCCGTTCCTCATCGAGGAGCACTGGACGGTGATGTACCGCGCCGGCTTCTACCGCGGCGGCGGTGTGCACATGAGCGCCATCGGCGGCATCGACCAGGCGCTCTGGGACATCAAGGGAAAGGCGTTCAACGTCCCCGTGCATCAGCTGCTCGGCGGACAGCTTCGCGATCGCATTCGCGTCTACTCATGGATCGGCGGCGACAGGCCCGCGGAGACGGCGGCGAATGCGCAGGAATGCGGCTCGCGTGGCTTTACGGCCGTAAAGATGAACGCGACCGAGGAGCTGCAGTTCGTCGACTCGCACGAGAAGATCGACGCGGCGCTCGAGCGCGTGCGAGCCATTCGCGAGGTCATGGGACCGCACTTCGGTATCGCGGTGGATTTTCATGGCCGAGTGCATCGTCCCATGGCCAAGGTGCTGGCGAAGGAGCTCGAGCCGTACAAGCTCATGTTCATCGAGGAGCCGGTGCTGTCGGAGAACGCGGAGGCGCTGAAGGAGATCGCCAACCACTGCTCCACGCCCATCGCGCTCGGGGAGCGGCTGTTCTCGCGCTGGGACTTCAAGCAGATCCTCGCCGACGGATACGTGGACATCATCCAGCCCGATCCATCGCACTCGGGTGGCATCACCGAGACGAAGAAGATCGCCGCGATGGCCGAAGCGTATGATGTCGCGCTGGCGTTGCATTGCCCGCTGGGCCCCATCGCGCTCGCGGCCAATCTCCAGCTCGACGCCGTGTGCTACAACGCGTTCATCCAGGAGCAGTCGCTGGGTATCCACTACAACCAGACCAACGACCTGCTCGACTACCTCGCGGATCCGTCGGTGTTCGCGTACAAGGACGGCTTCGTCGCCATTCCACAGGGCCCGGGGCTCGGCATCGAGATCAACGTGGAGTTGGTGGAACGTGCAGCGATGGACGGCCATCGCTGGCGCAATCCCGTCTGGCGTCACGCCGACGGCAGCTTTGCCGAGTGGTGAGGCCCACCCGGAGTCGTTTCGCGATCATGGTGATGCTGTTCATCACCGTCGTGATCAACTATCTCGACCGCAGCAACCTGTCGATCACCGCGCCCGCGATGCGCGCGGAGCTCGGGCTCGATACTGCGCAGATGGGGCTCATCCTGTCGGCGTTCGGATGGACGTACGCGCTCTGCCAGATTCCGGGTGGCTGGCTGGTGGACCGCGTGTCGCCTCGCGTGTTGTATGCCACGCTGATTCTCGCGTGGTCCGCGACGACCATCGGTCTGGGCCTCACGTATTCCGTCGCCGGCCTGATGGGGATGCGCATGCTCATCGGCGTGCTGGAGGCACCGTCGTATCCGATCAACAATCGCGTCGTCACCACGTGGTTTCCCGAGCGCGAGCGCGCGACGGCGATCGGTTTCTACACATCGGGACAGTTCGTCGGCATCGCGTTCCTCACGCCGGTGCTCGTGTGGATCCAGACGCAATTTGGCTGGCACATGGTGTTCGTCGCCACCGGCGGCATTGGCGTGGTGTGGGCCGCGATCTGGTATGCGCTCTACCGGGAACCGACTGACTTCGCCGGCACGAATGCCGCCGAGCTCGAGTTGATTCGTGCGGGGGGTGGGCTGGTGGATCTCGACCGCCGTCGTGCGTCGAGTCGGAAGAGCTTCTCCGCCGCGGATCTCGCGATCGTGCTCACGTCGCGCAAGCTGTGGGGCGTGTACTTCGGGCAATTCGCGCTGACGTCCACGCTCTGGTTCTTCCTCACGTGGTTTCCGACATACCTGGTGGACGCGCGCGGGATGAGCTTCGTGAAGGCCGGGTTCCTCGCGTCGCTGCCGTTCCTCGCCGCGTTCGTCGGCGTGCTCTGCTCCGGCGTGTTGTCCGACTTCATGCTGCGGCGCGGCGCGTCGCTCGGCGTGGCGCGCAAGACGCCAATCATCACGGGGCTCTTGCTGTCGATCAGCATCATCGGCGCGAACTACGTGGAGGCGCCGTCGCTGATCATCGCGTTCATGACGGTGGCGTTCTTCGGCAATGGCCTCGCGTCCATTACGTGGTCGCTGGTGTCGGCGATCGCGCCCGAGCGACTCCTGGGTCTGACGGGCGGCGTGTTCAACTTCGTCGGCAACCTGTCGGGCATCGCGGTGCCGATCATCATCGGGTACCTCGCGCGCGACTACGGCTTTTCGGCCGGGCTGACGTACATCGCAACGCTCGCGCTGCTCGGGGCGCTGTCGTACATGTTCGTGGTGGGGAAGGTGGAACGGTTGAGCGATACGGTCGGTGAGGCAGGAACGCGTTGACCGTCATGGCCGCGGATTGTACGGATTCGTGGGATTTGCACTGATGCTGCGGCCGCCGATCATCCCAGATCGCCTTCGGGCGACTTCAAAGGAGCAATCGTGGAGCGTGTAACCGAATGGACGATCCGCTCTCCATCGCTGAATGAGATCGACGCACTTGCTACGCTATGGTTCGAGGGCTGGCAGGATGCGCACGCCGAGATCCTGCCAGCCGCACTCAAACGGGTGAGAACGCTCGAGAGTTTTCGCGCGCGCTTGAGCGAGGCGATGTCCGATGTGCGAACGGCGGGGCCGGCGGGTGCGCCGCACGGCTTCGCGCTCATCAAAGATGATGAACTCTACCAACTCTATGTTGGCGTCGTCGCGCGGGGCACCGGCCTTGCCGCGCGACTCACGGCCGACGCCCTCGAGCGCATCCAGGCACGTGGCCATCAACGCGCCTGGCTCGCATGTGCGATCGGAAACGAGCGCGCGGCGCGGTTTTACGAGAAGAGCGGCTGGAGTCGCCGAGGAGTAATGACAAGTCAGTTGCCGACAGCGGAGGGGGTGATGCCGCTCGACGTGTGGCGCTACGAGATCGAGCTCGAGAAAGTCTGAGGTTGTACGCTCGGCCGGCCCAGACCGAGTTGGCCGGGCCGGCAGCATGATCGTCACCGCGCCGTTGGTGCTGCGTTCCCGATCAACCCGGTCACTGCGAATGCCGACCCTCGCGCTGCTGTCGTTCGCGATGCTGATCGTCTCCCTCGATCAATACATCGTCGTCGTGGCGTTGCCCGACATCGGCCGCGACCTGGGCTACTCGGCGCAGACGCTGCAGTCGGTCGTCAGTGCGTACGCGATCGCATCGGGCGGATTCCTGTTGTTCGGCGGCCGCGCCGCGGACCTGTTTGGACGACGTCGCATGCTCGTGGCGGGACTCGGTCTCTATGCGGTGGCTTCGCTTGCCGGGGGATTTGCGACGCGGCCCGAGGTCCTGCTGGGAGCACGTGCGGTTCAAGGTCTTGGTGGAGCCCTCGTCTTCCCCAGCACGCTGGCGCTCATCAACACCATTTTTCCGGAGGGCCCCGCGCGCAACCGCGCGCTCGGCATCTGGGGAGGTGCTGGCGCGGCGGGACTCGTGGTTGGCGTCCTGCTGGGCGGAGTCCTCACACGCGCGTTCGGGTGGGAGGCGGTGTTCTTCGTCAATGTGCCGCTCGCCGGCGCGGCGATCATTCTTGCCTTCCCGCTGATCGACGTTGATCCTGCGCGCGATACCGACGGCGTGTTCGACCTGCCCGGTGCGCTGACTGCCACGGCTGCCGTGACGCTGCTCGTGCTGGCCCTGGTACAGGGACCGGACGCAGGGTGGAGCTCGCCGAGATTCCTCATCACCGTGACAGCAGCGCTGATACTACTCGGCATTTTCACGGTCATCGAGCGACGCAGCCGCGATCCGCTTCTGCCGCCGCGACTCCTCGCCAACCGCTTTCTGGCGACTGCCGGCGTCATCGCGTTCCTGTTCATGGCGACGTTCGGTTCACTCCTCTACTTCCTCTCGCTCTATTTCCAGCTCGTCCTCGGCTACGACGCGCTGGAGACCGGCGTCGCATTCCTGCTTCCAACGGCAATCGTTGTTGTCGGCTCCACATTCGCCGGACGGATGGTGACGCGCTTCGGTCTTAGGGCCACACTCGTCGCCGCGCTCGCGGTCGGGGCAGGCGGCGCAGTTGCGCTGGCATTGAGTATGTCGCCCGATGCGTCTTACAGCGCGCTCATTCCGGGGCTCGTCCTCGTCAGCATCGGCGATGGCATCGTGTTCACGACGATGTTCATCGCCGCGGCCACCGGAGTACCCGCTCGCGAGCAGGGCATCGCGTCAGGCATCGTCTCCACCGGTGCTGGAATCGGCGCGGCAGTCGGTCTGGCGATTCTCGTGCTCGTGGCCAACTCCGGCACCCAGGGACTCGTCGGCGAGGATCTGCGAATCGTCACTGCCGCGGGCATCCGTACGGCGGTGCTCGTCATTGCGGGCGGGATCCTGATGACGCTGGTCGTTGCCCTCAACATTCCCGCAAGCGACGCCTAGAATCCCTGACCCTTCGTCGACAGCCGGATGCGGAGCAGCTTGTGATTCACCGTCATGTACAGCATTGATCCGTCATCGCCGAACGCGCAGTTGGACGTCCGGTCCCCCGTGGCGATGGTACCGAGGTGCTTGCCCTGTGGAGTGAAGATCAGGATGCCGCCGGGTCCCGATGCGAAGAGGTTGCCCTTTGTGTCCACCTTCATGCCGTCGGGACTACCGAGCTTTCCGGCATTCTTGAGCGGCGTCGCGTCGAAGAACACGCGGCCGCGCGCTAACGTGCCGTTGGCGAGGAGGTCGTACGCCATCCACCGCGGACTCGTGCCATCGGAAATCGCGACGTAGAGTGTCCGCTCATCCGGCGAGAGCGCGATGCCATTGGGCGCCGACAGCTCCTTCGTGAGCAGCGTGAGCTTACCGTCTGCCGCGAGCCGGTACACGCCGTTGTAGTCCAGCTCCTTCAGCGGACTCCTGTTATTGCCTTGCAGGCCGTACGACGGATCCGTGAAATACAGGTCGCCGTTCTTAGCGTAGGTCAGGTCGTTCGGGCTGTTGAGCCGCTTTCCCTCGTATCGATCGACGAGTGTGATCTTGGTGGCGCTGGAGTCCACCACGCGCGCCACCTGCCGGTTGCCGTGGTCGGCCATCACGAGCGCGTCCTTCGCGTCGAACGTCAGTCCGTTGCTGCCAAGCTCCCACCCCGCGGGCGTTGCGCCGGCATAGCCTGCGGGGCGCATGAACACCGACAGTCCGGTGCCCTGCTGCCACTTGTAGATCGTGTTGCGCGGGATGTCGCTGAAGAGCAGGTAGCCGCCGCTCTTTCGCCACACGGGGCCTTCCGTCCACGTGAACCCCTCGGCCAGTTGCTCGATCTTCGCGTCGGCGGGGATGAGCGCGTCGAGCGCAGGGTCGAGCCGCTCGATGCGGCCCACGGTTGCGCCATTCTGGGCGCTCGATGGCACCGCCACGAGGAGCGTGACCATCGCGTAGACGCAGGTGCACAGGATTCGATTCGACATGGCGTCGCTCTGAACTGTGGTGAAGGCCCGGTACCCAAACGTGTCGCAAACGTGCGGGCGGGGCGACGGGCTGCAAGTGCGCCGGCCGAACTGCCGCGCGGGTGGGGGTCAGAGTAGGGGTCAGAGTAGGGGGACAAAAGGCTTTCCTGCCGGCGCATTATCACGCGGCTCGAGTCTCGCAGTGCTTCATGCGCGGCATCTGTGATCTGCGCGCGACATTGCCCGGTTGCCATCGCGCATGGTTGGCGGGATCTTGCGTCGCATGAGCGACATCGACCGCATCGCGACGGAGTTGCGCAACGCGCACGCCGGAGACCCATGGCATGGACCGTCGCGCGCCGCGGTGCTCGCGGACGTCACCGCAGATGAAGCGCACCGTAGCCCGGGCCCCGAGGCGCACAGTATCTGGGAGTTGGTGCTCCACATGCGCGCGTGGACCACCGAGGTCGCGCGTCGCCTGCGCGAGGGGAATCCACGCATGCCCGCGGACGGTGACTACCCCGCGCCTCCGACATTGCCCAGCGAGTCCGCGTGGCGCGCCGCCGTCGCCAGTCTGGATGACGCGCACGCGGACCTGCTGGCGAGCGCTGCGGAAGTCGGAAACGACGGCCTGGACGAGCCCGTGGGGAACACGCGTGATGCGCCCCTTGGGTCCGGCGTCACGCGACGCGCCCTGCTGCACGGCCTCGCGCAGCACGACGCGTATCACTCGGGCCAGGTCGCCATTCTGAAGAAGATCTATCGCGGCTAGCGTTGTCACCCGAGCGAGCGAAGCGAGTCGAGCGGTCTGCACCTCACAACCAGGTGGAAAGTGCAGATCCCTCGACTTCGCTCGGGATGACATCCAGGGCGAATCGCGCGTTTCGGTTAGACCGTACCCACCGGACTGCGCCGACGCGCCAGGCCCACGCCGAGCAAGCCGGTGGCGATCAGCAGGATGGACGCAGGCTCCGGCGTCGCCGTGACGTTCGCAATCCGTTCGACCTCCCCGGAATCAAGGGTGTTGCCATAGATGCGCACGTCGTCCAACTCGCCGTAGAAGCCCTCGTTGTAGCAGCAGAACTGGTTTCCGAAGCGTGTGTCGGAACCACCCGATGTCGTGCCGAACGCCGCTCCGCGCTGTCCCGCGAGGATCCCGTCGAGATAGAACCACGCATCGTTGTTCGTGGCGCTCACGGTCAGGGCGTAGTGGTGGAAGGTGCCGTCCTGAAAAAAGCCGGTGCTTCCCGTCGGGTGGTACCACGGATCTCCCGCCCGCAATCCGTTGCCGCCATCGGAGCCGATGTAGAAGCCCGGCCCGCCCGAGAATCCCTGCGAGATGAACTCGATGAGGCGCGTCTGGGGCCCGAGCGTGCGCGCGAAGAACGCGACCGAGTAGTCACCGAAGGTGGGGACGAGGTGCGAGCTGAAGGACACGAGACCGGTGCCATCCGCACCGAAGCCGACGACCCCGCCAGACACGGCGGCATTGCCAGACACGACGCCAACCGCACCGCCAACGGCGTCGTTGGCATTGGAGGTGAAGTCCCAATAGTGCAGCAACTGGGCGTCCGCAGGGGTCGCGGCAAGTGCGAGCGCGGCCAATGGGGCCAGGTACGTGATGATTCTCATGCGTGCTCCGACGTCGGAGGTGATGTGCAACGGAGACCATGCCTGAGCAGGGAGGGGCTCGGACGTCGACGTAAAAAGCAATGCACATGCCTGCCGCTGCCGTGCGAATTCCTTGGAGTTCGACACAAACCGATGCGCGGCAACCTCGCTAATTCCCCGATCTTCACGCAGGTAACGCCGCAATAACGCGCATCCACGCGACACGCCGTGTCGCGTGTTGGCAACACCCACTCAGCGCGCGGGGGACGGCGTTGCCTGGGCCGGGCTCGGTGACGCCGCGCCAGCGGCCACTCGGCTCGTGCGGGCGCGTAGTGCCTCGCGTCGGCGACGCAGTTCGGGGAGGTAGGCGAGGTTGAAGCCAAAATCCTCCGGCACCGCGAGCAGCCGAGCGTGTGCTTCGGCCAGGCGCCCTTCGCTCTCCAGCACGCGCGCCACTTCCATATGGTACAGGGCCCGCGGTGCGAAGACGCTCTGCGCCGTGTACTGGGAGGCGCAGAGGCTGTCCAGCATCGCCACCTCGCGCAACGCCATCGCGCGCGACGCGCGGTCACGAGCGAGCATCAGCACCATCCGCATGCGGATCAGTTGCTCGGAGAGTCCATTCGCTGGCCGCGTCACGATCTGCTTGACCGCCGCCGAATCGCCCGTCGCGAGATGCGCGACCGCAATGGCCGCCGTGCCGTGCGCGTTCACGATGTCGGCGAAGCTCGCGCCAACGTAGATCCGCCGGCCGTCCGACGACGCCGGCAGACGCGACACATCGGCCAATGCGCGCTGGAGCGCGGCAGGCCGGCTTGCAGCAGGCAGCACCGGATGCGTGGCCAGGAGCACGCGCGTGACGGCGGCACTGTGCGGCGCGTGCAGGGCGAGCGAATCGATGTGCCGCGATGCCTCGTCGAAGCGCCCACGCCCGAGAGAGAGGTGCGCGAGCAGCAGGCGCAACGACGTGCGCATGACGCCTGCCGGTGCCGCGGGGACCAGTGAATCCGCAATCGCCGATGCACCGGCGAGATTCTCCGAATACTCCGACACTCGCCAGAGCGCGTCGAGCAGGGCAGGGGTTGTGGGCAGCGCGAGTACCTGTCGCCGCGCCGAGTCGTCCCCGAGTGACAGCGCGCGCAGCAGGAAGACCTCGGAGCGCTGCGCCGGGTCGGGGTTGGAGTCGAGGGCAGCGCGCGTCAGCCGATCGAGGGTGTTGGAGTCGCGCTGCGCAGCCACAATGCGCGAGAGGTGGAGCGCCGCGGAGAAGTTGAGGGGGTTGAGCCGAAGCGCTGCGTCGAAGGCGTCGCGCGCAGCAGTGAGCGGAAGACCCTGCGGCGGGTTGCCGTGAAAGAGCGCCTCGCCCAGCTCGTACCATGCCTCGCTGGACGACGGCTGCTCCGCCAATGCCACGCGCAGCGTGCGCGCCGCACCCGCGTAGTTGCCGTGCTTCATGGCGCGGAACGCCAGCAGCACGCGCCGGCTGGAGGGGCTCATTCGTTCCGACAGCACCACTGCGCGCTCGGCCTCCGTCACGGCGACGCCCGATTGGCCCGCCCAGTCGGCAGCGACCGCCAGCCGGAAGTGCGCCATCGCAAAGTTGCTGTCCGCGGCGATCGCCTCACGGAGCAGCGCCGCCGCCGGCCCGTACCGGCCCGCGGCAAAGGCCACCTCGCCAGCGAGCCATGCCTTGAGTGCGGGCAATGACGACGTCGTCCGTGCCGCCGTCTCTGCAATGGTGCCGCCAGTGACCTGAAAGCGCGCCGCGAGCAATTCTCCCGCGAGCTTGTCCACGAGGGTCACGAGGTCCGACTCGGCGCCCTCGACTTCCGTGTGCGCCACGGGGTCGGTGCCGAGCGCGCGGTCGTAGAGTGACGCGCTGAAGCGAAGCTTCTCACCTGTCCCGACGATGCCGCCGAGCACGTAGAGTTGCGCGCCGAAGCGCGTCGCCACTGCGGTGGCGCGTACCGGGTCGATCGGCGCGCTCCGCCGATCCTCGCCGAGATGCACGATGAGCGCGCGTGCGTCCACCGTGCGGAGCGCACCAGCGCCATCCAGGCGCGTGCCGAGCAGGATGGGCAGGCCGTCCTCGAGGTATCGCAGCGACTCCGGCCCGCGCACCACGAACGGGAGTACAACGATGCGATTCGGATCGGACGTGGGATCCGGCCGGCCGAGGTCGGGCCGCACGAGCTTCGCTACGCCGGCAAGCGTGACGATCACCGCGACGACGATCAGCGCCGCCCAGCGGCGTCGGAAGCGTGGAGGCGGCGTCGCAGCAGGAGGCGACGCGCTCGCATTCTCGAGCGACGCCAGCAGCGCGCGCGTCTCCGGCGACGGCGCGACGCCGAACTCCTGCGCGAGCTGGCCCTCGAAGCGCTGGTAGACCGAGAGCGCCGCCGCGCGGTCTCCGCTCTCGGCGAGCAGTGCGATGAAGCGACGCACCGCCGTCTCATTGTCGCCAGACATCGCGAGCGCGCGCTCGCCCATCTCGCGCGCGCCGCTCGCGTCGCCGGCGGCGAGTCGCTGTTCCGTCACCGCCCACTTCGAGTCAGCAATGCGTTGGCGGACGCGCGTCCGCTCCGCCTGCACCCAGCGGTCGAACGCCGGCGCCCGCGCAGCGCAAACCCCGCGAGGAACTCGCCGCCGTACAGCGCCACGGCGTCGTCGTGGCGCCCGGCGGCCGAGTACTCATCAAGCAACGCCGTGTCGAGCGAGACCGCGCCGGGCGTCAGGCCCAGCTCGTCGGTTCCGCGCGTAACGATCACCTCGCTGCCGGCCGCCTGCTTGATGAAATGCACCGCCTGTCGCAGCGAGTTGCGCGCGCGCTCGTCATCCGCGTCCGGCCAGAACATCGCGAGCAGGGAGTCGCGGCGGTGCAGGCGGCCGTCGCTCGCGCCGGAGGCGAGATACACGAGCAGGGCGAGGCGCTTCGGCTGCGTGAGCAGGTTCCGAAGCTCTACCCCGTCGCTATCGCATAGTGTGACCTGCCCGAGCGTTTTCAGCTGAATCGTCATCCGCGCTCATGGTAATGCCATGTCACTCGCGGAAACAGACGGCGCCGCGCCTTGCGTTCGACGGGTGCATGATGCTCCGTGAGGAATGGCGTGCTCCGGTCGACTGGCAAAAGAGAGGCGGTATGAGCGGTATCCTGACGCGTCTGCGTGACGCGTTCTTCCCGGAGGACCGGAGCACCGCGTCCAGTCACGTCATCCGTGGCTTCGTGGTTCACGTCGAGAACAGCCGTCCCGACATCGAGACGTCAGACGTGATCGCTCGGCTCGACGAGGCGCTTGCGCTGATCGAAGCACATCAGCCATGGCGGGTGCGCCACCTGCGGCGCGACTTGGCGCGGATCTGGATCGTGCGCTTTCCGTGTCGAGGCGCATTCTTCCCCGAGACGCGCACGTGCATGACCGAATTGACGTTCCTCGCGCGGCGCGACATCACGGCGGCTCCCGTTGCGGCGTCAATTCTTCACGAGGGCATGCACGCGCGCATCCACGCGATGGGCGTGCTACCGGGCGACACGGTCTCGGCGCGCGAAGAACGGATTTGCCGGCGCGCCGAGCTGGAATTCGGCCGGTCGTTGCCGGCGGATCTTGGCGCGCCGGTGATCGAGCGCGCGGAGGCAAGCCTGCGCCTCGCGGATGCGGACGTCGCGCCCGAGATCGACTGGACCGAGGCCGAGCGGCGTCAACACGCTGTTGATCGTCGCGTTGAGTAGATACAACTACGAGCCTTGAGCTGTCAGTAACCACGAGCTGAGCGAGCTGGAGCAGGAGCTCAAGCTCGAGCTGAAGCTCAGGCTCCAGCCCTCAGCTCGTAGTTACTGACAGCTCAAAGCTCGTAGTGTGACGTTGCTGCTCAGTAGCCGGCCGCTCCAGCATCAGGATCTCGACGATCCGGTGCGCCAATACGGCGTCCCGTGCGCGGATCGACACGGATCGAGTGCGCCGTGCCCTGCGTCCCGCTGGCGCGGGTGCGGTGGCCCATCGCTTCCAGCGCGGCGATCGTCGCGGGCGGCAGCGCGTCGCGCTCCATGCTGATGCGGTCGGGCAGCCACTGGTGATGAAAGCGCGGCGCGTTCACCGCGTCCTGGATGCTCATGTTGAAGTCGACCTGGTTGAGCACCACCTGCAACACGGTGTTGATGATCGTGCGCCCGCCAGGACTGCCCACCACCGCGACCAGCTTTCCATCCTTCGCGATGATCGTCGGCGTCATGCTCGACAGCATCCGCTTGCCGGGCCGCGCGAGATTCGCGTCCGTGCCCACCAGACCCGTGGTGTCGGTAAGGCCGGGCTTGCCGTTGAAGTCGCCCATCTCGTTGTTCAGCAGGAAGCCCGCGCCAGCGACGACGGCACCAAGCCCGTAGCCCGCCTCGAGTGTGTACGTGACGGACACCGCCATGCCGCTGGCGTCCACCACCGAGTAGTGCGTCGTCTCCGGACTCTCGTATGCCTCGGCCACCTGCAACGGCGTCGACGTCGTGACGCGATCGGGCTGGATGGTGCGTCGCAGCCCTTCCGCATACGTCTTGCTCAAGAGTCGCGTCACCGGCGGTGCCGAGAAATCCGGATCGCCCAGGTAGCGGGCGCGATCGAGGAACGCGCGGCGCATCGACTCGGACACGAGGTGCACGTACCGCGCGGAGTTGTGTCCGGCGGCTGCGAGGTCGAATCCCTCGAGGATGTTGAGCATCTCGATCAACGCGACGCCCCCCGAGCTCGGCGGCGGCATGGAGATGATCTCGTAGCCACGATAGCTCCCGCGCACGGGCTCGCGCTCCTTCGCGACGTAGTTCGCCAGGTCCGCTTCCGTGATCAGCCCGTCGTTCCGCTTCATCTCCTCGGCGATGAGACGCGCGGTCTCACCGCGATAGAAGCCGTCTGCGCCCTTGTCGCGAATGCGCACGAGGGTGGCTGCGAGGTCGGGTTGGCGCAGGCGCTCGCCCTGCTCGTACGCGACGCCGTTCTTCGAGAACGCGGCCACGCTGGCAGGATACGCCTTCTCGCGCCCCACGAAGCTCTTGAGCGAGCGCGCGAGCCCCGGTGGCGTTTCAAAACCATCGCCAGCAAGCGCCACCGCCGGTGCGACGAGTCGCGCCCACTCCGTGCGACCATACTTGCGATGCGCCAACGCAAAGCCGGCGACGGTGCCAGGAACACCAACCGCGCGATGACTGCTGTGATGCACCCGCGACGAGTAGACGCCTGCCGAGTCGGTAAACATCAGCGGAGTCGCGGCGGCGGGCGCCATCTCGCGGAAGTCGAACGTCGTGGCCGTTCCGTCGGGCCGGCGGATCACCATGAATCCGCCACCGCCGATGTTGCCGGCTACTGGATACGTCACGGCCAGCGCGAATCCCGTCGCGATCGCCGCGTCCACGGCATTGCCGCCGGCGGCCAGCACGTTGCGGCCGGCTTCACTCGCGATGGCGCTCGCCGAGACGACCATCCCGCTCGCGGCGCCGACAGGTGAGGCGGATGCAACGGGACGCTCGGGGACGGTCCGCGTCGCCGGCGAGGAGCACGATGCAACCAGCGCGAACACACAGAACACTGCGGCGGCGAGTTGGCTCGAGCCGACGCGTGGAGTCGAAAGACGCATGTTGTCATATAGTACGCCGGAACCAGTGTTGCACTAGTCAGGTTGGCGTTCGCAGCTTTGCGGTGGTCGACATCGTCAGCGCACCTTTGTCATCCTGAGCGCAGCGAAGGATCTGCACCTTGTCATCCTGAGCGCAGCGAAGGATCTGCACCCGACCTCATTCGCGGACGACAAAGATGCCACGTCACGCCACTCGCCTTCGTCACGCTCTTGCGTGCGCCCTCCTCGCCTCGGCCGCGACGGCGGACGCACAAGCGCCGCGCGGCCGAGCGCTGGCGATCGAGGACTACTATCACTTGAAGACGATCGGCGCGCCGGCGATCTCCGCTGACGGCAAATGGGTCGCGTACACGGTCGCCACGCGCATAGAGGAGACGAACGGCACGCAGAATGAAGTCTGGCTCGTACCGTTCGGGACGTCGTCGCCGGCGCATCGCGTCGGCGCGGATGGGACCAGCGCTGCGAATCCCACATGGACGAAGGACGGCAGACTGCGCTTCACCGTCGGTGGCCGCGCACTCTCGATCGACCCCGCCAGTCCGGATCGCGTGGACAGCTCGGCGTCTCCAGGCGGAATGGGTGGGCGCGGAGGTGGCGCCGTGGCGTCGGTCACGAGTCCCGATGGGAAATGGGTCGCGAGCGTGCGCGACACTCCGCCGCCCGCACTCACGCGCACCTTCGCGAGCGATTTCGAGAAACGCCACAACGACCGCTTCAAGGGCGCGCAGTTCGACTGGATGGAATTCCATCGCGACGGTGCACCCTTCCCGACGCCAAACGTGAAGGACCCGTACGTCAGTCCGCCCCAGGAACTGTTTCTCCTCGCGCCAAACGACGACGCGACGAACGCGCGCCAACTCACTCACCTTGGCGTACGGCCCGTCGGCGTCCAGTGGAGCAGCGACGGACGCACGCTGTTCTTCAGCGCCGACAGCAACTATCGCGACGAGCGCAAGTACGGCAAGACGGACATCTTTGCGGTGACTGTCGACGGCGCAGTGCGACGTCTGACGCCAGGTACCGACTTCGACTACAACGGCGCCCGCCTGTCGCCCGATGGCAAGTGGATTCTCGCGTCGCGGCAGATGTCCACCGACGCGGTGATCGCGAAAAGGCTCAACCACGGCGCAGCGACGGAGCTCGTCGTCATGTCGACCGCAGGCGGCGCCGAGCGTGTGCTCACGGGCAAATGGGATTACCTGCCCTCCGGCGCGCAGTGGAGCCCCGACTCGCGCTTCGTCTACTTCACCGGCGGCATCGGCGGGACGTCGCATCTCTTTCGCGTCCCCGTCGCAGGTGGCGACGTCCAGCAGGTCACCGCCGGCCAGCGTCGCCTGAGCGGATTCAGCTTCGACTCGGCGTTCTCCCGCATGGTGTTCTCCGTCGGAACGTTCGAGGCGCCGTCGGAGCTCTGGGCGGCGAACATCGACGGCAGCGGCGAGCACCGGTTGACGCACACCTTCGATGACTTCGTGAGCGAAGTCGCGCTGAGCCGAGTGGAGCGGCTGCAGTTCAAGAGCAAGGACGGCACGCCCATCGAGGGGTGGCTCACGCTGCCGTACAATTATCAGCCCGGCGCGAAGTATCCGCTCGTGGTGAGCAGCCACGGTGGTCCGCACAGCGCTACCGAGTACGGATTCAACTTCAAGAACCAGTACTTCGCGGCCAACGGCTATTTCGTGCTCGAGACGAACTTCCGCAGCTCCACCAACTACGGCGAGAAGTTTCTGTGGGCCACGTGGGGCCAGTGGGGCACGCTCGACGGACAGGACGTGATGGCCGGCGTCGATTACGTCATCGCGCAGTATCCCATCGATCGCCGGCAGGTCGCCACCATCGGCCACTCGTACGGCGGCTTCATGACGAATTGGCTCATCACCCAGTATCCGGACCGCTTCGCCGCCGCGATTCCGGGCGCAGGCATCGTGAATTGGGTGAGCGACTTCGGCAACGCGGACATCCCGCGCACGAAGGAGACGGAGTTCTTCGGCTCACCGTGGGAGGAGAAGGCGCGCGCGATCATGATCAGGCAGTCGCCGCTCACGTACGCGAATCGCGCCAAGGCACCGACGCTGTTCATCAACGGCGAGATCGACCAGCGCGTGCCATTCTCGGAAGCGCAGCAGATGTACGTGGCGCTGAAGAAGAATGGCGTCCCCGCCAAGATGATCCAGTACGCCAACATGCCGCACGGCATCACCGGCTCGTGGAACGTGGTGCACCGCATGCTCAACGAGCGCGAATGGCTGGACCGCTGGGTGAAGGGCGTTCCGACGGCAAGCGCGGTTCCGTAAGCCGCGTGGGCGCTACACGTCGCAGATCTCGAACGCCTGCCGCAGCGACGTGAGCGGATCACGCTTGGGCACGAACTCCTGCGCGACGTGGCCCGCAAAGCCCAGGTCGGCGATTGACTGCATCACGCGCCGGTAGTTCAGCTCCTGCGATTCGTCGATCTCGTTGCGCCCCGGCACGCCCCCCGTGTGGAAGTGCGCGATGTGCTGGAAGTTCGCGCGGATCGTCGCGATGACGTCGCCTTCCATGACCTGCATGTGATAGATGTCGTACAGGAGCTTGAGGCGCGGTGAACCAACACCCGTGATGACCTGCACCGCCCACGCGGTGTGATCAGCGTGATAGTCCGGGTGATCCACCTTGCTGTTGAGCAACTCGAGGCAGAGCGTCACGCCATGCCGCTCTGCGATCGGCGTCACGCGTGTGAAGCCCGCGATGCAGTTCGCGATGCCATCGGCGTCCGAGATGCCGCCACGATTACCGCTGAAGCACACGATATTCGTGATGCCCCCAGCGGCCGCACTGGGAATCATCCGCGTCGCATCGGCCACCAGCTTGTCATGGTTGGCCCTGTTGTTGAAGCCCACGGGAATGCTGCCGAAGCCATTCGCCATGGCGCAGGTGAGCCCGTGCTTCGCGGGCGCTGCCCAATCCTTCTCACCGAGCAGGTCGATCGCCTTGTAGCCGAACGCCTTCGCCGCGACGCACAGGTCGTCGAGGGGAATCGCACCGTAGCACCACCGCGACACGGAGAGCTTGAGGCGTCCGGCATGCGTCGCATCTGATGCGCCGCGAGGCGAAGTCATCGGTTGCTCGCCGGGCAGCGTCGAAGCGACCAGTGCGCCGAGCGCGCCCACCGCCTGTCGTCGCGTCATGTCTCCCATGTGGATCACCGGTTGTTCGTTGCGTGCGCCAACCCTACGTCTCCCACGGAGTCGCGTCAACGCCACCGCGGCAGCCTTCCGGAGCCCGCGGGCACGCGATTACTTGGACGTCATGTCGCCTCGCCGCACGGTTCGTTGGTCATTCGTCATTGCACTCCTTCTCGCAGTGACCTGGGCCGCCACGTCCACCATCCGCACTCGGCGGACGCGGGGTGAAGTGCTCGCCTACACGGAATGCTCGTTTCGTGGGCCGCCGCGTGTGGTGATCCGGGCCGACCTTTCTCCCGAAGACACGCTTCCCGTGCGCGTGCATGAACTGGTGCATGCGGCGCAATGCCGCGAGCTGGGCCCGTTCTTCTATCGGCTGCGCAACCTGACGGGAACGGGCAAGCTGTCGCTGGAGATCCCCGCGTACTGCGCGGCCGCGCAGGTGCGGTTGAAGGCGTCTGGCCACTGGGAGTCGGTGCGCGCACGCATGCACGACGACATCATCGCTGCGCTCTCGGGCGCGGTGGATTCCGCGGAGGTCTCCCGCACGGTGGCGCGCGACTGCCCCATCATGTCGATGCGCGTCGCGCGCGTGCCATGAGGCTCGCCTATCGCCAGCTGGACGACGCCGAGATCGTCGCGACCATCGCGCGCCTGCGCGACCGGATCGAGGAGCGATTCCCGGGGTCGGGGTTGGGTCGCGTCAGCACCGAGCTGCTCGCGCTTGCGGGCGAAGCGTCCGATTGCGTCGCGTACCTGCGCCGACCGCTGTGGCCACTGCGGATCGCCGTTGGCGCCGTCATTCTCATGACCATGGCACTCTTGTTCGTGGTGGCCACGAACCTTCAGATGCCAACCCGAATGTCCGGTTTTGCCGAGTTCGTCCAGGCCATCGACGCTGCCATCAACGACGTCGTGTTCCTCGGCATCGCGGTGTTCTTTCTGATCACGGTCGAGGTGCGCCTGAAGCGGCGCCGCGCGCTGGCCAGCCTGCACGAGCTGCGCAGCGTGGTGCACATCGTGGACATGCACCAGCTGACGAAGGATCCGGAGCGCATCCTCGCTGGCCGCGCGGATACGGCGTCGTCACCCCCCCGCACGGTCACCGCGCCCGAACTGGGGCGCTATCTCGACTACTGCAGCGAGATGCTGTCGCTCTCGAGCAAGGTTGCCGCGTTGTTCGCGCAGGATTTTGCGGACCCCGTTGTGCTCGCGGCGGTGAACGAGATCGAGACGCTGGCGAACGGATTCTCGAACAAGATCTGGCAGAAGATCACGCTACTGGATCGCCTTGGGAACACGGACGAGCGTCGAGCTGTCAGTAACCAAAAACCTGGAGCCTGAGCTCGGGCTCAAGCTCAAGCTCAGGCTCCAGCTCCCAGCTCGCAGTTACTGACAGCTCAATGCTCGCAGTTCCCCCAGCTCTGAGTATCCGCGATGCCAATGGTATGGCCTTTGTGCAGACAGCGCCGGCGCGACAGAATGTAGGCCGACCGCCACAGCACCCACGCATGTGTTCTTCACGGCGCCATGACACAAACGTGATGTCAGGGAGTGCCGCAATCCGCGCAACGCGCTGCGGCAGAACGATTTGACGCGATTCGCACGCAGCTCCGCAATGCGGCCGCAATGCGCCACGCGGACGGTGGCCCCACTGGCTCGCCCCATGCCTGATGCGTACACACCAGAGCAGCTGTCGTGGCTCGTCGCGGAATGATGTGTGTTTCGCCCTGGGTTGCGGCAGCACTCTGGTCCACATGGCACCACCCGCGGCCCCGCTCATCCGAGCGGGGCCGTCTTGTCGTCATGGCCATGCAGTGCGCCGCATCGCATACTGGACACGAACGCTGTCTGTCGCGCGTGCCCGATGACTATCATTCGACACCAGAAGGTCATCCTCACCCGAAGTCCGAAATGGAGCGAAGTATCCGCCTGTGGCCAAGAAACCCAACTACGACTTCGAGAAGCGCAAGAAGGAACTCGACCGGAAGAAGAAGAAGGAAGACAAGCGCCTCGACCGGCTCGCGCGCCGCCAGGACGGCGCTGAACCCACGGAAGACACCGGCGAGCCGACACCGCTCGCGGATGACACCGTCCAGGGCGGCTGAGCGGGACCGTCCGCGCGTGCACGCACCATGATCGACGACTTCGCGGCGGAATATCGCCGCTACCGACTCATTGCCGAACGGGCGCTGGCGCAGATTCCGGACGCGATGCTCAATCACGTGCCTGCGCCGGACGGAAACTCCGCGGCGATGCTCGTGTTCCACATCAGCGGCAACCTCGCGTCGCGCTTCACGGACTTCCTCACCACCGATGGCGAGAAGCCGTGGCGCGCGCGCGATGAGGAGTTCGCCGATCGCGAATGCACGCGCGCAGAGGTAGACGCGAAGTGGGTCGTGGGCTGGCAGGTGCTGGAGCAGCAGCTCGCGACGCTCACCGACGCCGACCTCGCGCGCACCGTCACCATCCGTCAGCAGCCGCTCAGCGTGCACGCCGCGCTCTGCCGGTCCGCCGCACACATGGCGTATCACGTCGGCCAACTCGTCCTGATCGCACGCAGCACCGCGACGGCGGAGTGGCAGTCCCTCAGTATTCCCAAGGGCACGTCCGACGCGTACAACGCGAACCCCACGCGCGAGAAGTCACCCTCGTGACGATGCTCGCGTCCTGAGTCCCGGATGCGTACGGAGGGTAAAGTTCGTGCCCGCCGCAACCGAGACTTCAACGAAGAGCGTCACGTCAGCAATTTCCAACCCTGATCGCAGTTGTGTTGTCGAAGAGGGCGACACCACCCACCCTCCGATGCGCACTGTCTTTCACGCTGCACGCTCGCCTCGCCTCCTTGCCGGCCTCGCCCTCGCTCTGGGTAGCATGTCATCGCTGCTACCTGCACAGACAACGACGTCGAAATCGAAGGACGACCCGCGTCCCGTCGCGCGCGCTGCCGCGCGCCAGGATGCGGTGACCATCGACGGGCGGTTGGACGAAGCGGCGTGGCGAGCCGCAGAGCCGATCACCGAACTCCACCAGAGTTCGCCGGATGAGGGAAAGGCGCCGACCGAGCGGACCGAGCTCCGCATTCTCTATGACGCCAGCGCGATCTACGTCGCCGCGCGCATGTTCGACAGCCAGGGCCCGTCGGCTGTGCGCAAGCAACTCGTGCGGCGTGACCAGCTCCTCGACGACGACGCGTCCGACAAGATCTCGCTCGTCCTCGACCCGTACCTCGACCGAACGACACGCGTGTGGTTCGAGCTCAACCCACTTGGCGTCAAGGGTGATCACTTCAACGGCGATGAGTCCTACGACCCAGTCTGGGAAGGCGCGACGACCATCGACTCACTCGGCTGGACCGCCGAGTTCCGCATTCCGTTGTCGCAGCTGCGCTTCCCGCGCGACTCGATGCAGACGTGGGGGCTTCAGGTCTGGCGCACGCTGGCGCGGCGCAACGAATTCGACATGTGGGCGTTCTGGCGGAGAAACGAGTCTGGTGGGCCCGGATACTTCGGAACGATCACCGGACTCGCGCTCTCGCAGCAGCCGAAGCAGCTCGAGCTGATGCCCTATGTCGTGACGAAGAGCAGTTTCGCGTTGCCGACGGCCGGCGATCCCTTCCGCAGCAAGCAGGAGATGACCGGGCGCGTTGGCGGCGATCTCAAGTACAACATCACGTCGAACCTCACGCTCGACGCCACCGTGAATCCGGACTTCGGACAGGTCGAGGTGGACCCCGCCGTCGTCAACCTGTCCGACTTCGAGACGACCTTCCAGGAGAAGCGCCCGTTCTTCGTCGCGAACTCGTCGGCGTTTTCCTTCGGCAACTTCAATTGCTTCTTCTGCAGCAACGCGTCGAGCCTGAACGTGTTCTACTCGCGCCGCATCGGCCGCGCGCCACAACTGGGCGGCCTTGTGCGATCGCAATCCAGCTACGCCGACATTCCCGACGCGTCCACCATCCTCGGCGCGGGCAAGATCACGGGACGCACGAAGAACGGGCTGTCCATCGCGGTGCTCGAGGCACTGACCAATCGCGTGAACGCACGCTACGTGACGAGCAATGCACCCTCTGCGCCCACGTTCGAGCGTGAAGCGGAGCCGATGACCAACTACCTCATCGGCCGCGTGCGAAAGGACTTGCGTCGCGGTGATACGCGCATCGGCATGATCACGACGATGACGAATCGCTTCATGAATGACTCCGCTGAGCTGAGCCGGCTCCGTGGACGTGCGAACACCGTGGGCGCCGACATCTCACACTTCTGGTCGGGACGGAAGTTCTCGTTCATGGGGCAGGTGGCCGTCACGGACGTCGGCGGAGACACGGCGGCGATGCGCCGCACGCAACTGTCCAGCTCGCACTATTTCCAGCGACCCGGACGCACGGAAACGAGCGACGGCGTGTTCGACATCTCCTATGACCCCAAGCGCACCTCGCTGCGCGGGTACGGCTTCTACGGCCGTCTCGCCAAGGAGAGCGGCAACTGGCTCTTCGAGACGGCGCAGAACTGGCGCAGTCCGGGCTTCGAGGTGAACGACATGGGCACCTTGAATCGCACCGACTACAAGTGGATGCAGGCGAGCGTCCTGCGGCAGTGGACCACGCCGGGCGGCTGGTATCGCGATGCGGCGGCTATCGTCGCTGGTCAGCAGTCATTCAACTACGAAGGAGATCGCATCGACTTGCAGGGCTCGGTGTGGGGCCGCGCCACGTTGCACAACTACATGTCGGCGAGCGCCTTCGTCATCCGGCGTCCAGCCGCCTACGACGGCCTCATGACGCGGGGCGGCGTGATCCAGAGGACGCCGGGCTACGACTTCTATTCGACCAACGTGAATGGCGACTCGCGCAAGCGGGTGTCGTGGGACTTCGGCGGCAACTATCGTCGCAATATCGAGGACACGGGCTGGGGCGGTGACGGATACGGTGGCCTCGTTATCAAGCCCCGCGAGAACCTGCGTCTGAGTTTCGGGCCGTCATACGGCCGGAGCGTGGACCAGAAGATGTTCGTCACCACGGTCACCGACACGACGGCCAAGGCATTCGGCGGGCAGCGCAACGTGTTCGCGAAACTGGTGCAGCACTCACTGTCGATGAACACGCGCATCAACGCGACGTTCACGCCCACGCTGACGCTCGAGTTGTTTGCGCAGCCGTTCCTGGCGAGCGGCGAATACGACGGTCTCAAGCAGTTCGTTGCGCCGCGCACCAACAGCGTGGTGGAATACGGCAAGGGCCTCGGCACGCTGAAGACCACGCGCGACACTACCACCAACCGCGTGCTGTCCTATCAGGTCGATCCGGACAGCTCCGGACCCGCAACCTCGTTCAGCGTCAACAACCCGGACTTCAACATCCGCTCGCTGCGCGGTACCGCCGTGCTGCGCTGGGAGTACAGGCCGGGTTCGACCGTGTTCTTTGTCTGGACGCAGCAGCGGTCCGGCTCAGAGCCGTACGGCGACTTCGACTTCAATCGCGACAAGTCCGCGCTCTTCCGCGACCGACCGGTCAACGTGTTCCAGGTGAAAGCGAGCTACTGGCTCGGCTTGTAACCGCAGCAAAGCGACGGCACGCCGGCAACGCGCCGGCGTGCTTGACGAATCGGTGAGCGGCGCCGAACATGCAGCATGCTCCCGTTCAGGCAATGGCGCCCGCGGCATCTCCTTCGTGGCTGGGTTGCGTACTGGGTCGCGCTCGCCGGCGTCACGCTCGCGCCAGCCATCACGGCCGTCCTGCGCGTGAGCGGCGAGGCGGGGAAGGGAAGCGCGTCTGCCGGTTTTGACAACGGGCTGCTGCACCTCATCGTCACGAATGCGAACGGCCCCGGGTGGAGCGGTTCCGCGTCGCTCCAGAGCGTGGCGTTCTGGCTTGCGGGCCCACCGCTGGTGCTCTGGGCCATCTGGCTGATGACGAGGCCCGCTCGTCCGCGCGTGCCCACTCCGCGCAGCGGTGTCACGACTGGACAGCATGCGCTTGGCCAGGGGCCGGCCGAGCAGCGCGACGCCGTTCAGCGCGATCGGAGCGCAGTGGAGCGCGATTGACCTCTGCGCATGCGGGCATTTTAATGCGGTCGGTCGCCCCGCCGGACGTACCTTCACCCCGAGTCGCCGTCAATGCGCATCGCCCTCCTCGCCGCCGCACTGCTGTTCAGCAGTGCCTGCGCAACGAGCCGTCCCGAGCCCGTGTTTGCCGCCAGGCCGCCCGGACCCTCGCGTCCGTTCTCCCCCTACACCAAGGTGAACGGCATCATCTACCTCTCGGGCCAGATCGGCACGGATAGCGCCGGACGCATCGTGACCGGCGGCATTCAGGCGGAGACTCGGCAGACGATGGACAATATCCGCGCCGTGCTCCAGGGCGCGGGTTCGTCCATGGACAAGGTGTTCAAGTGCACCGTGTTCATCGGCGATATGCGCGAATGGCCCGCGATGAACGAAGTCTACGTCACATACTTCAACGCCACGCGAATGCCCTCGCGCTCGGCCACCGGGGCGTCTGGCCTCGCGCTCGGCGCGCGTGTCGAGATCGAATGCCTGGCGGTGGAGTAGCGTGAACGGCCAACCACAACACACAGTCGAGGCATGATGGGGAAGGGTCGCATGGAAGCGTTCAGCGATGGCGTGCTCGCGATCATCCTCACGATCATGGTGCTGGAGCTGAAGGCGCCGCTGCACGACGCCCGGATCGAGGCCCTCAAGGACGTGGTCCCTGCGTTCGCGAGCTACGTGCTGTGCTTCGTGTACGTCGGCATCTATTGGAACAACCATCACCACCTGCTGCACGCCGCGCGAACCATCGATGGCGCTGTGCTGTGGGCCAACCTCCATCTCCTGTTCTGGCTGTCGTTCGTTCCGTTCACCACCGCGTGGATGGGCGAGAATCACTTTGCGTCCGCCCCTGTGGCGATCTACGGCGTCGTGTTGCTGATGGCCGCCATCGCGTACTACATCCTTCAGTTGTGCATCATACGGCACCAGGGACAGGACTCGCTCGTCGCGGCCGCGGTGGGGTCGGACCTCAAGGGCAAGGTGTCGCCCCTCGCGTACGTGATCGCGATCCCGATGGCCTTCGTGAACTCGTGGGTCTCCGGCGCTCTGATCGTCGGCGTCGCCATCCTGTGGCTGGTGCCGGACAAGCGCATCGAACGGGTGCTGGCGCAGTCGAAATGAGTGCGGATGCCCTTTGCCGTTACTCTCGCTCGGCGTTGAAAAACTGGCTCTTCAGGGAATCCTGTGGGCAGGGAATCCCGTGGGAAGGCAATCACAGGCCTAGTGACTTTGGGTGTTCACCAATCGATCTCGACGCGACCCGCGAAACACCGCGCCCGTCGGGCCGGCGCTGTCTCGAGGGACGGTGGGGCGAGTCCCTGGGAACGACGACAACAGGCCGATCTGAGCCGACTGAACGCCGAAACGACGAACGGCGCCTCTCGCTCAGACCGGCAGCGTCCACGAGAGGTCGTGGCTGATGCGCATGGGAGGGATGAAGGCGCACGGAGCGAATCGGCTGTTGTCCGCAACGAGTCCGTGCCCTTGGTCGTTCAAGAACATCGCGCCACTCGCATCACTTCACATCGCGACGCGACCCACAACAGAGTCCGAAGAGCCGAAAAACTGAAACTGAGCATCTTCCGGGAATCCTGCGCAGTCCCTCCACACTCAGCGGAAACAGGAGACTGTTGGCATCGTCGCCGTGTCGTGAATGCCCAGTACGCTCGGAACAGCGCGGCGACATCGGCTTCATCGGCTCCTATCGTGTCCACCAAATCGGGCGCCACTCGCACCGCTGAGAATCTCGACGAAACCCACACGAAAGCCCGTAGGCCAAGACTGGCATGACTGCATCGGCGGCACCCGTCCTCGGCTATCCCATGCGCCAGCGTCCGATTCTCCGGGCGCTGGGACGCCTTGCGCTCCGCGTCACCGGATGGCGCTTTCACGGCCCACTGCCGCCCATTCCCAAGTTTGTGCTGATCGTCGCGCCGCATACGTCCAACTGGGACTTCCCGGTAGGCGTGATGGCGATGTTCGCACTGGAACTTGACGCGCACTGGCTCGCCAAGGACTCGATCTTCCGCGAGCCGTTCGGCACCATCCTGCGCGGGCTCGGTGGACGGCCCGTCTATCGCGAGTCGCGTGAAGGGTTGGTGGCCGACGTCTCAGCGATGATCCGCGCAGAGCGGCAGTTCGTCCTCGCGCTCGCGCCGGAGGGCACGCGCAAGCAGGTGAAGGGGTTCAAGTCGGGCTTCTATCACATTGCGCTGGCCGCTGGCGTCCCGATCGTGCCCGTGTGGTTCGACTACCCCCGCCGGGAAGTGGGCATCGGGACGCCATTCCAACCTACCGGCAATGCCGCCGGCGACATCGCGCAGTTGCAGGCGATCTTCACGCCGGAGATGGCTCGGCATCCTGCGCAATTCTGGTCGGGCCCATAGGTGCCGAATGCGCGCCGGCGTGGCCGGTCTCGGACGGGTTATTATCCGAGTCGGCTACGTGCACCCTCGCGCTATCCCATGATTCACCTGCCAGATCCCCATGACACGGTCGAGCACACCCTCACGGGGGACGTTCGCCTGCATGAGGATTTCCACTCCCGGCATCTCGAGCACGATCGCACCATCGTCGTCTATCTCCCACCGGGTTACGACGCGGAGGACGCGACGCGGTATCCGGTCCTCTACCTGCACGACGGCCAGAACGTGTTCGATCGCGCCACCTCCTTCGGCGAGGAATGGCAGGTGGACGAGTGCGCGCAGCAGTTGATCACCGAGGGCGCGATCGAGCCCATCATCATCGTGGGCATCTACAACACCGGCGAGTACCGGGTCGACGAATACACGCCGACCACCGAGTCTGAAGAGGGGCGCGGCGGGCAGGCCGACGACTACGGGCGCATGCTCGTCGAGGAACTGAAGCCGTTCATCGACGAGACCTACAAGACGCTTCCCAGCGCGGCGAGCACGGCCATGGGTGGGTCATCGCTCGGCGGGCTGCTCACGATGTACCTGGGCCTGCGCTCTCCCACGGCCTTCGGGCGCCTGGCCGTGTTGTCGCCGTCGGTGTGGTGGGACGGCCGAGTCCTCCTGCGCGGGGTCAGGGCGCTGCCTGACAAGCTTCCCATTCGCATCTGGCTCGACGCCGGCACCGCCGAGGGGGCAGAGACCATCGTGAACGCGCGCGACCTGCGGGACGCGCTGGTTGCGAAAGGCTGGATCCTCGGCGACGATCTTGCTTACCTCGAGGCAGAGGGCGGCGAGCACAACGAACAAAGCTGGGCGGCCCGCGTCGAGGGCGTCCTCAAATTTCTCTTCCCACTTCCCGGATCGGCGCCTCATGCATCGTGAGCATATGCGATGGTTCAGTCCCCGCCTCGACCGGGACATGGACCTGCTGGTATTCGGACACGCCGGCGCGCGCGTCATCGTGTTCCCGAGCTCGATGGGCCGCTTCTTCGAGTGGGAAGACCAGGGCATGATGCAGGCACTCGGCGAGCATCTCGAGCGCGGCTGGCTTCAGCTCTACTGCGTGGACAGCGTTGACGCGGAGAGCTGGTACGCAAAGTGGAAGCATCCCGCGGATCGCGCATTCCATCACGCCCGGTACGATGCCTACATCCGCGACGAGGTGCTGCCGCTCACGCAGCATCGCAACGCCAATCCGTTCCTCATCACCACGGGCGCGAGCTTTGGCGCATACCATGCGCTCACATTCGCGCTGCGCTATCCGCACCTCGTGGGCCGCGCGATCGGCCTGAGCGGCGTGTACGACATTCGCGAGGTGACCGGCGGCTACACGGACGAGCATGTGTATCCGTACAACCCCGCCGAGTTCATCATGGGCGAGAATGACGGTGGCCGCCTCGAGGCGATGCGGCGCATGGACATCATCCTCGCTATCGGCCGCGACGACTCCCTGCGCGGCAATAGCGAGTACTTTTCCGGGCGGTTGTGGTCGAAGGAGGTCTGGCACGCGCTCCGCCTGTGGGATGGCTGGGCGCACGATTGGCCCTACTGGCGCCAGATGATCGCGACCTACATCGGCGGCTCGGATTGATTTTGTCGTCCCGCGCGCAACCTGTTGTCATCCTGAGCGAAGCCCGTTGTCATCCTGAGCGAAGCCCGTTGTCATCCTGAGCGAAGCGAAGGATCTGCACCTGCTGTTCTCACCGAGGAATACAACCCATGCTGAAAGTCGGATTGCTCGTCGGACGCGAATGGTCCTTCCCGCCAGCGCTCATCGAGGAAGTCGCGCGCCGCGACGCTGGCGTCGAGGTCGAGTTCATCACGCTCGGCGGCACCGCAATGGACGAGCCGCTTCCCTACTCGGTGATCGTTGACCGCATCTCGCACGAGATCGGCTACTACCGCACCTACCTCAAGCACGCCGTGC
>JANOIJ010000382.1:0-35717 GCA_031407575.1 Gemmatimonadaceae bacterium | reverse complement strand
GTTCCTGTCCTCCTGTCCTCCTGACCTCCTATCGCTTCGAGAACTGGAAGCGCTTGCGCGCCTTCGGACGGCCGGGCTTCTTGCGCTCGACGGCGCGTGCATCACGCGTGAGGAGCCCAAGGTCGCGCAGCTTGCGGCGGTGCGTCTCGTCGATCTTGACGAGGGCACGCGCCACGGCGAGGCGAAGGGCGCCGGACTGGCCAGTCTGGCCGCCGCCGTTGATGTTCGCCTTGACGTCATAGCGGCCGAGCATGTCGGTCGCGGTGAACGGCTGCTGGATGGCGGTGACGAGGGCCGGGCGCGGGAAATAGTCACCGAGCGTGCGTCCGTTGATGTCCCACTTTCCAGAGCCGGGCTTCAGGTACACACGGCACACGGCTTCCTTGCGGCGGCCGATGGTGTGCGTGATCTGCGTATCAGGCATGATTTACTTGGCCTCGGCTTTCGGGAAGGACAGCGACTTGGGCTGCTGCGCGACGTGCGGATGCTCGGCACCGGGATACACGCGCAGCTTGCCGCGCAGCACCTGGCGGCCGAGGGCCGTTTTGGGAAGCATGCCGAAGACTGCCTTCTCGATGATGCGCTCCGGGTGCTTGGCCAGCATGCTGGCAAAGGGAGTGAAGCGCTCGTGCCCCATGTAGCCGGTGTGGCGGAAGTATTCCTTCTGCTCCGCCTTGCGGCCGGTAACTCGGACCTTGGAGGCGTTGATGACGATGACGCCATCGCCGGTGTCCATGTGCGGCGTGAACATGGGCTTGTGCTTGCCGCGGATGATGCGCGCGATCTCAGTCGCGAGGCGGCCGAGGACCATTCCCTCGGCGTCGACGACATACCAGTCCTGCTGGATGTCGTCGGGGGTCGCCGTGTACGATTTGAACATGACTCGTGTGAACTACGTAGGAACTGCGCCTCACTGGTGCGTCATGCAACCCGGGTCTTGGCTGCCACTGAAGGCATTTTTGAACAGAATCGTAAGATAGACAAGGAGTTAGGGCAGGTCAACGGGGCGAACTGCGCCGGAACTGCTATCTTCCGGAGTGCCCGAACAAAGCCCGACTCCACGACGCATCTTGCTCGCCGACGCAGACGCCTTCTTCGTCGCCGTCGCCCGACTGGTGGATCCAGAGGGCGCCGGACGCGCGCCCTGCCTGCTCGTCGGTGGAACCGCGGAAGGTCGGGGCATCGTTTGCTCGGCGTCGTACGAGGCGCGGCAATTCGGCGTCCGGTCCGCGATGCCCATGTCCAAGGCGCTCCGGCTCTGCCCAGACGCCATGTGCGTCCCCGTGCCCGGCAAGGCGTGTCGAGTGAAGCACAAGGAGATTCGCGCCGTCCTCGAGAAACATTCGCCCGTCGTGCAGGCGGCAAGCATCGATGAGTGGTATCTCGACCTGGCGGGCACCGAGACGCTGTATGACGGCGTGTCGCTGGATGCGCTGGCGCACCGCATCCGCGATGCGGTCGTGGCGGAAACCGGGCTCACCGTGTCCATTGGCGGCGGCACGTCGAAGCTCATCGCGAAGCTGGCGGCCGAGACAGCGAAGCCGCGGCCGGGCAATGGTGCCAATGGCGTGAACGTGATCGCGCCAAACGGTGAGCTGGACTTCATGCGCACGCTCACACTCTCGGACATCCCGGGCATCGGACCACGCGCCACGGCCAAGCTGGCTGAGCGTGGCCTGCGAAAGGTGGTGGACGTGCTCGCGCTGGATGACGCCGCGCTCACCCGTCTCGTTGGGCGCGATGCCCCGTGGCTGGCGAGACGCGTGCGCGGCATGGACACCGGCGAGGTTTCGGCGCGGGATGCCGCAAAGAGCATCAGTCGCGACGAGACGTTCCCCAGAGACATCAGCGACGACCTGGTGCTGGAGGGTGAGCTCACGGAACTCGTGGGGCGCGCCGCGAGCGACATGCGCGGCAACTCCCTCCGTGCGCGCACGATCACCGTCCGCATTCGCGACATGGACTTTACGACGCGCCAGGCGAGCCGCACGGTCGACGAGCCACTGGTGTCGGACCGCGGCGTGTTCCTCATCGCGCGCGAACTACTGCACAAGCTGCGCGCGGCCCGGCGCACGCCGGCTCGACTGCTCGGCGTGGGGCTGTCGAACTTCAGCGCACCGGTCGTCAAGCAACTCGCACTGTTCGAGCACGAGCGTAGGCCGATCGAGACGCCGAAAGATCGCGAGGTGTCGCGCGCCGTGGACGCGGTGCGCGAGAAGTTCGGGCGCGGCGCCATCGCGCCGGGCCGCAAGCGCGTGTGACGGCGCGCCCAGCCGAGTGCGGGCTACGCGGGTGCGGCTGACGTCAGCAGGATTGTCAGCGCGTCGCGCACTGCACGCTCAACGGCTGCCGGGTCAGCCCCGCGCACCAGGAATGACACGCTCGCGTGGTCGTCGAGGCGCACGGACATCGTTCGCAGCGTCTCGCGGATGGCCTCGTGTGCGTGCGTCGCGTGCGGCGCGGTGTTGAACAGGACGACACGCTTGTCCACCATTTCCGCGCCGCCCACCAGCCAATCGAGTGCGTTCTTCATGACGCCGGAAATGCCGTGCGCGTACTCGGGACTCGAGATCAGGAGTACGTCCGACGCGGCAATCGCTGCGCGCAATTCGCCGACGGCGACCGGCAACGCCGGGTCGTGGAGCTCGCCGTCGAGATCCGGATTGAAGAACGGCAGCAGATGAATGCCGTCGAAGATCCGCACGTCCATCCCGGGAGGCGCCACCTCCGCCGCGATGCGAAGCACCGCCGCGTTGGACGACGCGGCGCGGAGGCTGCCAGAGATCGCGAGCACGCGCAACGACATTCAGCGACGCGCCACCTACGGCCCGACAGGCTCGGCGACGAATGCCAGCCACCTGCCATCCGGGCTGACCGCGAGACGACTGACATTCTTCACGCCCGACGCGGCGAGATTCGCGACGGGCAGCCACCCACTGGACGCATCGAGCGCGCGATTCCAGCGCACCAGAACGCCCTGCGTGGCGCTCAACAGCGTCCCGTCGGGCGTCCACGCGTGAAACTCGTTGTCCGCCGCCGCGCGCACGATGAGCGACTCCGATTCGCCGGTCACGGGTCGCGTCATGATCCAGAGCACACGCGCGCTGTCGGCCTGGGTGTAGCTGAACGTCTGTCGGCCGGGAATGCGGTGTAGCGCACGGCCGATGTTCCGCGCGCGCATCTCATCGCGCCCTCCATCGCTCTCGATCACATGCAGGGTGGACGGCGTGCCCAGCACGAAGGTCGCGAGCTTGGTGGGCGACAGCCATGCGTGGTAACCCACCGGCTTCAGTGCGGACAGAAGCAGCTGTGGGTCGCTGCCATCGAGCCCGAAGCTCCACAGGCGCTGCGTCGAATCTCGCTCCACGCGAATGACGCTCATGCGGAGTCCGCCAGGCATGACCATGGCCGAGTACTCGCTCTCGGGCGTGGACGTGACGCGCGTGGTGCGCCGAGAGGCGACGTCGTATCGCCAGATGTCCGCCTGTCCGTCGGCGATCACGGTGTACAGGATGCCGCGACTGTTGGGGAGAAACGCTGGTTGATTGTCATACCCAGCGCGCTGCGTGACGTTTACGGCCTTGCCGACGACGATCGAGTCCCGCACGCGCGTGAGCGGCGCGAGGAAGATGTCGGAGTCAGGCGCTTGCGCGTCGGCGTTGCCGGCGAGCGCCGCGACGAGGACGAGCGTCATGCGTGTGCGATTCATTCGAGCTCCAATAGAAGGGCGCCTTTCTCGACAGCCGTCCCGGCCTGCACGAGCACTGCCTTCACCACGCCAGCCGACGTTGCGCGCAGCTCGTTCTCCATCTTCATCGCCTCCATCACCACCAGGCCCTGACCGGGAACTACCGGCTCTCCGACCTGTACGGCGACGCGGACGATCATGCCAGGCATCGGTGCGAGGAGCGGCGCGGGACCGGATGCGGCCTGCCCCGCCCCACTCAGCTCGCGAATCGCGCGGGTGCGCTCATCGAGCGCCTCGACCTCGTAGCGGAATCCGTCGAGCCACAGGGTGTATCGCCCGCGTGTTGCGCCGCGTCGCGCCACCACGCGATGCACCGCGTCTCCAACGGTGACCATGCGCACTGGCGTGCCCTCCACGTCAGTGACATGCGCCACCGAGGGCGCACCGCCATCGACCGTGACGACGTCGCCATCCAGCACGACGTCCACGTCCGCGTCGCCAACCTTCACGAGGTACTTCAACCCGCCTCCGGTATCAGCTCGCACACCGTTTCCACATGTGCGGTCTGGGGAAACATGTCGTAGGCACGCACCGCCGCCAACTGGAAGCGCGGCATGCGCGCCAGATCGCGTGCGAGCGTGGCCGGATCGCAGCTCACGTAGATCAAGGCGCGTGGCGGCGACGCAATCGCCTGGAGCGCACTCGTGACGCGGACGTCCACGCCGGCGCGCGGCGGATTGAGGAGCACGACGTCCGCGGGAAGTGCAGCGCCGAGGTGATCCTCCACACGCCCGACGATGGCATGCGATGGCTCGCGCAGGCGACCGGCGAACCGCGCAACCGCTTCCGCATCGAGCTCGATCGCGATGACCGTCGCGCCGTCTGCTGAGAGCGGGACGGCGATGCCGCCGGCTCCCGCGTACGCGTCCACCACGCGCGCTGGCGCATGCGACCGCACGCGCTCCAACACGTGTGCCTGAAGGCGCGCGGCAACGCGCGCGTTCACCTGCGCGAACGATGCGCCGGCATGTGACTCGTGGGTCCGCGCCGCAAGGCGGCGCATGCGGCCATGGTCGGGTTTCCACCAGAGCTCGAGCATGGACGGCACGGCTGCGAAGCAGCGCTGCGCGTTCGGCCATGCCGTTCCGCCTTCGACTACGACCGACGCGCCACCGGGGAGCAGACGCACGGCGACACGCAATGCACGCTCACGCGGCAGCAGTCCAAAGGCGTCGCGTAACTCGCGCCACACTCCGATGACGCGCTCATCGGTTATTGGACAGTCCGCTAACTCGAAGACCGCCACCGGGTCGTCGTACGGATGCAGCCCGGCGATCCACTGCTCGCCCACACGCCGCAGATGAAGCGTCAGCTTCCGGCGATACCGCCACTGTGCGTCGCTCGCGGCCACGCTGACGTCGCCCAGGTCACGGCGCCCGATGCGCCGAATGGCGTCACCGATGATGGTGCCCTTGGCGCGAAGCTGCGCTTCATACGAGAGATGCTGCACCTGACAACCGCCGCATCGATCGTTCGTGTAGTGCGGGCAGGATGGATCAACGCGATCGGGTGAGGCCACCTCCAGCGACACCAGGCGGCCGCGTGCGAAGCGCTTGGAGCGCGCGAGGCTCACGAGCGCGGTGTCGCCAAGCGCGGTGCGCGGGACGAACACCACCATGCCTTCCGTCCTGCCGACGCCGTCTCCCCCTGCGGCGATACCGGTGATCTCGACGCGCGTTGGCCCGTCGGTCACCGAAGCGCCTCTCGCCGTGCCGCGCGAAGCCAGCCGTCGGGCGCAGTGTCAGCGGGCGCGCGCGAACCGACGTCCCCCGACGTGCTCGCGCGATGCGGCGTCGCGCGCTCGCGCTCCGCAAGGAGGACCGCTGCGATCGCGGCCCGCAGCACGCCGTCTGCCGGTGGCTTGCGGCTGGTGAGGTCGGCCTGTCGGCGCTCCAGCCACTGAATCTCGATGGCACCAGCCCTGAATTCCGCGTCCTCCATGACGCGCAGGTGGAAGTCTCGCGAGGTGTCCACGCCCTCGATGGTGAGCTCGAGCAGCGCGCGATGCATGCGCGCGATCGCGGCGTCGCGCGTCGGCGCCCAGACAATGAGCTTCGCGAGCATGGGATCGTAGTACAGCGAGATCTCGCTGCCGGTCTCGATGCCCGCGTCCCACCGCACGCCCGGTCCGCTCGGCACATGCAGGTACTGCACGCGGCCCGTGGAGGGGAGGAAATTGTTCGCTGGATCTTCGCTGGTGATGCGGCACTCGATGGCCCAGCCGCGCGGCGTGATCTCGTCCTGCGTCCACGGCAGGCGCTCGCCCGACGCGACGCGCAACTGCCATTGCACCAGGTCGATGCCCGTCACCAGTTCTGTGACCGGATGCTCGACCTGGATGCGCGTGTTCATCTCCAGGAAATAGAATTGGCCGCTGGCGTCGAGAAGGAACTCGCACGTCCCTGCGTTCACGTATCCCGCGGCCTTCGCCGCGGCGACCGCCGCGGCGCCCATGCGCGCGCGCAGCTCGGGCGTGACGGCAACGCTCGGCGCCTCCTCGATCATCTTCTGGTGGCGGCGTTGCACCGAACACTCGCGCTCGCCGAGGTGGAGCATGGTGCCGTGCATGTCGCCGAGCACCTGGATCTCGACGTGACGCGGACCGACGATGTACTTCTCGACGTACACCGCGTCGTCACCGAAGGCATTCTTCGCCTCGCGCTGCGCGGACGCGAGCGCAGCCGCAAGCTCGGAACGTGCGTGCACGACGCGCATGCCCTTGCCGCCGCCGCCCGCGGCGGCCTTGAGCAGCACCGGATAGCCCATCTCGTCGGCGACGGCGGCGGCTTCGTCGGCGTCCTTCAGGGGCGTCGTGGTCCCCGGGACCACGGGCGTTCCGGCCGCAATGGCAAGCGTGCGTGCGGACGTCTTGCTCCCCATCGCCGCGATAGCCTCAGCGGGCGGACCAATGAACACAAGTCCGGCGTCACGCACCGCGCGGGCGAACCATTCGCGCTCGGAAAGAAAGCCGTAGCCCGGATGGATGGCCTGCGCGCCTGTCCGGAGTGCGGCGGCGATGATGGCGTCGCCCTTGAGATACGATTCTGCCGATGGTGCGGGGCCGAGGAGCACGGCTTCATCCGCCTCGCGCACGTGCGGCGCGCGGGCGTCGACCTCCGAGTAGACGGCGACGGTCCGCACATCGAGCTCTCGACACGCGCGGATGACGCGCAGCGCGATCTCGCCGCGATTGGCGATGAGGATTTTACGGAACATCGACGTGCAGATCCTTCGCGAAGTTTACCCTGAGCGCGGTCGAAGGGCTCAGGATGACAGGGTGCAGATCCTTCGCTGCGCTCAGGATGACGAGCGGCGCGCCCAGGATGACCGTCACAGCGGGATGTTGCCGTGCTTCTTCGGTGGGTTCCGGTCGCGCTTGGTGCGCAGCGTCTCGAGCGCGTCGATCAGCCGGGGCCGCGTGTCGCGTGGGTCGATAATATCGTCGAGGTAGCCACGCCCCGCGGCGATGTATGGATGTGCAAACTTCTCGCGATACTCGTTGACCTTGTCCTCCGCCGCCGCGGCGGGGTCGTCGCTCTCGGCGATGTCCTTGCGAAAGAGAATCTCCACCGCCCCCTTTGGGCCCATGACGGCGATCTCCGCCGTGGGCCACGCAAGATTCAGGTCGCCGCGAATGTGCTTGGAGCTCATGACGTCGTACGCCCCGCCGTACGCCTTGCGCGTGATGACGGTGAGCTTGGGCACGGTCGCCTCGCAGTACGCATAGAGCAGCTTGGCGCCGTGGCGGATGATGCCGTGGTGCTCCTGCGCCAGGCCCGGAAGAAATCCGGGAACGTCCTCGAGCGTCACGATCGGGATGTTGAACGCGTCGCAGAAGCGAATGAACCGCGCCGCCTTGACGGACGCGTCGATATCGAGCACGCCGGCGAGCATGGCGGGCTGATTGGCCACGATGCCGACGCTGAAGCCACCCAGGTGCGCGAAGCCGCACAGGATGTTCGCGGCGAACTCGCGCTGCACTTCATAGAAAGCTCCGTCGTCCACGATGCGCCGGATGACCTCATGCATGTCGTACGGCTTGTTCGGGTTGTCGGGCACGACGTCGAGCAGTGCCTCGTCCCGACGGTCGCGCGGATCGGTGCCGCGGCCGCGCGGCGGGTCGTCGATGTTGTTGGAGGGAATGAACTGAAAGAGATCGCGAATCGCCTGCAGGCACGCGGGCTCGGAATCGTGCGCGAAGTGCGCGACGCCACTCGTGGCCGTGTGCGTGTCCGCACCACCAAGTTCCTCCATGGTGACGTCCTCATGCGTCACCGTCTTCACGACGTTGGGCCCGGTGACGAACATGTAGCTCGTCTTGCGCACCATGTAGGTGAAGTCGGTGATGGCCGGCGAATACACCGCGCCACCGGCGCAGGGCCCGAGAATGGCGCTGATCTGTGGCACCACGCCCGACGCCATGGTGTTCCGCAGGAAGATCTCCGCGTATCCGCCAAGCGACACCACGCCCTCCTGGATGCGGGCGCCACCGGAATCGTTGAGTCCGATGATGGGCGCGCCGTTGCGCATCGCGAGGTCCATCACCTTGCAGATCTTCTCGGCAAACGCTTCGCTGAGCGAGCCACCGAAGACGGTGAAGTCCTGCGAGAAGACGTAAACGAGGCGCCCCTCGATGCGCCCGTAGCCGGTGACGACGCCGTCACCGAAGATGCGCTGCTCCTCGAGGCCGAAGTCGTGCGAGCGGTGCACGACGAACCGGTCCAGCTCCACAAAGCTGCCGTCGTCCAGCAGCAGGTCCAGGCGTTCGCGGGCCGAGAGCTTGCCCTTGTCGTGCTGGGCCTTGAGTCGTGCGGCACCTCCACCCAGCTCCGCTTCATTCGCGCGGCGCTCGAGCAGGGCCAGCCTGTCTCGCATGGTCATAGGGCGGAAAGGTACAGCACGGTCGTCGGGCGCTCTACCGCTCCGCTGGACACGGCGCACGCGGAGCGGCCATCGTTAGCTTGGAGTTTCGCGTGGGAGCCTCCGCTCGTCGAACTACCAACGCACTGCTCTAATTCCTCCGCACGACAGGGCCCATGCACACTCGACGTGGCTTCTCGCTCGATCATCCGCGGACCGCACGCCGCGTCCCGTGGCCGCTTCAGCTCCTGCCGGTCGTCATGGTGCTGACGATCGCCTCGATATCCGCCTGTGGCGGAGACGCAGGGCCAGGAGCGTCTTCCTCGCGCGGCGACACGGCATTCGTCGGCGTCGCGGTCGGGCTCACGTCCCCGGAGCGATATGTGAACGTGTTCGTGGGTGTGCAGATGGCACTCGAGCAACTGAACAGCCAGCGCAAGCCGGGCGCACCCCCGCTGGCAATGCGGCGCGCGCCTGCGGACGCCAAGTCCGCGGTGGCCATCGCTGCCGCGTTTCGCGACGACCCGAGCGTGGTGGGCGTCGTCGGGCATACCGAGAGCGCGGCGACCATCAGCGCCGCCGCCGTCTATGCCGACCGCGACAACGACGGGCGGAACGCTATCGTGGCGGTTTCACCCACGGCGGGCGCACCAGCGGTGACGCGCTCGTCGGAGTGGGTGTTCAGGGTATGCCCCACGTCATCAGCGCAGGCGCGTGCACTCGCGCGGTATGTGGCGGACTCGCTGGACCTGAAGCACACGGCGGTGCTCTACCGGAACGACCCGTCCGGCAAGGACATCCTCCGCGTGTTCAGCGAGGAATTCAGGCGTGCGGGCGGGGACGTGACGGAGCGCGATCCGTTCACGGAGGAGATCGTGGAGTTCGAAGCGTACGCCAGGCGACTCACCCGAGCGGGTACGCCGAGTGCCGTGATTGCAGGCAACACCACGGAGGAGCGGCCGTTCCTGCGTGCGCTGAGAAAGGCCGGGAGCACCGCGATCGTTCTCGGCACCAACCCACCAGATGAGTCGGACTCCGCGGCCGTCGAGGATCTTCGCGGCGTGCGGTTCGTGCAGCTGTTCTCCGCGGCGCATCCCCCAACGCCGGAGGGCGTGCGCTTCGCCGAGACGTTCCTGAAGCGCACCGGCAAGGTGGCGGATCGCTGGAGCGCGCTCGGCTACGATGCGGCCATGCTCATCGGCCTCGCGGCGCAGTCCGAGGGCGCAGACCGCAAGGGAATACGGGACTGGATTGCGCGCGTAGGCCGCGGCCTCCCGGCGTACTCTGGGGCGACGGGGGTGATCGCCTTCGACGTCAACCGTGATCCGGCGAGCAAGACCGTTCTCGTGGCGGAGGTCGGCAAATGACCGAGGACATGGAGGAACTCGCCGCCTCGCGCCCCTGGACGATCCGTCGCCGCGTCGTGATCGGTTTCGGTTCGATCATCGCGCTGCTCTTCCTCAGCGGTGTGGTCGGCGTGCTGTTGCTGCTGGGTGCCCACCGGAATCTCGAGACTCGCACGCGGGCACTGATTGTCGTGAAGAATCAGCTGTTCGCCAGTCAGGAGGCGACGCGCCAGTACGTGGTGCTCGCGCAGAGCGACTTGCTGCGCGGTGGGGGCATCTACGCGGTGCGCATGGACAGCGTGAGCACCGCGGCAGATTCGCTGCGGACCGTGCTCGCGACTGGCGACGCAATGACCGATGCGCAACGGGCCCGCCTCGGCCGGATTGGCACGTTGGAAGGGAGCATTGGCACCCGGCTGGCCGTCGCGCGCGCGCATCTCGACATCGGCGAACCTGCGGGCTCTGCCGCACAAACCGACAAGGTCGCCGTGCTGCTCGATTCGCTGTTCAGCGAGTCGCAGCTGATGAGCCGAGCGGAGGACGACCGCGCCGCAACGATGCTCGACGCGTCGAAAGGTCTCGTGCGGCGCGAGGGGCTGCTGGTCGGTGCGCTCCTCTTTGCTGGGCTGCTCGCGGCCCTGTTCGTTGGTTTCGTGACCGTGAACGCCGTGACGCGCCCGCTCGATACGTTGGCGTCCGCAGCGCGCCGCGTCGGCGACGGCAACTTCAGGGACGCGCCCGACCCTGCCGGCCTCGATGAGGAGTATCGCGTGCTGGCACAGGCGCTGGCCGACACGACGAACAAGCTGTCGCACCTGGTGCGCGAGATTCAGTCAGAGGCGCGCGACGTAGCCAATTCGGCGAATGCGCTGACTGCCGTCTCTGACGCCGCCGCAGAATCCACGAATCGGGTGAGTGAAACCATGGTCGATATGGCGCGCGCGGCGCAGGACCAGAGCGGGGCGGTTGCGTCCACGCGTGCCGTGCTCGCCCGCGTGCGAGCCGCGTCCGCGTCGCTGGACGAGACGGCAGGTGCCGCCGGCACCCTGCAGCGCGAGGTGCGCGGCCTGACGGATGACGCGCGCAAGGGCATCGCCGGAGCGCTGCAGACGCTCACTACCACGCGTGACCTCATCAGCGCGTCGCTCGTGAACGTCGACCGCGTGGAGAAGGCGTCGGTGATCGTGGAGCAATTTCTCCAGACGATTCAGCAGATCTCGGAGCAGACGGATCTGCTTGCACTCAACGCGGCCATCGAGGCGGCTCGCGCGGGGGCGAGCGGTCGCGGGTTCGCCGTGGTCGCCGACGAGGTTCGTAAACTTGCGGACAACAGCAATCGCACGGCGGAGGGCGTCCGCGAAGTCGTGGCGACCATGCGTCGTGAAGTTGCAACGGCCTCGCGGTCATTCCGCGAGGGAGTCGGTGCGCTCGGTGATGTGGACGAGACGTCTCGCGCAGTGACGCAGGCGCTGGATACGATTCACGCGGCCATGGCGCGCATGGACGCGCTCACGCTTGGCGTGCGCGATTCGGCGGACTCGAATCGCGAGTCGGTGCGGGAGCTGGGCGAGCAGGTGCTCGCGTCCTCGGATCACGCGGTCGCGCAGGTCGCATCGAGTGAACTTGCCCGCTCCGCGGCGGAGGACACCGCGGCAGCGTCCGAGGAGGTCGCGGCCACCGCCAGTGAGCTCGCCGCGAGCGCGCATCGGCTGGATACGCTGGTCTCGGCCTTCTCGGTGTAGCAGGGCCGGCAACGCAAACGCGCCCGCCACGATCACTCGTGGCGGGCGCGTCGTGTTTGCGGAGCGACGAAGACTACTCGTCGATGTCCATCGGAATGTCCATCGGAATGTCGACGGTGTCGCCATCCTCGGTGTGGATCTTGGACGGCGTCTCCGGGCGGGGCGGCTGCTCCTCTGGAATGCCGACCACGCTCAGCACGATGCGGCGGTGGATCGGATCCACCTCGAGCACGCGCGTGTCGAGCAGCATCGTCTCATAGACCACGTCGGCGGGGCTGTTGACCGCCTTGCCATCCAGCGTGAGCTGCGAGATGGGCACGAAGCCCTCGATGTCGTTGCCGATGTCGACCACGACGCCCTTGTCCATCAGGCGCACGACCGTCGAGCGCATCTCCGTTCCCACCGGATAGTTCTCACCGATGCGGAGCCACGGGTCCTCTTCCGCCTGCTTGAGGCCGAGGCTGATGCGCTTGTTCTCGGAATCGATGTTGAGAATCACCACGTCGACGGCATCACCCTTCTTCACCACTTCCGACGGGTGCTGGACGCGCTTGGTCCAGGACATATCGGAGATGTGGATCAAGCCGTCGATGCCGGGCTCGATCTCGACGAACGCCCCGAAGCTCGTGAGGTTGCGAACCTTGCCGTTGATGCGCGTACCAACCGGGTACTTGAGCGGAAGCACGACCCAGGGGTCCTGCTCCGTCTGCTTCATGCCGAGTGAGATCTTCTCCTCGTTCGGATCGACCTTGAGCACAACCGCCTCGATGGTCTCGCCGATGGAGACGAGCTTCGACGGGTGACGCACGTTGCGCGTCCAGCTCATCTCGCTGATGTGCACCAGGCCTTCGATGCCGGGCTCCAGCTCGATGAAGGCGCCGTAATTCGTGATGCTGACGACCTTGCCCTGCACGCGCGTGCCGACCGGATACTTCTCGGCGACGTCCTTCCACGGGTACGACTGGAGCTGCTTGAGGCCGAGCGAGATGCGCTCACGCTGCCAGTCGATATCCAGGACCTTCACTTCCAACTCTGCACCGATGGCCACGAGCTCCGAGGGATGCGAGATGCGGCCCCAGCTCATGTCCGTGATGTGCAGCAGGCCGTCCACACCGCCGAGGTCGATGAACGCACCGAAGTCGGTGATGTTCTTGACGACGCCCTTCCGGATCTGGTCCTTCTCCAGCTCCTTCATGAGCTTCTCGCGCTTACCGGCACGCTCGTTCTCCAGGATGACGCGACGGGAGACGACGATGTTGCGGCGGCGCTTGTTCAGCTTGATGATCTTGAACTCGAACTTCTGGCCGAGGAGCTCGTCGATGTTCGGGACGCGGCGAAGCGCGATCTGCGAACCCGGGAGGAATGCGTCGACGCCCATGAGGTCGACGACCACGCCTCCCTTGATCTTCTTGACAAGCGTGCCTTCCACCGGCTGATCGTTTTCGTAGGCGAGACGGATGCGCTCCCACACGCGCATGAAGTCCGCCTTCTTCTTCGAGAGGACGACCGAGCCCTCCTGATCTTCGAGATGCTCGAGGAGGACTTCGACTTCATCGCCGATCTTGAGGTCGGGAAAGTCCTTGAACTCCTCCAACGGGACGCTGCCTTCCGACTTGAACCCGATGTCCAGGACAACCATGTTGTCGCGGATCTCGAGGACGCGTGCCTTGACGATTTCACCTTCGTCAATGGAGGCCATCGTGCCGTTGTACATCTCCATCATCGTCTCGAGCTCGTCGGGCGAATAGCCCTCGTCGTCTACGAGCTCTGGGCGGAGATTGGCCAGCGGGCGAAGCTGTGCGCGCTGCTTGTCGCGCTTCTCACGCGCGGTGAGCGCGGATGCTTCGGTTGAGGTTTCGAAATCGAGCTCAGTCATACCTGAAGGAATTCTCCAAATCGCGGATATTTTCGCTCGCCGCAACGAGTCAGAAGGGAGGCGCGCAAGGTGACGCACGCAGGCCGGACGAACGCAATCGCGACCGCCGGAAGAGCCGAACCTCGCAATGTAGGGGCGCAAAGCGCCTCCGTCAACTCTAAGTGACGGGCGGGCGGTGACTTACGGCGTGTGCGAGCGCGACAATCCGCTCCACCTGCTCCGGCTGCGTCAAATACGTGGTGTCGAGCAGCACGGCATCGTTGGCCTTCATCGTTTGCGTCGCGTCCTTGGCGTCGCGATGTACCAGCAGGTCGACCTCTTCCGCGACCTCTTTCTCCGTTGGGCGCCGGCCATGCCGCTGTGTCAGCCGGCGACGCGCGCGCTCAAACGGGTCGGCGATCAGAAAGATCTTGAGCGGGGCGCCGGGGAAGACTGCCGTGCCCATGTCGCGACCATCCACCACCACGTCGTGCGCGACGGCCGCATCGCGCACGCGCGCATTCACCCACGCGCGCACCTCGGGCATGCGCGCCACGCGCGACACCTGAGCCGTCACGTCCGGCCCGCGAAGCTCATCCTCGGCGGTCGATCCGTCGATGAGCGTGTCGAATGACGAATGCGCGGGGCGGAGCGAGACGCGGTCCCCGTCCGCTAACAGTTGCGCGGGGGTCCATTCCTCCGGCGGCACTGCGCCACGGACTCCGATAGCGGTGAGTGCGCGATAGATGGAGCCTGAATCGACGTGGAGGAAGCCGAGCTTCTCCGCTACCCATTGAGCCGTCGATGACTTGCCGGACGCCGCAGGCCCATCGATGGTGATGACCATGCGTTCGGGCACACTCACGACGTCACGCGACGCAGGTCTGCCCAGAAGTGAGGATACGACACCGCGACACACTCGCGGTCATCGATCGCGATCTCGTTGCCCGGAAGCGCGGCAAGAATGCCGAAGGCCATCGCCAGCCGGTGATCGCCATGCGTCACCACCGTCCCGCGCAGCCGCGGCCGCGTACCGGTGACGACGAAGCCATCCGGCAACTCCTCCGCGTCCGCGCCCAGCGACTGCAGCGCGGTGACGACTGCGCTGATGCGGTCGCTTTCCTTCACCCGCAACTCCTCTGCGCCGCTGACGCGCGTCTCTCCGTCCGCATACGCCGCCAGGCAGGCGAGGAGCGGAAGCTCGTCGATGAGCGTAGGAACTGCCGGCGCCGTGATGGTGATGCCCTTGAGGCCCGCACCCGCCGCCACGCGCACGTCGGCGACGTATTCGCCACTCCGGAGCGCGCGCTCCTCCAGCGCGATCACCGCGCCCATCTCCGCCAGCGCGGCGAGGAATCCGGTGCGCGTCTCGTTGACGCAGACGTCGCGCAGCAACAGATCGCCACGCGGTGCGAGTGCGGCAAGCGCAGCGAAAAACGCCGCCGACGACGGATCGCCGGGCACGTCGAGATCGAGCGACGTGAGCGCCTGGCCACCGAACAGGAGCACTGCGCCGTCGTTCACCCACACTTCAACGCCATGCGCGGCGAGCATCCGTTCGGTGTGGTCGCGCGAGCGCGTGGGCTCGCGCACCGTGGCTTCCACTCCGCCGCAGAGTGCGGCCAGCAACACGCAGCTCTTCACCTGGGCGCTGGACGTCAGGTTGTTCCACTCCACTTCTATGAGGGGACCACCGCGAATCGTCATCGGAAGCCCACCCAGCTCGCTTGGCTCGACACGAGCGCCCATTGCTTCGAGCGGCTTCTGTACGCGCCGCATCGGACGCCGGCTGAGGCTCGCGTCACCGACGAAGCGCGCCGTGATGCCTGCGCCTGCCACCACGCCCGCGAGCAACCGCGCCGACGTTCCACTGTTGCCGCAATCGAGATCCGTTGTCGGCTCGCGCAGCGCTCGCGGGCCCACGCCGGTGATCTCGATGGCCGGACCGAGCGTTGGCACCTCGACGCCGAGTGCACGCAGCACTCCGGCGGTGGACTGGACGTCGGCCGACATGAGCACGCCACGCACGCGCGACACGCCCGGAGCGAGCGCGCTGAAGATCAGCGCGCGGTGCGAGATCGACTTGTCGCCCGGCACACGGAGCTCGCCGGAGACGTGAAGGCCCGTGGTCGTCAGCGGAGCCATCCTTCCAGGGCGGTGGCGAGATTGGTTCGTTCGTCACGGTACTTCACGATGACCGGCGTCTGGAGCGAGAGGCCCTGCTCCGCACCCCATCCTCCCGAGACCTGCCTAGCCCCGGGCACCACGACCGCGCCGGCGGGAATCTCGAGCGGGCGGTCCGCGTCACCGCGATACACACGCTCGTACACGAGGTCGTACACGGGCGTGCCGCGCGTGAGAATGACACCGGCCGCGAGGACGGCCTTCGCACGCACGATCGTGCCTTCGTACACGCCACAGTTTCCGCCCACCAGCACATCGTCCTCGATGACGACGGGCGCCGCATTCACCGGCTCGAGCACGCCACCGATTTGCGCCGCGGCGCTCAGGTGCACGCGTTCACCGATCTGCGCGCACGAGCCGACGAGCGCGTGGGAGTCCACCATCGTCCCCGCACCGATCCACGCGCCGACGTTGACGTACATCGGCGGCATGCAGACGACGCCGGGCGCCAGGTACGCGCCGCGCCGCACGGCCGATCCGCCAGGCACGATCCGGACACCGTTCGCCGCGGTCATCGGCTGCGGCGGATATGTGTGCTTGTCGAAGAAGCTGAGGCGTGGCTCCCCGTGATGTCCGCCGAGCGACATGTCCACGATGCGGCCAACGCGAAAACCGAGCAGGATACCGCGCTTCACCCACGGCACCGCGCGCCATATGCCGTCGTCGTCGCGCTCGGCGGCGCGGACCTCGCCGCGCTCGAGCGCGCCGAGCAGCGTCGTGACCATCGACTCGGCATCTGGTGACAGGACGTCGCCGGCCGGCGTATCCGCAAACTGGAGCAGCCGCGTGACGAACGCGTCGTCGAGCTGTTGTGACACGGGGCTCATTCCATGGCTCCAACGTCGCGGAGCGCGTCGCGGACGGGTGGCGTCTTGTCGTCCGCAAGCGGAACGAGCGGTAACCGCAGGATATTCTCGAACTTGCCCATCATCGCGAGTGCCGCCTTCACTGGTATCGGGTTGGATTCGAGAAACGCCGCGCGCATCCACGGGATGAGGCGCATGTGCAGCTGCTGCGCCTCCTCGAACTTGCGCGCGCGGCCCAGGCGCACGAGCTCAGACATCAAGCGTGGCACCACGTTCGACACTACGGAAATCAGTCCGTCACCGCCGAGCGCGAGGATGGGCAGCGTGAGCTCGTCATCGCCAGAGAGGATCGTGAAGGCTTCGGGCCTGCCGCGAATGCAGTCCGTGATCTGCGAGAGGTTGCCCGAGGCTTCCTTCACGCTGACGATGCGCGGGTGTGCTGCCATCTCGAGCGTGGTGGCCGCCTCGATGTTGCTTCCGGTTCGGCCAGGCACGTTGTAGACGACAATCGGCAGCGGCACCGCGTCGGCGATGGCGGTGAAGTGCGCGACGATGCCGCGCTGCGGCGGCTTGTTGTACATCGGCGAGACGTGAAGCAAGTGCGTCGCTCCCACCTCGCGCATGATGCGAGACGTCTCGATCGCCCTGGCGGTGTCGTTCGCGCCCGCGCCCGCGACCACGGGCACCCGACCCCTCACCTGGTCCACCGTGACCTCGACGACGCGGCGATGCTCGGCGGGGCTCATGGTGGCTGCCTCGCCCGTCGATCCGCATGGCACCACGAAGTCGATGCCCTCATCCAGCTGCCAGTCCACGAAGCCGCGCAGAGCGCGCTCGTCCACGGCGCCACCTGCCGTGAACGGCGTGGCCAGGGCTGTTCCGCAGCCAACCAGTGTGCCGTCCATCATTGTGCTCCGCCGGGAGACGTGCCGAGTACATCCTGCATGGTGAACACGCCGCTGCGACCGATGAGCCACTTCGCGGCAACGAGCGCACCTTCCGCAAAGACGCGACGATCGCGCGCCTCGTGAATCAAGCGAACCTGTTCGAAAGGCGCGTCGAAGATGATCTCGTGCGTGCCGGGTACGGAACCGACGCGCACGCTGGTGATCGGGAGTTCGCGTCCTGCGCCCAGCGCGTCCTGTGCAGTGCGCGCGAGTGACGCAGCGGTACCGGACGGCGCGTCCTTCTTCGCGCTGTGGTGCGTTTCCACCAGGTGCGCCTCGAACCCAGTGGATGCGCCGAACAATCGCGCCGCCTCGCGCACGACGCGATCGAAGATCGCAACGCCGACGGAGAAGTTCGGCGCGGTGAGCATTGCGCCGTGTACGCGCTCCACCTCTGTTCGGATAGCAGGAAACTCGCTCGCCCATCCAGTGGTGCCGACGACAACCGGGCAGCCAGCGAGGAGACACGCGCGAATGTTCGCCGGCGCGGCGTCGGGCTGCGTAAACTCGATGGCCACGTGTGCACCGCGCAGCGAGTCGCGCGTGATGGCGTCGCCCGCGTCGAGCTCCGCCGCCACCTGCATGCCGCGCTCCGGTGCGAGCAGCGCGAGCGCTCGACCCATCTTGCCCATCCCGATGAGCGCGACGCGACACTCCGTCATGACGCCGGTGCCTCGACCGGGAAGAACGCGTCGTGAAGACGTCTCATCGCCGGGTTTACCTGTTCGCCATCGACGACGACCGTGAGGTTGATGCCGCTCGAGCTCAACGAGAGCATGTGGACGCGCAGGTCCCCGATCGCCGACAGTGCACGCGCCATGGACGCACCGCCGTCGCTCAAGCCGCTGCCGACGATGGCAACGATGCCGCGATTGCGCTCCATCGTCACGTCGCCAAGCGCACGCAGGTCGACGACGAGCGCCTCGAGCCGCGACGCGTCGTCAATGGTGACGGAAACGCTGACCTCCGAGGTGGCCACGACGTCCACAGACGTGCGATGGCGCTCGAACACCTCGAACATGGTGCGCATGAATCCTTCCGTGAGCAGCATGCGCGGGCTCCGCACCTTGAGCAGCGTCACACCGCTCTTGCCCGCGATGGCGCTCACGGCGCGGCGCGGCGCGTCGAAGGTGATGAGCGTCCCGGTGCCTTCCGGCCGACGGGAGTTGAGCACCCACACCGGAATGCCCTTCATCACCGCGGGAGCGATCGTGTTCGGATGCAACACTTTCGCGCCGAACGACGCGAGCTCGGACGCCTCCTCGAACCCGATGCGCTCGATCAGCCGCGCGCCCGTCACGACCCTAGGGTCCGCGGTGAGCATGCCGTCCACGTCAGTCCAGATCTCGATCGCCTTGACCTGCAGCGCCGCACCCACGAGCGACGCGCTGTAATCAGATCCACCGCGTCCGAGCGTCGTCGTGATTCGGCTGCCCTGCGCGCAGCCGATGAAGCCGCCGAGCACAGGAATCCTTCCGGCCCGGATAATCGGCATGACGACACGCTGCGCCGCCTCCGCGATGGCATCCGCTTGCGGCTCGGCGCGCGTGAACTGCGCGTCGGTGATCATGACGTCGCGCGCGTCCACGTGCTGCGCGGGCAGGCCAAGGCGCTGGAACGCCGCAACCACCAGCACCGAGGACAACTGTTCGCCGAGCGATGCGATGGCGTCGAGCGAGCGCGGCGTGAGGTCGCCGAGCGTGTTCAATGCTTCAGCCAGTGCAGCCAGTTCGTCGAACATGGCGGACAGCTCGCCGGCGACGTCCGCCGCGAGCGATGCATCGCCGCCGAGCAACTTCTCGGTCTGCTCGAGATGCCGGTCGCGCAAGCCTTCCACCGCACTCAGCGCCCCGATCAACTGTCCCTTCGACGACTGCTCGGCGATCTGGAGCAGCTGGTTCGTGGCGCCGCCGAGCGCGCTGACGACCACGATGGGCTTCCGCGCGCGGCGTTCCGCAATGATCGACGCCGTTCGCCTGATCGCTTCGGCATCACCTACGGAGGTGCCGCCGAATTTGCAGACGATCACGCCCCACTCACCTGCGCCGTGGCGACGAGCAGTTCCGCATTCAGCACCGACGCGCCGGCCGCACCGCGAATCGTGTTGTGGCCCATCGCGACGAGCTTCACATGGAAGAGTGGGTCCTCGCGCACGCGGCCGACCGTGACGGTCATGCCGCGTCCTGCATCGACGTCGCGACGAGGTTGCGGACGGTCCGGCATGTCGCTGACGACGAGCGCGCGCTCCGGGGAGCTGGGCAGCCCGCTCGCGGAGGCGTCGCCGGTCCATGCGCGGAGTGCGCTCAGCGCGGCAGCGGCGTCGGCGCGCTGCTCGAACTCCACCGACATGCACACCGTGTGGCCATTCTCCACCGGGACGCGATTGGCGTGCGCGCTGATCGTGATCGGCGCTGCCTCGATGCGGGCGTCGACACGACGGCCGAGCATCTTCTGGATCTCGCGCTCGATCTTCGGCTCTTCGTCGCCGATGTACGGAATCACGTTGCCAAGAATGTCGAGCGTTGGCACGCCCGGATATCCGGCGCCGGATACTGCCTGCATCGTGGCGATGAAGAGGCGCTTGACGCCGAACGCCGCATGCAGCGGCGCCAGCGCCACCGTCGCCATGATGGCCGCGCAGTTCGCATTCGTCACGATGCCGCCGGCCCACCCGCGCGCCGTCCGCTGTGTGGACAGCAGCGCCAGATGATCGGCGTTGACTTCCGGAATGACGAGCGGGACGTCCTGCTCCATGCGGAAGTTCTTCGCGTTGCTCAGCACCATGCGGCCCGCGCGCGCAAAGGCGACCTCCACGTCTCCCGCCACGGCGGCATCGAGCGCCGAGAAGACGATGGGCGACTGGATCGCCGAGGGCTCACACAGGCGCACCGTCATGTCGCGCACGGAGCGCGGCATCTCACTGTTGCCGACCCACTTCGCCGCCTCTGCGTACGTGCGCCCGGCGGAGCGCTCCGACGCGGCAAGCTCGGCGAGCTCAAACCAGGGATGATCGGCGAGCAGGCGGATGAACGTCTGGCCCACGGCCCCCGTAGCGCCGAGGACGGCGACGGGAATACGCTGCTTCGGTGCGGTGGTCATGTGGCGAGCACCGTGCGCACGATGCGCTCGTACGCGTCGACCGCGGAGCGCAGCTCGGCGACGTCGATGTACTCGTCCGTGGTGTGTGCCACGTGGATGGAGCCGGGACCGAAGAGCAGCGGCGTGCCCCAGCGGTCGAGAAGCGGGATGTCGGACGTGTACGCCACAGGAGCCACCTCGAATCCATCGATGATGTGAAAGCGCTGCGTTGGGATGTGCGAGCCCCACTCGAGCTCCGCTTTTCCGGCAGCCCACTGCTCGATTGCCTCTCGCAGTGGCGCGACGTCGCTGACGAGGCGGAACATCAACTCCGCCTCACACAGCGCCGGAATGATGTTCGCCTCGGTGCCGCCGAGGATCGTGCCGATGTTGACGGTGGTGTTCCCCAGGATGGGATCCGTGGGCAGCGGAAGGTCCTTGACCGTGGGCAGCAGCGCGAGCATCGGCTCGATGGCCGAGACGCCGAGCTCCGGATACGCCGAGTGCGCGGCGCGACCCCGCGTGCGTACGTGCACGCGCTGCGAGCCCTTCGCGCCCGAGGCGAGCATGCTCTCCGTGGGCTCGCCGTTGACGAGGAACCGGCTCGTCGCGGGCAATCGGTTGGCGGCGCGAGCGCCATCCGAGCCCTTTTCTTCTCCGACCACGAAGAGCAGGTCAATACGCTCCTCCCCGTTGGCGGCGAGACGCTCGGCGGCACACAGCATGGCCGCCGCGATGCCCTTCGCGTCGCAGGCGCCGCGTCCGAACAGCCGGCTGCCCTGGAGCTTCGGCGGGATGTAGGGCGGAACAGTGTCGAGGTGCGTGGAGAGGGTGACACCTCCTCCCGCGCGCGACGCCCATACGTTGGCGCGGCCCTTGGTGACTTCCTGCGTGGTGACGTTCCATCCGCGGGCAATGAGCCAGCGCGCAACGAAGTCGACGACCGGCCCCTCCGCGCCCGTGGACGATTGTATGGCGAGCAGCTCGGCGGCGAGGGCAACGACGTCAGTCATGCGAACAAAATAGTCGGACGGTCCGATAGTCTGACAGTCTCATGAGCACGCAATCGCAAAAAAGATCGTCGCGGAATTCCGGGCGCAGTTCGTCGAGACACCTGGCGAAGCGAGTTGCGTGAGATTGTATGAAACGGCGACAAAAAGCGATGGGAGTCGACCGGCACATGCGCTAGCGTGAACAACTGGTGCTCGTGAAGTGGCCCCAGAGTCCGGAAACGCCGATGTGGCCGATGGGACACATCGATCACGCTGATACGGCGTTCCCGCGCGGATGCTCCTCCGTCGGCGGCAGAAACCAAGAGATCGGCGTGCCTCGTCGACGCGTCCGGGATGACCAACCTTCACTCGAGAGCAGATCGGCGTTATCGGCGCCTATCGTGTTCACCGAATCGCGCACGACTCGCATCACTGAGATCTCGTAGCGACCCCACCAGAAGGTTCGCAGAGCCACGAAGAAGAGGTTCATCGGGGAATTCCGGGGTCGGCGACGTTCGCCGATGCCTCGCCACCGGCACCGGAGGGCGGGAACCACGAAGGCGGATCTGGAGCGGGGGCGTGAACCCAGACGACGAACGCTGGGAACGCTGACACGAGCACACCGAAAACGCTGGCACTGCTGAACGACGTGAGGGCACCCGCAGCCCTTCACGACCTCACGACGCAAAAACGCAGGTCCAGCGCCGTTCTGCGTGCGCAGTATTAGCGCATTTCAGCGTTCGCGGTCTGGGCTTGCCGTTGTCTGGGCCGGTGGCCGCCAGGCCGGCAGTACGAGCTGGCCGAAAGCGCGTACTCCCTAAATTCCCGGAAGACCCAAAGAAAAGAAGGCTCTTCGGACTCTGTTGTGGGTCGCGTCGAGATTTGAGGTGATGCGAGTGGCGCGATGTTCTTGAACGACCAAGGGCGCGGACTTTGTTTGCGGACAACAGCCGATTCGCTCCGTGCGCCTTGGTCCGTCCCACGCGCATCAACAACGACCTCTCGTTGACGCGGGCGGTCTGATCGAGAGGCGCCGTTCGTCGGTTCGGCGTTCAGTCGGCTCAGATCGGCCTGTTGTCGTCGTTCCCAGAGATGCGCCCCACCATCCCTCGCGACAGAGCCGGCCCGACTGGCGCGCGGTGTTTCGCGGGTCGCGCCGAGATCGTTCGGGAACACCAAAGTCACAAGTCCTGTGATTGCCTACCCACAGGATTCCCTGAAAAGTCGAAAAGAGCACACCGCATTCGGTGGCTCTTCGCGAGCGTGCTTGCAGCGAAGGCCGCGCAGAAACTCAGAGTTCGCCGGCGAGGACTCGGCGATGGATGTCCGAGTAGTCGATGGGCAGCGCGCGTCCGGCGTCGACCGCGAGATCTTCGAGTGCATTGAGCAGTGCGCGCTTGAGACGACGCCCGCCGTCGCCCGCTGGGAGTGTGCGCAGCGTGGCGGCGAGATGCTGGGCGTCGCTGAGGTACTCGCCGACGCTGATCGGATTGCCAGACAATGCCGGCGTGAGCGCAAACGTGGCGTTGGCGGTCGAGGCGGACGACTGCGTGTTGGCGCCATTGACCAGAACGGTGGCTTCGACCGACAGCGCCGACGCGAGGCGGTCGCGAAGGGAGATGGTCAGCTCCGACTTGCCGGTCATCACGCGCCACAGCTGCTGCCGGGAGGTCCCTGCGTGGTGTGCCAGACGCTGCTTTGACACCCCGCGTTCGATACGAAGAATCTCGAGCCGCTTGCCAAGCGCGGTGAGCTCGGAGGCGCTTTCGGTCACTTCAGATTCACGTGCGACTTCTGTTGACATACGTTACAGTCGATCCTAGATTAATTTCCCGAACAATGGCCGAAGCAGTGCGACGTCCGTTGCACAGTCTAGGAGTATAAGTGTCGAAAGTCAAGAAAGTTACGCCGAAAGTGGGCGTTCGTAACGCGAAGGCCAACAAAACAGTCAAAAGACCCGAACCAGCCACCCACGTGGAAGTTCGCGAACTCGATCCGCTCCGCAAGTGCGGGCCGGCCACATCCGTACAGTGGATGTATCGGGTGACCGAGCGGACTGAGGGGCGCGCGACCAACCACCTGGTCTTCTTTGACCGTCACGGTTGGTACTGCGAGCACGGCAGGACGTGCTCGGCCGTGGGGCTGGCGCGGAAGCACAAGCGAGTGCGCTGAAAGAACTCGCGTAAGGCGGGAGGTGCCGGGACCGGGGATCGAACCCGGATGTCCTTGCGGACACGAGATTTTAAGTCTCGCGCGTCTGCCAATTTCGCCATCCCGACGGACAGTCGAACGCAAACGGGGGAGCTTTCGCTCCCCCGTCCGCTTGTTCGAGAGCGGGAAACGGGACTCGAACCCGCGACCCCAACCTTGGCAAGGTTGTGCTCTACCAACTGAGCTATTCCCGCGTCGCAACGAATATAGGAGGGGTGCGGAACGCATGGTAGGCCGCGCGCCTCCCGTGCATTCGCGACTACGACTTCATGCCGAGTACGTGCACGGCGTGCCATGCGGTGGCGGCGAGCAGACCGGAGAGTGCCGCGTCTCCGCCGTTCGCGATGCCGACGCCGCCGTCGTCCACCGTTTCAGCGGCGAGACCGCCATGCAATGGCGCGCGCCGAAGCCATTCGAGCACACTGCTGCCGTCCGGGCCCAACAGTCGACCGATCTGTCGCACGAGCGCAGACGCATCGGCGGGCACTGCCTTCACCGTGCGACGATAGAGCGAGTCCTGGCGGTCGAGCGCCTCGTACAAGGGGAGCCAGAGCACGCTGGCCGAGGGAACGTCGTCCTCTGAGCGCTTCCCCGTCATGTCGATCGACGACGCGAGCTTGCCCTTTGGATCGCGGTCCGGCGCGAAGTGGCGCTTGATGGCCGCGCGCACCGCGGCCGGATCATCGACCTCGCGCGCCGTCTGCTCGTCGAGAGTGCGACGCAGGATCTCGAGCGCCTGTGCGACCGTCGCATTCGCATGCAGCGTGAATGGATGGAGCGCCGGCGTCCCGGACGGCGTGACGTCCGTGGAGTACAGCGGCACGCGGCGATCGCGGCGATCACGGAGGTCATCATTCGCAAGGTAGAGCGCGTCCCCGATGGCCGGTTCGTCAACAATCGCGTCGTCGCTGGTGTCGCGGATGTAGCGATCCACCGCAATGGGATACGCGGCGACCCCCTCGAGCGCGAAGCCGGGCTCGAACAGCGTGCCGTCGAGATAGTGGACGCCGCGACCAGGCGCGTATGCGTGCAGCTCACACATGCGCAGCAGCAACTCGCGCGCGAGACCCGTGTCGGCAAGCTGCACGGCGGGGAGCGTCCACATGAGCGCCTCCCAATCCCGCACCGTGACGCCGGCGCCATGCCAGGGGACGCGTGTGCGCACCAGGTAGTAGTGCGCGTCGTCCAGCGCGCGTCCCACCGCGTAGAAATACGCGAAGAGAAGATTGCGGTTGATCAGCCGATCGATCGCTTCGATGCCCGTGCTCTGCTCGAGTTGCTGGAGCGCATCGCGAGTGGCGGCGAGCAACGCGCGCCATCCGCGGCGTTGCATCACCGCGGCCGTCGCCTCCGCGCCGTCGCGCTCGGGACCCACGGCGAGATAGAAGGCGGCCTGACCGCTCGCGCCCGCCGCAACCTCGATGGAGCGCGCGATGGCGTAGGCGGCACCATGCACCGTAACCTCCGCCGCGGAGTCAGCGCCGATGGCGAGCGCGGCGAGCCCGGGTTGCGCGCTCCCTTCGAGGAGCACGAGCCCGCCAACGCTCTTCGACACGCGAGACGCGTCCTCCGCGGGCCGACCGGTGCGCACGCGAAGCTGCCGGTGGCCGAGCGTCCCTTCCACGCGGACGACGACGCGTCGTGTGGCCGCGCCGCGATTCTCCACGCCGAATGCGTATACGGCGCCCGCGACGTCCGCGTCGCGTCCGTACGGCGCGAAGATGGTCCCGCGCACGATCATGTCGCCGAGCGAACAGGTGAACGTCGGCAGCCATGCCGCCGCTCGCTCCCATGCCATCGTCCCGGCGGAGAGATCCTGCACCACGCCGTCGATCTCGATGACGGGCTTGAGGAGTGGCGGGCCGCCCGCATCCACAAAGCCCGCGCTGCCCGCGAACTCGACCGCCGCCCGCGCCCCACGATGCAGCACGCCCACCGCGTAGATTGCGCCGTCGGCCGGATGGATGCAGGGCAGCGCGAGCCAGTGATTACCGGTGAGCTGCCACGGAACGTTCGGTAGCACGGTGTGTGTCACGTATGCCGTTGCGCGGTGAAGTTGGTGGTGCCGCGCACCAATGATAACCTTTCGCCCCATGCCTCCGCTCGTGCCACGATCGCTTTTGCAACGCCACAACGCCTCGTCACGCCGCTGGACCATGCTCGCATTCCTGCTCGTCCTGTCGGCACCGGCGGACGCACGCGCGCAGGTGTACCTGACGCACATGGAAGACGCGGCGCCCGTTCCAGCTGGCATGATCCGGATGCGCGTGACGACAGGTTGGGCGCGGTTCGACGAGCGATTTGCACCGAGCGGGCGCACCCCACTCGGCGATGACCTCACAACGACGGCGTTCGGCGTGGCACAACTGCCACGTCTCGCTCCGGTGGAAGACGGCTTGCGCACGCTCGCCGGCGATCCGGCAATCAAGCTCTCGCTCGGCCGCATCGACGCGCAGAGTGACGCACGCATCGTCACGACGCCCGTGGCGCTCGAGTACGGGTTGACGCGGCGCCTGAGCATCGGCGTGATGATCCCCATCATCCAGACGCGCCGCAGCTTCTCGCTGCGCGTGAATCCCGACTCGACGCAACTCGGCAATGTTGGTTACGTGCCCCCTCGATCGCGACAGGCGGCGGCCGCCGCGAACTCGCTCGTGTACACGGCGTTCAAGCAGGCCGCTGACAGCCTGGCAATGCTCATCGCCAACTGTCCGGCGAACCCCATGGCGACTGGCTGCGCCGCGGTGAACGCCAACGCTGCAGATGCGGCCGCAACGCGCCAGCAGGCGATCCGGTTCGCCGACGCCGTGCGCACGGGGCTGGGCACGGACACCTCGACGGCGATCGTTGCACCGAGGAAGGATCTCGCCGGCCGCATCGACGACCAGCGTGCGCTCATCAACGCGAAGGTGCAGAAGTACCTCGGCGCATCTGCCGGTGCGAGCACCAGCGTGTTCAGCACGACCGAGGGTCTCACGTACATCGACTTGCAAGGACGGGCCAGTACCCCGGGACTCCTGGGCAGCGCGTTCGGTGGCATCGATTCCATTCGCACCACGAACAAGCTGGTCGTCGGCGGCGTGACCCTCGCGGCGCAGTACCTGCTCATCGATCGCTTTCAGGCCGATACGCTTCCGGCCCACGGCATACAGTCGCGTCTTTCCATCGGCGGCGCGGTACGGTTCGAGCCTAACTTTGCGGATTCCGCCACCACGCGTGGCATCATCGGGGTCGGTGACGGACCCGGCGCCGAAGTGCGCTCGGCGATGGACGTCATCGTCGGCAACCTTGGCGGCACTGTGGCTGCAAGATTCGTCAAGTCGTTTGCGCGCACCATCGAGATTCCGCTCGCCGGTGATCCCGATGCGTTCTTTGCAGCGCCGACGTTCGGCCCCGCAAACGTCACCGCGGGCACCGTCCTCGGCATCGACGTGACGCCGCGGCTGCTGCTCGGCGAGTGGCTGTCGCTGGATGGTCACTATGGCTATGAGCGCACTGGCGCCGCGACGTACGAGGTGACGCCGGCGCCGGCGTCGTTGTGCCCGGGATGCGGCCCCACCCCGGCGTTCGCGCCGAGCACCACAGCGCGCTCGGCGCAGCGGGTGGGATTCGGCGTCCGCTACTCCAGCGTGGACGCGTATCTCCGTGGCCGCGTTCGTACCCCCATAGAGGTTTCGTTCACGCACCTCCAGACGATCAGCGGCGACGTCGGCGTGCCGAGGTTGCAGCGCGACCAGGTCCAGGTGCGGGTGTTCCTGCGGGTGAGGAAGCGTACCTGACGTCTTGCGATCCGTTACGAGCCGCGTCTTCGGCCCGTGGCCCGTAACTGGCCGCCTGCACGACGCTCGGCGATGGCTTGACGAACACGCAGTTCATCCGGCCGTTCCCGTGAAATCCGTACGATTCGTTTCGGCGCTTTCACGCGCGCCCTGTCGCCCACAGTGGCGCGAATCGATCTGACGCAATGCGCGAGTGAAAAGCGCGGACACGGATCTTACGGGAACTACCGGATCAACCGTCGGCATCTCTCGCGGCCCACGACATGGCCGCTGTCCGGATGGAACGGCTCGCAAATACGCATTGGACGTGGGCGCGCCCGAGCCCCTCGATCAGCTCGCTCGGCGCGAACGCTTGGGCGGGCGGGCCGGCGACTGCTCCGCCGGTAACGCATTGGCGCTGTCGAGCAGCTCGCGTGCATGCGCGCGACTCACGTCGCTCTCGGGATCTCCGCCCAGCATCCGCGCGATCTCGGTGACGCGCTCGTCGCCGTCGAGCACCACGACGTCCGCCGTGGTCACGCCGCCGCGCGCTCCCTTGCTCACCAGGATGTGGTGATGCGCGCGCGCGGCGATCTGCGGCAGATGCGTGATCGCGAAGACCTGATGATAGCTCGCCACGCGGCGCATCGTCTCGCCCACTTGTAGCCCCACGCGTCCGCCGATGCCGGCGTCCACCTCGTCGAAGATCAGCGTGCCCACGCGATCGAGCCGCGCGAGAATCGTCTTGAGCGCGAGCATCACGCGCGAGAGTTCGCCGCCTGACGCCACGCGAGCGAGCGGCCGCTCTTCGTGCCCAACATTCAGCGACACGCGAAACTCCACTGCCTCGGCGCCGTCCTGACTGACTTCGCGGAGCGGCAGCAGGGCCGCGTGAAAACGGCCGTCGTTCATGCCAAGGTCAGGCAGCACTTCGTCCACCGCTCGACCGAGTCGCTCGGCGGCTGCGGTGCGTAAGGCGGTGAGCGCCGCGGAGCGCTCGTCGAGCGACGCACGCGTGCGCCGCTCGTTCTCCTCCATCGCGCGAAGGTCGAGCCCCGCGGAATCCACGAGGTCGAGCTCCGCGCGCGCCGTGCGTCCCTGCTCCACCACATCGGCCAGCGTGGCGCCGTACTTCTTGGTCAGCTTGAACAGCACGTCGCGGCGACGTCGGACCTCCTCGAGACGCGCGGGGTCCAGCTCGACGGACGACTCGTATTCAGCGAGCTCGCGGGCCAGCGCTTCCAGATTGTAAAACGCGGTGTCGTAGAGCTCCTGAAGCCGCGACAGCGTGGGGTCGACGCGCTGAATGGTCGAGAGCAGGCGCTCGATGGTCGCGAGCCGGTGGAGCACGGCCTCGTCGTCCCCCTCGATGGCGCCCGAGATGCCGGTCGCCAACTCGCGAAGCTCCTCGGCGTTCTCGAGACGGCGCGCCTCATCCTCCAACCGAGCGTCCTCTCCGGCGACGAGCTTGGCGCCCTCGATCTCCTGCACCACGTGGCGCAAGTAGTCCGCGCGCTTCTCGGCATCCGCGCGGCGACGCTGGAGATCCGCGATATCACGTCGCGCGGCGGCGAGCGCCGCATAGGCGTCGCGCACGGCGGTCGCCTGCTCTGTCGCGCCCGCGAACGCGTCCAGAATGCGGCGCTGCGCCTCGGCGTCTAGCAGCGTCTGCGCCTCGTGCTGTCCGTGCAGGTTGACGAGCATGCGCCCGACTTCGGCGAGGATCGCGGCACTCACCGTGGTGCCGTTCACCCACGCGCGCGCGCGGCCAGCGGCGGCGATCTCACGCTTCAGCACCACGAGCGGCTCGTCCATGTCGATGCCGCGCTCGTCCAGCAGCGTGGCGATCTCAGGCCGGTCAGCCACGTCGAACACGCCCTCGACCGTCGCGCGCTCGGCGCCGGTGCGAATGAGGTCGGCGCTCGCACGCTCGCCGAGCAGCAACCCGAGCGCGCCGACGATGATCGACTTGCCCGCGCCGGTTTCTCCCGACAATACGTTGAAGCCGCGCGCGAGCGGCAGTGTCAGCGATTCGATGATTGCAAAGTTCCTGATGCGAAGCTCGGTCAGCATCGGGTGCGTTCGTCTCGCTCCAGTAGGCCCCCCCAGTGCAGCTTCTCGCGCATGGTGACGAAGAAGCTGGCTTCCGGGAAGCGCACGATCGGCACGGGATGAGCCGAGCGGCGCACGATGAGCGTTTCTCCAGCGGCGAACGTAGTGCCGACCTGGCCGTCCACCGTCACCAAAAGCTCATCGGGACCATCATCTACCCGCACCGTGACTTCCGCGGTGGGCGGCAGGACGAGCGGTCGCACGGCCAGTGTGTGGGCACTCACCGGCGTGACGAGAATGGTCTCGAGCGTCGGGTACACCACAGGCCCGCCGGCCGAGAGATTGTAGGCGGTGGAGCCCGTAGGCGTGGCGATGACGATGCCGTCCGCCGCATAGTGCGCGACCGTTTCGCCATTGGCCTGCACCCACATCGTGACGACGCGAGCGAAACCGCCCTTGTGCAGTACGACGTCATTCAGTGCGCGCCACGACAAACGGTCATGGTCGCCCTTGTCGCGCACGCGCGCATCCAGCGACATGCGTGGCTCGACGACAAAGTCACCCGCGGCGAACCGTCGCAGTGCGTCCTCCATGGCGTTCGCGGGGCAGCACGTGAGGAAGCCCAGCCGCCCGAGGTTGATGCCGAGGATGGGAACAGGATGGTCTTCCACGATGCGCGCCGCGCGGAGCAGCGTGCCGTCGCCGCCGAGTGTGAGCATCGCGTCCACCGCACCGGGCACGATGCTCGCTGCGCCGGCGCCAGCGATGTCGCGGATGCTGTCCTCGTACGACAGCTCGAAACCCAGAGCCGGCGCCAACTCGCGCAGCGTCGTGAGGACGTCGGCCAGCCCCACGTATCCGATGTGTCCGGCGACGCCGACTCGGGTCACCCGGCGAGCGCCTCGCTCTCGTGCAGCGCGCGAACGCGTTGCGCGATGCCCGGCGCGTCGAGCTCCAGTGCCGCGAGCTGCTTCGAGCGCGCGGCGGCGTACACGATGCGATCCGGAACGCCGTGCGTGTGGACGCGGACGGCGGGGTCGTGCCGCTCGATGATGGCCGACATGTACGCTCCGAAGCCGTTCACCACGGTGCCTTCCTCCACGATGAGGATCTGGCGATGTCCCGCGAGGATCGCCGCGAGCGTGACCTCGTCGTACGGCTTGAGGTAGCGACAGTTCACGACGGTGACATCCAGCCCCTCGCCAGCGAGAGTTTCCGCGGCTTGCATCGAGGTGCTCACCATCGTGCCGACGGCGAAGATGGCCACCTCGCCGCCCTGACGCAGGACTTCCCAGGTAGCATGCGGGGTCGCCGCGATGTCGCGCATGTCGGGTACGGGCGCGGGAACGACATCGCGCGGATAGCGCACGCAGAACGGCCCGTCGTCCTGCTCGACGCCCGCACGCAACAGCCCCAGCAGCTCGCGTCCGTCCTTCGGCGCTGTGACCGTCATGTTCGGCACGGCGAGCATGTAGGCGATGTCGTAGAGTCCCGCGTGCGTCTCGCCATCCTCGCCGACCAGCCCCGCGCGATCCATCGCGAAGACCACGGGAAGCGACTGGATGGCGCAGTCGTGCACGATGTTGTCGTAGCCGCGCTGAAGGAATGTCGAATAGATGGCGCACACGGGACGAAGCCCACGCGTCGCCAGGCCGGCGGCAAACGTGACGGCGTGGCCTTCCGCGATGCCGACGTCGAAGAAGCGTTTCGGGTGGGCCTTGGCGAACGCCGCGACGCCGGTGCCGCTGGGCATGGCGGCCGTGATCGTCACCACTTTGGTGTTCTCCGCGCCCAGCTCGGCGAGCCCCTTCCCGAACACAACGGTATACGCCGGATTGGCCGTCGACGCCTTGAGCTGCTTGCCCGTGGAGGGATCGTAGCCAGGAGGAAGCGCGTGCCACTTCTCGCCCGTCGCGTGCTCGCCTGCGGGAAAATCCTTTCCCTTCTGCGTGATGACGTGCACGAGGCGCGGACCGTTCATTTCGCGCACCGCCGCGAACGTGTCGACGAGCGCGTCGATGTCGTGCCCGTCGATAGGGCCGAAGTAGCGGAAGCCCAGCTCCTCGAACAGCACGCCCGGCGTGAGGAAGGTCTTCATGCTCTCTTCCCACCGCCGCACGATCACGCCCACCGGCCCGACCTGGTCCACGATCTCGCCGAACTTGGAGCGGATACGGTTGTAGAGCGGATTGCGCTGGATGGACGTGAGGTACTTGTGCATCGCGCCGACATTGGGCGCGATGGACATCTCGTTGTCATTGAGGACGACGATGAAATCGCGATCCGAGTGTCCCGCGTTGTTCAGGCCTTCGTAGGCGAGGCCGCACGAGAGCGCACCGTCGCCGAGAATGGCGACGACCTTGAGATCAGCCTCGCCATTGATGTCGCGCGCGGCCGCCATGCCCAGCGCCGCAGAGATCGCCGTGCCGGCATGCCCTGCGCCGAACGTGTCGTACTCGCTCTCCGAGCGCTTGAGGAAGCCCGAAATGCCGTGCTCCTGCCGCAGCGTCTCCATCTGCGTATTGCGGCCGGTGAGCAGCTTGTGCGGATACCCTTGGTGCCCCACGTCCCATACCAACTGGTCGCGCGGGGTACGGAAGGCGTAGTGCAGCGCGATCGTGAGTTCCACCACGCCGAGGCCGGCGCCGATGTGGCCACCAGTGCGCGAGCAGACATCGACCATCCGCTCGCGGACGTCAGTGGCGAGCGCGCGCAGCTCGTCCCGGGTGAGGGGCCGCAGGTCCGCGGGGCTCTTGATGCGATCGAGAATGGACATATGCATCCATGAATCTAGGAGGTGCGCTCAACGGTAAAGCGCGCTATCTGCGCCAGGGCCAGCGTGAGCAGCCCCACCGCGTCGAGGGCAGCACAGCCCTCGTCGATCAATGCGGACGCGCGATCCTTTGCTCCCTCCACGCCCAGGAGCGCCGGATACGTGCTCTTGTGCAGCGCCAGGTCGCGCCCGGCGGTCTTTCCAAGTTGGTCAGTGGTCGCGGTCACGTCGAGGACGTCATCGGCGATCTGGAATGCCAGCCCAATCGCCTCGCCGTACCGCCCCAGGGCAGCGAGACGCTCACCGCTCGCCGACGCGGCACGACCGCCCAGCCGAGCCGAGGCCGTGATGAGCGCGCCAGTTTTCGCGCGGTGGATCCGCTCGAGGTCCGTCAGCGTCATCGTGCGGCCCTCGCCCTCCAGGTCGAGCAGTTGGCCGCCGATCATCCCGCCCGCTCCCGACGCGCGCATCAACTCGGCGACGATGCCACCAGCATCCGCATCGCTCAGCCCAAGGCTGCGCGCCGACGCCGCTGCCGAGCGCGCCGCAAGAGGCACCATGGCCAGGCCGGCCGCTGTCGCCGCCGTGACGCCGAACACGCGATGCACCGTTGGACGCCCGCGGCGGACATCGTCATCGTCCATGCAGGGGAGATCGTCGTGCACCAGCGAGTAGGCGTGCACCACCTCGATGGCCGCGGCGAGCGCCGACGCGTCACCGACGCCGCCCGCGGCTTCGAAGGCGCTGAGCAACAACACGCCGCGCATGCGCTTGCCTTCACCCAGCAGGCTGTATTGGATCGCGTCGCGCACGGGCGGCGCGACGTCCGCCAGTCCGCGCACGCAGATATCCGTGAGCGCTCGATCCACCTCCACTCGCCGCTCCACGAGCATCGCCGGCTCGATACGCTCGGCCACGCTAGGCATCCTCGTCCAGGTCCTCGACGACGAAAGCGCCACCCGCCAGCTCCCTGAGTCGCTTGACGCGTGTCTCGGCCTCGGCGAGTGAGCCGGCCGCTTGGCGCAGGCACCCGACCCCCTCCTCGAAAAGCGCCAGCGCAGTCGCGAGATCAGTCTGGTCACTCTCCAGCGCGGCGACGATGGCCTCGAGTCGCTCGAGTTGCTGCTCGATGGTCATCCGGCGTCCTCAGCCATTGCGCGCGACGCGCGTGCGACTGCATCCACCTCGCCATCGCGCACGCGGAGCGTGAATCCCTCGCCCGTCGCGAAGTCGGCGACGGACGCCAGTGTGCGCCCCGCTTCGTCACGCGCCACAGCGTACCCGCGCTCGAGCGTCGCGAGCGGACTCAGCGCGTTGAGCCGGCCCGCCAGCGCGCCCAGCGTCCGGCGTCGCGCCCGGAGGTGCTCGGTGGTGGCCGCCGCGAGACTGTGCGCCGCGCTGGTCATCCGCGCACGAGGGTCGTACATGCGGTCGTCCAGCGCCCGCACGAGGCGACGACGAACGTTGTGCAGCACTGCCATCATCTCCTCGCGCGACGTCACGGCCGCTTCTGCCGCAGCAGACGGCGTGGCCGCGCGATGGTCCGCAACGAGATCACAGAGCGACATGTCCACCTCGTGGCCCACGGCCGAGATGGTGGGCACGGGGCAACGCGCGACTGCGCGCGCGACACGCTCGTCGTTGAAGGCCCACAGATCCTCGCGCGACCCGCCACCGCGACCGATGATCACGAGCTCCGCACCGCCCCACCGCGCAACGCGGTCGAGTGCGGCGCAGATCTCGTTCGGCGCGCTCTCGCCTTGCACCGCGGCGTGGGCGACGATCAACTCCACACCGGGTGCACGCCGACGCAGCACCGCTATCACGTCGCGCAACGCCGCGCCGCTCGAGCTGGTCACGATCGCGATGCGGCGCGGGTGGCGCGGCAATGCACGCTTGCGACCAGGCGCGAGGAGTCCGTCGGCCTCGAGCCGTGCGCGGGACATCTCGAGACGCTTCCGCCACAGGCCATCGCCCTCCGCCTCGATGCGCCGGATAGTGAACTGCATTTCCCCGCGCGCGGCGTACACGCCGAGGTGGCCGAGCGCGGTGACCTGCATGCCGTCGTCCGGCGCGGCGGGAATTCCCATCTGGTCGCGCGACCACACGACGCACTTGAGCTGTGACGTTCGGTCGCGCAGCGCGAAATACCAGTGGCCATTGCGGTGCGACTTGAAGTCGCTGATCTCGCCGCGCACCCACAGCGGCATGAACGCGCCCTCCACGATGTCCTTCGCGGTCTGCGTCAGCGTGGAGACGGCGATTGCAGAGCGTGGACTCGCACCAGGAAAGACATCGTCCTCGTCGTCGGCCATTGCGTGCGACTCGAGCGGCGGGCCGTCGAACAACGACGGCGACTCGGCGCTGGGCCCGCGGCGGTCCGCAGACGGGGTGCGGCGCATCACGCGACCAGCGACTGGCGTGCGGCGCGCGCGGTGTTGCGGAGCAGCATGGCGATGGTCATCGGCCCCACTCCACCCGGCACGGGGGTGATCAGCGACGCGACCTCGCGTACGCTGTCGAAATCCACGTCGCCCACGAGTCGCGTACCCGACCTGGTGCTCGCGTCGGCAATGCGGTTCATGCCGACGTCGATGACGACCGCGCCCGGCTTGACCATCTCGCCCGTGATCATGCGCGCCCTCCCCGCCGCGACGATGAGGATGTCGGCGCGACGCGTGTGGCTGGCAAGATCGCGCGTGCGGCTGTGGCACGTGGTCACCGTCGCATCCGCGCCAACACCTGCCTGCACCATGAGTGCCGCCATCGGCTTGCCCACGATGGTGCTCCGGCCGATCACCACGCACTCTGCACCACGCGTCTCCACACCGTAGTGCACCAGCATGCGCTGCACGCCGCTCGGCGTGCATGGCACAAAACCGTCGAGGTGGCCGATGAGCAACTTGCCCACGTTCACGGGATGAAAGCCGTCCACGTCCTTGAGCGGATCGATGTGGCGGATGACCGTGTCCGGGTCGATCTGCCTGGGCAACGGCATCTGGACGAGAATACCATGCACGCCCTGGTCCGCGTTCAAGCGCTCCACCAGCGCGAGCAGTTCCGCCTCGGTCGTGGTGGCGGCAAGGCGAATGGTGTCGCCCGCCATGCCCGCCTCGCGCGATGCCGTTTCCTTCGCGCCGACATACACGGCGCTGGCCGGATCTTCGCCCACCAGCACGACGACGAGACCCGGGACCACTCCCAGTGTGCGGAGCCCTGCTACTTCTGCCGCGACCTCGTCGCGGATGAGCCGCGCGAGCGCGGTGCCGTCGATGAGCTGCGCGCCCGCATGAGTCGCAACGTCAACGGGCAAAGTCCACCGCCCGCGTCTCACGAATCAGCACGACCTTGATCTGCCCCGGATA
>JANOIJ010000360.1:0-14759 GCA_031407575.1 Gemmatimonadaceae bacterium | reverse complement strand
CCGGCTATCTACTAAACGATTTTCTTGGCCCCCACGGCGCGCGTGTTTTCGATCGCTAAGCCCCCCCCCCCCGCTATATTATTACACCAGAACCATTGTGCCCGGCGGGGGGGCCGCGCCACGCGCGCCCACCCCGTCGCGTTTTTCGACGCCATCTCTTCGCTTGTCCGCATGCGGTGCGCAGCCGCATCTTGCGCGCATGACCGTCACATGTGCCTTCCCTCTACCGCCCGCTCATGCGCGGTGAGTTCGTGGATGTGGGCGGCGCTAGGCTCTACTACTATGCCGCCGGCACGCGTGGTGTCGGTGAGCCGGTCGTCTTCCTGCACGGGTTTCCAACGTCCGGGCATTTATGGCGTGAGGTCATCGAGCAGATGCCCGCCGGTCACCGGTTGGTGGTGGTCGATCTGCTGGGGTACGGGCGCAGCGACCCGCCAAATGGGCGGGCGCTCACACTCCACGCCCACGCCGAACGCGTCATCGGGCTGCTCGACGCACTGGGCATCGATCGCGCGTGTGTGGTGGGACACCATCTCGGCGGTGGCATCGCGCAGGCGCTCGCGCTCGACTGGCCGGCGAGGGTGTCGCGGCTCGCCCTGGTGGACAGCGTCGCGTTCAATGGATGGCCCGCACGGGACGTGCGCGTGGCACGCGCGCTCATGCCGCTCGTGAAGCGCCTGCCAACCAACTGGCTCTTGCCCATCGTGCGCGCCGATCTCGAACGCGGATACTACGACGCGACGCGCTCGCAGCATTCGGTGGACAAGTACCAGCGTCCCTTCAATAGCGACGTCGGCCGCAAGGTGTTCCTCCAGCATCTCGCCGCGCTCGATGCACGAGAGACGGTCGCGCTGGCGGCTCGCCTGGCCGAGATCGCCGTACCCGCCTCGGTGATCTGGGGCGAGCACGATTCGTTTCTCTCGCTCCAGCTGGGAAGCCGACTGGCCGCCGCCATACCGCGCGCCACGTTCGACATCGTTCCCGACTCGCGCCACTTCATCCCCGAAGACGCGCCGCGCGAGGTGGCGAACGTCATCGGCGATTTGCTGAAGCGCTGATCAGGGGTCGGCGCGCAGTGCGGCAAGGGTGTAGCGGCTACCCGGATTCCACAGGATCCAGCTCTTTACGCCGTTGTCATATCCCGCCTGCATCTGCGCGCGCACCTGCGCTGCACCGTATCGCGGCGCGCCCATCGTGAAGTCCTGATACCAGGGCACCACTTCCGCGGCGTTCGCGATCTTCGCGCTGCGGGCCTTCGCGTCCCGCAGTGCATGGGCGATCGTCTCGTACGGCGACGCGTTCGGGTTGGCGAGCTTGTACGTGCCTCGCGCGTAGTGCGACGGATACGTCATGGGCATCACGTAGTCCGCCTGGTCGATGAACTGCTCCCACCGTTGCCCGATACCCATGTCAGTGGTGTCGGTGGTGGTGAGCCCGAACACGTCGAGCGCCACCGGTACCTTGAGCGGCGCGATGCGCTGGCGCAGGTAGCCGAGTTGCTCGCGGATCACCTGCGCGCGCAACCGGCCGTTGGCCAGCGGAAACTGCGCCTCGCGAATCAGGCGGCGATCGTCCGGAAAGCGCACGTAGTCGAACTGCACCTCGGCGAACCCGAGGCGCACTGCTTCAGCCGCGATATCCGCTGAATAGGCCCATACGCCTCGGTGATGGGGATCCAGCCAAGGCAGGCCCTTCGCGTCCAGCCATGCGGTGCCGTCGGAGCGTCGTTGAACGGCCCACTCCGGCTTGGCCACGGCGAGCAAAGGGTCCTTCGCGACGACGATGCGCGCAATCGGAAAGATCCCATGCGCGCGCATTGTATCGAGGATCGCGCGCATCCGCACCGCGGACACTGGCCGCGACGTATCGGCGCCAATCTCCCTGGCAAGTGGTACGCTGGAGCGGTAGAGCAGCAGCCCGCGGTCGTCCTTTACATCGAGTACGAGGGCGTTGACCTCAGTGCGCCGTGCTACGCCGATGAGCTCCCACATCTTCTGGCCCAGCACCGCCCACCGGTTCACGTAGAGTCCCCGCACCACAGCGGGGCGCGGCATCGGCGTTGCCCTCGCCCTCGCGACCGCCGAGCTGTCCTGCGCTGCGATCTCCCCACCGGCGATCGGGCTGGCCAAGGTGCCAAGCAGGCTGGACGCAATAAGGAGGAACCGGGGATCGCTCATTCCAGAAGCTAGCACGGAATAAGCGTCAGGCACCTTAAAGCTCTCGGCGCGGCAAGCCGATACTCCGAAGCGCTGGACGCGACGCCACGTCCCTCATCCGAGCCTCCATGACTCAGCCAGGCCGTCCCTCCCGATCGATTGCCGCCCCCGAGATGTGGCCCGACCGCTGGCTGGCCGACGCCGCTGTCCGTCGCGGCGTGCCTGGAGCTGATCGGCTGCCTGAATTCGGTGACTGCGCCACTGCCTGGGAGGCGTTGGTCGCCGCCGGCGCGAGCGATGAGGCAGTTCTCGAGCTCGCATGCGCCGTTTCGGCCACGAAGCCCGCCGACTTGTCCCATGCCTCGCCGGCCGACGCGACGCACATGGCGCAAGCCATCGCCGAAAAGCTCAATGTCGTTCCCGTACGAGCTGATGGAGCCACCATCGTCATCGCCACCGCAAACCCACTCGGCTCCACCATCGAGCGCGACCTTTCGAATGCCACCGGACATCGCGTCCACATCGTCACCGCGAGTCCCGTCGCCATTGCCGCGGCCAGGCGCCTCATCTACGCCGGGGGTGCCACGGCGAACACCCCCGCAACGGGAACCGCCGGGATCGACGCGGGCATCGTTCCTGCCACTGCTTCCGCTCCAGTGGCGCGTCCGTCAATCGCTGCTCCCGCCGCGTTCGCTCGCGACCTCACCGATCAGCCCGAAGCGGCCCGGTCAGACGTCGCGTCGATCGTGGAGCAGATCATCGCCGATGCGCTGAAGCAGGAGGCGAGCGACATCCACTTCGAGCCGAAGGGCGACGGGCTGCTCGTTCGCTTTCGCGTGGACGGTGGGTTGTATGACGCCCGCCGCGTGCCGCTCGACCAGAGTCCCCAGGTCATACGCCGGCTCAAGGTTCTCGCCAACGTCGACATTGCCGACTCGCTGCGCCCGCAGGATGGACGTGCGAGCGTCATGTACGAAAATCGGACGATCGACTTGCGCGTCTCCACGCTGCCCCTGGGCGGTGCTGGCGAAAAGGTCGTGCTCCGCATCCTCGACTCGCGCGTCGCCGCGCGTGAGCTCGGCGTCATCGGGTATACGCCCAAGGAGCTGACGCGCGTCAAGCGCTTGCTCGAGCTCCCCGAAGGCCTGATCCTCGTCACCGGCCCAACCGGCTCCGGCAAGACGAGCACGCTGTACGCCGCCGTACGGCATGTGCATCGCTCGGACCTCAACATCGTCACCGTTGAGGACCCCATCGAGTACCGCATCGAGGGGATCAACCAGGTGCAGGTGAATGAGCGCACGCGCATGACGTTCGCCGCGTCGCTGCGCTCGATCCTCCGCCAGGATCCTGACGTCGTGCTCGTGGGTGAGATGCGCGACGCCGAGACCGCGTCAATCGCCGTGAAGGCGAGCATGACCGGCCACTTGGTGCTGTCCACGCTGCACGCGTCCGACGCGCTCTCCACGCTCGACCGCCTGTACGGAATGGACATCGATGTCGGCGCGCTCGCGGCGGCGCTCAAGGGCATCGTGGGCCAGCGCCTCGTGCGCAAGCTATGCGAGCACTGCGCGACATCGGTGACCTTCGCGGATCTCCCGGAACGGCAGCAGAAGTTGCTGGCCGGCCGCCGCGTCGAGAAGCTGCGCAAACCGGTCGGGTGCGCGGAGTGCCGCGGCACCGGATACAAGGGACGCACGATCGTGGCGGAGATTTTTCTCGTCACGCCGTCCATTCAGCGCGCCATCGCGCGACGCGCGGACATCGGCGAGCTGTCGGATCTCGCGCGGCAGTGCGGTACGCTCACCATGTGGGAGTCCGGTCTCGAGCGGGTCCTTGAAGGTACGACCTCACTTTTCGAGCTCCTCGACAACGTTGCCGCACCGATCGGCGATGAAGAGGTAGAGGCGTCGGGGCAGACCGATATCGACGCGTTGCTCGCGCAACTGCTGGCCCAGCCGTCCGAACATCCGCCGCAGTTCCGTGACGCACTTCCGACGATCGATGATGTCCCCGTGCCCGTGGACATCGGCTTCGACGAGGCGTTCGATCGCGCCATGCCCGCCGTCGGAGCCCCCAGGACAGCGATCGGCGCCGCGACGCCACGGCGGTCCGCACGAGACGGCAGTCGCGCACCGTCATCGCGCGTGCTCGTGGTGAACGACGATCGCGCGCAGCGCCGCGTGCTCTCCGACGCACTCGCGCGGGAAGGGCTCGCCGTCATCGAGGCCGCCGACGGGGAAGCCGCACTCAACTACGCGCGACGACTGCATCCCGATATCATCGTCACCGACGTTGCCATTCCGCGACTCGACGCCGTCGGATTGCTCCAGGGCCTCGCCGCCGAGGGAATCCGGGCGCGGGTCATCGTGTACACCGGGCAGACGGATGCGGAACTGAGTCAATGGCTCACGGAGCTCGGCGCGGAGGACGTCGTGGCGCGGAGTGTGGAGCCGAAGGCCTTGGCGGCGCGGCTGCGAGGAAAAGTGGTGTCAGTCGCGTAGAAGTTGGTCCTGCGTGCGATCACCGTCGTGCTGATTCGCTCCGCTACAGTCCCTTCACTTCGCGCATGGCGTCCACGGCGTTCCCGATCTCGCGCGAGAGCGCCCGCGCCTCCTGCGTGGCGCTCGCGACCTCCGACATCGCGCTCTCGAGTCCTGACGACCGAAGTTTGAGCAGGTCCAGGCGCAGGTTCTGCAGCGCGAGCCCCGCGCTCTCGAGTTGCGACGCCAGCCCCGCTCGTCGCTCCGACAGCTCGCCGATCGACGTCCGTTGGCGCTCGAGCAGCGCAATGCGGCGCTCTTGCTCCGCAGTCGGCTCACCCCGCGCCTCGGCACGCAGTGCCGCGACGCGAGCGTCCAGCGACGGGAGCGACGAACCACCGACATCCACGTCGAGCCGATGCAGCGTCGACGCGAGTGTGCCGACACGTTCCGCGAGCGCATCCACCGTGGGCGCGACGTCGGGAATCATGTCCCGCTCCACCTGCGGTAGCCGAGCCAGCGAATCGCGCACGGAGAGATGATCGAATGCTGCTCGCCGCACGGTCTCGCCGTACGGCCCCTCCAGCACATCAACCGGGGCGAGGCGCTGCGCCGCTTCCATCAGCGACATGCGTGGCCCACCCACCAGCGCGAGTGCGCCGGTGTCCTTGACTGGTGAGAAAAACCGCCGGAGTGAGATGCCGTCGGCCCACAGCCTGCCCGCGCCGGACATTACGCTGAGCGCCAGGAACGCACTCGGAAACAGGAACCAGAGAAAGCCCGGTGAGGTGAAGAGATTGACTGCTGCCAGCGATCCAACGGTGGCGGCGGCGCCGATGGTCTTGCGGCGGAAGCGCGCGAGCCGCTCCTCCGGATCGAGTCCCGGTGCGTCCTGGTCACCGGCGCCTAGCGCCCCACCGTGGCGCCGATGCTCTCGTTCCCATCGCTTCTTCGCCTGCTTCCACTCCCGCCAGTCCGCCTTGCTGCCCCAGACTGGTGCCGGCGGCATGGGCGGGATCAGCGGCGGGATCAAGGGCTGGGCGGGAACCCACGGCGCGGGCGGCCGCTGCATTGCCTCCGGCAGGTACGACGCCCGTTGGGGCGGACGTGCGGTAGCCGGTGCGGCGTAGTGCGTCGAAGCGTGCTGCGCTTGTGGCGGAAAGGGTGGCGGCGGCTGCGCGGTGTCGAGCAGGGCGTCACGGAACGCCATCGCGTCCGCCCACCGGTCCTCTGGTTTCTTCGACAGCGCGCGCGCGATGGCGTGCACGAGCGCCGCGGGCGCATCGGGGCGCAGCATGGCGAGCGGTCGCGGCGTTTCCGACACGTGCTTCACCAGCATCGCCGGGGTGTTCGACGCCTTGAATGGAGTCTCACCCGCCAACAGCTGGTAACCGATCACGGCCAGCGAATAGATGTCGCTACGGCCGTCCAGCTCGCGTTCGCCCAGCGCCTGTTCCGGTGACATGTAGGCTGGCGTGCCGATTGCGACGCCGGTCACCGTGAGTCGCGTATCGCCCTGTGCCGCGCGCGCGATGCCGAAGTCGGTGACCATCGGCCGTCCGCTGCCGCGATCGAGCATGATGTTGTCGGGCTTCACGTCGCGGTGCACCACGCCCATCGAATGCGCATACGCGAGTGCGTCCGCGACGACCGAGAGGAGCCGCCGCGCGTCCGCAATGGGCAGGCGCGGTTCGCGCGCCAGGCGCTCGGCGAGGCTTTCACCGTCGACGAGGGCCATCACGATGTACACGAGGCCTTCGCGCTCGTCCACCGTGTAGATGGGGACGATGCTGGGATGCGCGAGCTGTGCGGCCGTCTGCGCTTCGCGGTGAAATCGCTCGCGCACGTCGGCGTTGAAGGCGAGCTCCGGTGGCAGCACCTTGATGGCGACGCGGCGGTGCAGGCGCAAATCGGTCGCACGATAGACGACCGCCATCCCGCCCCGCCCGATCTCCGCGTCGACGAGATACTGCGTCCCGACCGCGACCATCAGGCGGTCGAGCAGGGGATCGGTCACCCCCCGCCTCGCTCCATGCGCCGCGCTCCCGATGACGAGCGCCCGCCGAGCCGGCCCATTTCGTCGGCGACGTACAACGCTTCGTCGACGTTGTCGGCGAGGTTCATCGCCTGGTGCGCGAGTCCCGTGATGTGCTGGTGCATCTGTGGGCTTGCACCGAGCCGCATCAGGTCGAAGCGCATGTTCTGGAGCGCAAGCGCGCACGTCTCGAGCTTGCTGCTCAAGCCCTGGCGACGCGTGTCCGCGTCGACGAGCGCGCGTCGCTGCCGCTTGAGGTACGCCAGGCGGCGCACGCGATCTTCACTGCCCCGCTCGAGCGGATTCGCCGCATTCTCCAGCGAGTTGATCTCGTGCTCCAGCTGCTCGCGCGCGGAGGCGACGTTCATCCGCAGCGATTCGTCGAGCGCCATCGCGAGCGATTGCACCTTGTCCGCCAATGCCATCGCCGACTTCGACACTTCCTCGCGCTGCGTCTTGGGGAGTGCGCCTCCAAGCGAATCGAGCCGACGGAAGATCTCATCGCGGTCCGAGAAGGACTGGCGGACGCGGTCCGCAAGCGCGCTGTCGGTAATCGCGCCCGCGTAGGAAGACGCCGTGCCGCCGCGCGACGCATCGAACCCCTGCCCCAGCGACTGAGGCGCCATGCGCGCCGCCAGCTTGCGCTGGTCGCGATTGGCGCGCAGTCGCGCGCGTGCCGCGGGGTCGAAGACGGCGCGCAGCCACTCCGCGGCATCCTCGATGACTTCCATCACCTCACGATCGCGCGGTTGCTTGAAGACATCGCGCCAGTCGTATCCCTCACTCCAGAGCTTTGCGTACTTGAACGCAATGTAGATGCTCCACAGCACAGTGAACGACAGGAAGTCCTTGCTGCCGAACACGGCGAACAACACGATGACCGCGTTGACGAACAGGTACGGCGCGATCTTCCGGCGGAAATCGCGGACGGGACGCGCTTCCCAGCGGCCCATCTCGTCGGAGCTCGGCTGTGAATGCGACATCCCGCCCGACTGGCCCGGCATGTTGGCCAACCCTCGGCCCATCGACATGTCGGCGCCCATTCCACCACTCATCCTGCCGCCGCTGATCCGATCATCGTGCCCGTACGGCGGCATCGGGGCGTACAAGGGCCGGTTCGGCGACTGATAGTCGAGGCGAGGCGGCGCACTCTGCAGCGGCGGCGGCTGGGCGGGTGCGCGCGACGGAGGCGCCTCGCGCGCATCCAGTGCCGCAACCAGCGCCGACGCATTCGGGAACCGGTTCGCAGGATCCTTCTCCAGCAGCATCATGACGGATCGCGCGAGATCCGTCGGAACGTCGCTGCGCCGCTGCTCCACCGGAATCGGACGCTCGGAGATGTGCTTCACCAGCATCGCCGGAGTGCTGCCCGCGCTGAATGGCGGCTCGCCCGTGAGCATCTGATAGCCCAGGATGCCCAGCGAATAGAGGTCGCTCCGGCCGTCGATCTCCCGCTCCCCTGCCGCCTGCTCGGGCGACATGTACGCCGGCGTGCCAATGGCCATTCCGGTAGCGGTCAGCCGACTGTCGCCGCTGCCGTCCATCGCGCGCGCGATGCCGAAGTCCGTCACCATTGGACGGCCAGTCACCGCGTCGAGCAGGATGTTGTCCGGCTTGATGTCACGATGCACCACGCCGCACTCATGCGCGTAGGCCAGTGCGTCGCCGACGTCGCGCAGCACTTTGCGCGTTTCCTCGATGGTGAGGACGCCGCGTTCGTGCAGGCGCTTCGCGAGGTTGTCGCCGCTGATGTACGCCATCACGAAGAAGACCAGGCCGGCCTGCTCGTCGACGGTGTAGATCGGAACGATGTTGGGGTGCGAGAGCTGCGCGGCGGTCTCCGCCTCGCGCAGGAATCGCGACTTGATCTCACTCCGGAACGCCAGCTCCGGTGGGAGCAACTTGATGGCGACCTGGCGCTTCAGGCGTCGGTCCTTGGCACGGTACACAATGCCCATGCCTCCCCGTCCGATCTCGCAGTCGAGCTCGTAGTGGGCGGTCAGCGCGCGCTCGATGTGAGCGCGCAGCTCGTCATCCGCGGCAGTGGCGAGCGGGTCGGGCAAGCGACGACGGGTAGTCAGGGTGAGGCTGGCAGTGGACATTGTAGCACAGCGTAACGGCGGTGGAAAGGAGAACCGCCACAGCGGCAGGCACACTACGTCACGATGACCGTGCAAAGTGTCAAACGCTGCCGAGGTGTCGCATCGCAGGTGGAATGGAGTGTGCTCAACTAGCCGCCCTTGGCCCGAGCCAGCACTCCAGCATGCCGCGATCCGTGTGTCGTGGTTCGCGTCGCTCCAATTCTTCGGGTCTACTCCAGACAGGAACCACCATGGGTCAGCGTCAGACGCTCCCCGTTCTTCCGCTCCGTGGAACGGTGATTTTTCCGGGACTCACAGCCCCCATCGCAGCGGGGCGGCCCGGGACACTCCGAGCCATCGAGGCCGCGCTCAAGGGCGACCGGTTGGTCTTCGCGGTCGCACAGCGCGACAACACGGACGAACCGACGCCCGAGATCCTCTACTCCATGGGCGTCATCGCGCGCATTGGACAGATCCAGCGCGGGCTTGGCGGGGTGCAGCTCCTGCTTCAGGGCGAGCAGCGCGCTACCGCCATCCAGTATGCCACGAACCCATCCGACAATTACCTGAGCGCCGTCGTCACACCCGTGGAGGAGCAGAAGCCGCTCGACGAGAACGACCCCGCATTCGTGGCGCTCTACAAGGAAATCCGCGAGCGTGCAGGTGAGCTGGGCGAGCGCCGCGGCCTGCCGGAGGAAGTCGTGCACCAGGTGCTCGACGCCGTCACCGACCCAGGTCGCTTCGCGGACCTCGTCGCAGGCTACATCGAGCTGCCCGTGGCCGAGCGTGAAGGCCTGCTCGAGAACCTGAACGTGGAAGACCGACTCCGCCGCGTGCTGGTGCACGTGCAGCGGCAGATCGGCATGATCGAGATGCAGGAGGAGATCAAGTCGCAGGTGCAGGAGGAGCTCGGCGAGCGCCAGCGCGAGATGTACCTGCGCGAGCAGATGAAGGCGATCCAGAAAGAGCTCGGCGACGACGACCAGAGCAAGGAAATCACTGAGCTGCGGGACAAGCTCGCCAAGCTCGAACTTCCGCCCACGGCGCGCGCCGAGGTGGAGCGTGAGCTCGGTCGCCTCGAGCGCTCGGGTCGCGAGTCCATGGAAGCCCAGGTCATTCGCACCTACCTCGAATGGATTGCCGAGCTGCCATGGAACTCGCGCAGCGACGACAACCTGGATTTGGTGCGTGCGCAAGTCGTGCTCGACGAGGACCACTACGGGCTGCCGGACGTAAAGGACCGCGTGTTGGAATTCCTCGCGGTGCGCCAGCTGCGCGCGCAGGAGCTGGCGCACGAGGTGGAGCAGGCCGGTGAGATTCCCGTGACGGCATTCCACATCGATCGCAACGATGCCACGCCGAGCCTCACGACTACTGGTGAGCACCGCGCGGTGACGGACACGAAGGAGGCGAAGGCCCGCGCGATGGCAAAGGGCCCCATACTGCTCTTCTCCGGCCCGCCAGGAGTCGGCAAGACGTCGATTGCCAAGTCGATCGCGCGCTCGCTGGGACGCGAGTATGTGCGCGTTTCATTGGGTGGCATTCGCGACGAGGCGGACATTCGCGGCCATCGGCGCACCTACGTGGGCGCGATGCCCGGCCGCATCATTCAGGGACTCAAGCAGGCGAAGACGCGCAATCCCGTCTTCCTGCTGGACGAGGTGGACAAGCTGGGACAGGGCATGCAGGGCGATCCCGCCAGCGCATTGCTCGAAGTGCTCGACCCGGCGCAGAACGATTCGTTCACCGATCACTACCTGGGCATTCCGTTCGACCTGAGCGAAGTGTTGTTCATCGCGACCGCGAATTTTGTCCAGAACATTCCTGGTCCGCTGTTCGACCGTATGGAGGCGGTGGAGTTCGCCGGCTACACGGAACGCGAGAAGGCGGAGATCGCCAAGAAATACCTCATTCCGCGACAGCTCGAGGACTCGGGGCTCAAGAGCAAGAACATCACGTTCACGGACGACGCAGTGATGACGATCGTGAGCAAGTACACGCGCGAGAGTGGCGTGCGACAGCTCGAGCGTCAGGTGGGCGCAGTGGCCCGCAAGGTGGCACGCAAGCTCGCGTCCGGCGGGACGGACGATCTCACCATCAGTCCGGAAGACGTCCGCGAGTTGCTCGGCCGTCCGCGCGTGCATCCCGAGCGCGCGAACGAGGAGAATGAGATCGGCGTGGCAGCGGGCATGTATTACACGCCGATGGGCGGCGACATCATGTTCGTCGAGGCGGCGATCCGTCGCCTGCATGGTGCGCAGCGCTCCAACGACGCGGATGACCAGAAAGTCCAGGTGAGCGGATGGGGCAATGTTTCGCTCATCCTTACGGGGCAGCTTGGCGACGTCATGAAGGAGAGCGCGCGCGCCGCACTCACGTACGCCGCCACGCATGCCTCAGCGCTCAAGATCCCCGAGGACCGACTCGGATCCATCGAGGTGCACGTGCACGTGCCGGCGGGCGCCATCCCGAAGGACGGGCCGAGCGCCGGCGTTGCGATTTCGACGGCATTGGTGAGTGCGATGTCGGGCCGTCCCGTGCGTCGCGACGTCGCCATGACTGGCGAGTCCACGTTGCGCGGGCGCGTGCTGCCCATCGGCGGACTGAAGGAAAAGGTGCTCGGCGCCCATCGCGCCGGCATCACGACCATCATCCTGCCGAAGGACAACGAAGCGGACATGGAGGACATCCCGGAGGAGGTACGGAGCCAGCTGACCTTCCATCCGGTCGCGACGCTCGACGAGGCATTCGCGATCGCGCTGATGCCGCCTCTCAACGGCGCAGGGCCGGCGGCGCGGCCGCAGATCATGGAAGAGGCTGAGGCAGCAGCGGCGGTCTGAGAGGTTCGTTCGGAACCCTTAGAGCTTCCGCACCCAGATGTTGCGGAAGCGCACCGGATGCGAGTGGTCCTGGAGTGAGATGGCTATCGCGTCGGGATGTGCGGCGTATGGGGCCCGCTCTCCGTTCGAGGTTGGCCCCACGAGGGCGACGTCCTCGTGCACGAGCACGCCGTTGTGCAGCACCGTCAGTCGCGCCGGCTGGACGAGGCGGCCATTGGCGTCGAAGTGCGGCCGGCGAAACACGATGTCGAACACCTGCCACTCGCCGGGCGGGCGCGATGCATTCACCAGCGGCGGAAACTGACCGTACAGCGAGGCGGCCTGACCGTCGGCGTATGTGATGTTCTCGTAGCTGTCCAGGACCTGCACTTCGTATCGGCCCATGAAGAACACGCCACTGTTGCCTCGGTCCTGCCCGGTGCCTTTCGCCGGGTTGGGCGACATCCACTCGATGTGGAGTTGCACGTCGCCGAACTCCTGCGTTGTGGCGATGCCGCCGGTGCCGGCGGCCACTTCCATATAGCCATCGCGCACCAGCCACCGCGCTGGTCGCGACTCACCATCAGAGGAGCGCCATGACGCGAGTGACGTCCCGCTGAAGAGCACGATGGCGTCCGACGGCGGTGGCGCCGAGGCGACGAAGGGTCCCGGAGACACTTTGGGCGGCCCCGGTCGTTGCATGGAGTGTTGTGGCCACTCGAACGTCGGCAGCGCCTGCGCGCCGGCTACGGACGCGTCGGCGAGCATGGCGAAACTCATCAGGACTGCGGCGGGAAGACGCATGGGATCGCCGTGTGAGAAGGTGCGCGCAACGACTTGCAAGGTGGGGGTATCGCTGCGTCAGGGAAAGTATTACTGTTCGTTTCAGCGACGCATCCCATTCTTCGGAATGGGAAACTAGTTCCGACGGATCTGGGGCCTGCTATTCGCGGGTCTCATTTTTTTTCACCCGCGTCGCTGCTGGTGCGGCACAGTGCCGTATCTGTAGGGTGGGCCCCCGCGTGAGGGTTCCGTTCACGTTCAACATGTAGTTGCGCGTTCGATTGGATCGAACGACGGCTACAAACATCATTGAGGAGTTCAGCTATGCGTACGACCGGCACCGTGAAGTGGTTCAACGACACGAAGGGCTTTGGCTTCATCACCCCCGCGAACGGCGAGAAGGATTGCTTCGTGCATCATTCCGCCATCCAGGGACATGGCTTCAAGTCCCTCGCAGAGGGTGAGGCTGTTGAGTTCGACGTGGTCCAGGGCGCCAAGGGCCCGGCCGCTGAGAACGTCGTCAAGCTCGGCCGCTAAACGGCGAGTCGGACTGGCTGGTCGTCACTGACGAGCTGAACTAGTCCACCTCGAAAATTGCAACGCCCCGTCCGGGAAACCGGACGGGGCGTTGTGCTTTCGTCCCGTACGTCGTCGCGCCGCGACCCGCTCGGGTCGAACAGGTGGCGCACCCTATGGGACGATCGCTCCGAATATCCCGAGCTTCCACGGCACACTGCGAAGCGGCTCGGGCTCGGTGCCAGGCACGAAGTACTCCGTGTAGCGGCGCTCGGGCGGTGTCGCTGCATCCGCGAGCGAACCCGTGAGGCGATCCAGTTCCGCGGTGACCAAACCGTCCGGAGGCACCCAGGCGGGCGGTGCGGGCCGACCGGCATAGTACTTCGCCATCATCGCTCCCCAGATCGGCGCCGCGAGCGAGCCACCTGCGGCGCCTGGCGTAATCGTCCGCGGCCTGTCGAAGCCAAGCCACACGCCCGCCACCAGGTCGGACGTCATCCCCATGAACCAGACATCGACATTCTCGTTGGTCGTGCCGGTCTTGCCGGCGACGGGAATGGACGCCGGGAGGGCCTTCCTCGCCGCGGTGCCGGTGCCGCGCTCGGCGGCATCGCGCATCATGTCGCGCACGATGAACGCGACGCGCGGGTCAATCGCCGGTTGAAGCATCGACATGGGCTGCTGAAAGACGATGCGCCCCGCAGCGTCCTCGATGCGGGTGACGACGCGTGGCTCGATCGTGCTGCCGAGGTTCGCCCAGACCGCGTAGGCGGCCACGTAGTCCAAGGGACGCACCACCGACGCACCCAGCGCGCTGGCCGGCACCGGCGCGATGGGCGTGGACAGTCCGACGCGCACGCCCATCGCTGCCATGGAATCGACGCCGATGCGCAGCGCGAGTTGCACGGCGACCGGATTGCGCGAATGCGTCAATGCTTCCCGCAGCGTGATGGCGCCGAGGAACTTGTTGTCTGCGTTGTCGGGACTGTAGGTGGTGCCATTGTCCATTGGAATGGCCAGCGCCGTGTCGGGCACAATGGACGCGGCGCTCATGCTGTCCTCCAGCGCCTTGGCATAGACGAACGGCTTGAACGAGCTACCGGGTTGACGGAGCGCGCGCGTGGCGCGGTTGAACGGCGCCATCGCGTAGTTGCGTCCACCCACGAGCGCGCGCACGTCGCCGGTGAAGGGATCCATCGCCACGATGGCGCCTTGCAACAAGTTGCCGACGCCCTTGGCGGAGGCCCACGTGGGATGCTTGAAGTCCTTCCGCTTCTCGACGGACACGGTGCCCTCGACCAAGGCCTGCACCGCAGCCTTCTGGAGCGCCGGATCCGCCGTGGTGTACACACGGTAGCCGCCGCTGGCTACGCTGATCCCTGCGCGCTCCGCGGCCTGCTTTGCCGCATCCACGAAGTACTGCGACGGCGCTGACGCACCCGCATTCGGCGCTGTGACGATTGGCTCGGCGCGAGCGCGCTGCGCGTCAGCGGGCGTGACAAGGCCCTGCTGGGCCATCAGTCCGAGGATGAGATCGCGCCGCGCACGCGCCTTCTCCGGAAAGCGCCTGGGGTCGTAGCCTACCGGTGACTTCGGGAGTGACGCGAGGGTAGCCGCTTCGGCCAGCGTCAACCGCGATGCGCTCTTGCCGAAGTAGCGCCGCGCCGCCGACTCGATTCCGTACCAACCATGCCCGAAGTTGATCTGGTTGATGTACGCCTCGAGAATTTGCTCCTTGTTGTAGTGGCGCTCCATTTCGCGCGCCGCCTGCTGCTCCGCAAGCTTGCGTCCCAACCCCAGGTCGCGCCGATCGATCTGATCCGGATGCATGTTGCCGACCAGCTGCTGCGTGATGGTGCTGGCTCCACCGCGGTGGTCGCCGGTGA
>JANOIJ010000347.1:0-15349 GCA_031407575.1 Gemmatimonadaceae bacterium | reverse complement strand
CGAGGTGTGGTACAATCAACAGCGACGGCACTCGAGCTTGGGGTATCAGAGTCCCGTCGAGTACGAACAGCAGCTGGCATCCGAGCAAGCGATCACGAACGCAGCGTAAACCACCTGTCTACGTTCTCGGGGGAAGATCAGGCAAGTAGGTTAGCGCTACTCACTGCCGCCGCGCTAATGGCGGCTTGCGCCGACCGGATCAGTACTCCGCTCCACCAGGACCTCAACGGTCTCCGACCCGGTCTTCCGTCTCGGTCGTTCTCAGACGAGATGCAGATATCGCCCGAAGTCGCATCTGGCTCGGTCGGTCTTGGTGGCTCGACATTCATGGGTCACTTCCCGCAGTCCACTCGCGTGATCCGGACGGCGTCCGGACATACAACTATAAGAGACGGGCTTGGCGACACTTTCGACTACGGACTTGGCGGTCACCCGAATGACGCCGGCGGAACGGTGACCATGGTGGGCAAATACACCACGCAAGCGGATGTTCTCGTCGATACCGTGGATGTGTCGGGAGATGTCTATCTAACACAACAGGCTCCGAGCCGGTTTTCCAACGAACTGGGGAATGTTTCCTGGTCATGGAGCGGGAACGCCACCGGGAGCCTGCGACGCCTCGATGCACAACTGGCCATTCAGGACGTATATAGTCATACGCAGACGGAAATCGCCATGCCGTGGTGGGGGGCCTCGGTAAACCTCGGCCTGATCGCCACGCCGAGTGGTGTGGGCTTTCGCGTTGACTCACTCAGCTGGGAGTTTGTGCCAGATGACGGTAGCCCGGTCACGCCTGCGTGCGGCGACATTGGCCCGGTGTCGTGTCGCGTGACCGCTACCAAGTCCGGCACGGTGCACGTAAAGGGTCAGGCCAACGCTGGCCCGTACATCGAGGCGCAAGCGATACACATCACCGTGCCACTCAAGCCGGAGATTCACCTCGCGGCGAGCAAGACAACGGTCGCAGCAGGCGACACCATTCTGATCACGACGACGTTCAAGAACGCGAGCGACGGTCGGGTGTCGCAATACACCTACAATCCACCATCTGGAGCAACTGGGACATGCGTATCCGGTCGCCTATTGTCCTGCAAACTGGTTCCCACCCAGTCGGGATACATCAAGGTGAAGGGAAGTGGTGCGAACGTAATCAATATTTTTGACTCTCTCGCTATTACGGTCGGAACGACACGACCCAAACTGACTGTTTCTTGCCTGCCTGCAGCAGTGGTGCGGGGCACACGCGTGTCATGCAACGCAAGCATGTCGGATTCCAGCTCGTTCACGCTGATAGGTTGGCACTCGACGATTGGCGCGCTGACGATATCTGACAGCTCCGTCAACGCAACTGGCACCAGATTTGAGTGGGCTGGAAAGGCAGTGGCTGGCACGCATGTAGCGGCGTACTCCAGTGTGGAAGGTATTGCAGACTCGGCTGCGGCTGACTTTGGCATCACCCGGCGTACCACGTTCACGGACGCTGACCAACCGGCGACTTCGCCGCAAATGTCTGCACGCGGACAACCGATAATGCTCGCAGACTATCCGGGCTTAACCATAGATGACAGTAGGTTGACGCTACTTCGCGGAGGATTAGGTCGCACTCTTCACCTGTTTCCTGACTATAACCTTGAAGCGGTGCCCAGTGGGCCGAATGCTCGCCTAGTATTCGTGTCAGCATTCACATGGAACAAGCCAATTGCTGGGAAAGAAAGCGTTGAGGCCGGCACATATATCAGCGCCGCCCTCTTTCCATCGGATCCGTTTTACAAGGCACAAAAGGGGGGCGGTGACTATTGTAAGAGTGCTGATATGGATTTACTGCGGAGCGAGGTCCATCAGCACGAGCTGATTCACTACAAACGACTTATCGAGATGCGGCAACAGCGACAATTGCATGACATCTACGAAGGGGCGGTACGTCTATCTCCCGACGGAACAGCCGAGAACAAGCTGATAGCAGTAACCTTTAACCGACTTGGCGTGTATCAATTCTTCCGAGACATGCTCGCCTCAGATCTGGATGTCGATAAAGAAGGGACAACTACTGTTTTCCAAGCATCTATCACATGCGATTTGAGGCAACCATAAATGTGCATTCCTAAGGCCCTATCCCCGTTGGTCGGTCTCAGTATCGCGTTGGCGATGTCGGCGGGGGCACAGAGTACACCTGAGGCCGAGAGCCGCGCACACTGCGCCAATGCATCCAGGATCGTGTCCAGCGGTCGTCCAGCACATAAAGAGACGGACGCACTCAACACTCTTGCTGGATGCGGAAAGCTTGGGGCTCGCACCATTGCAACGACACTGATTGCCACACGCACGGAGCACGACCTGGGTGTGCTCGAAAGATTTCACTCGTATGTAATAGTGTGGCGAGATGCCGAGCTCATGGGTGCTGCTATCGAATTGGCCAAGGACCCTGGGGCGACAGTCGAATCGCGTGTCTTCGCCATTCGCGACCTTCTTTGGACGGTGCGGCCCGGACACATGTTCGAATACAATCGACTGGTCGCCGGAATCGTTCGAAAGGCAACGAACGATGGCATTATCATCACTCCATCATGCCGAATCTCCAGCCTCTCGTCGGACAATGGTGGGCTCGTCGGGACCCCACTTCCCGCTGACTATGCGACGCGAATTGAAGTGGTATTGAATCAGCTCAACGCAGACAGTACGACCCCTGTGCAGGTTCGCAATGCGGCGGAGTGCCTATTGTGATGGAGCGACGGTGATTGTGCTCAGTACCGCCTGCACTCACACGAGCAGGGCACAGTCGGGCGTGGTCGCCAAACGCGGTAGCGATTGCCATGCCCGACTGTCTTCTAAGTAGGCATCGACCACTTCAGGTGAAGACGGCAGTGTCCTGTGTGGACAGGAGTGCTGCACAACTGAAGTAGGCCGGCACACAACGAACAATCACCGCTGCGCGCAGGCGGTGATTGCCGCCCCTTCTTTGAGGTAGAGGCGGTAGCAACGGCAGTGCCAACCGCGATTGGAAGGGGCCTACACGAGAGTGCTCTCGGTAGGCCTCTTGTCTTGACCATACACTTTTACGCCGCCATAACATCCTGCCCGGCTGTGGAGCCTGAGGTTTGGAACGTCCGGCGTTCGGCTGAGCCACTGGCGAAGGATCTGCACCTCGTACTGCGCAACTACACGTGCAGATCCTTCGCCTGTGGCTCAGGATGACAACGGAGATCGCATCGGAGCGAGCGAAATAAAGAGAAGGCCGCCGGCCCAGCACTGCGGAATGGCCAGCACGACGAGTGCGATCATGTTCCACTGCGGGAAGAGCGCGAGCTTCCACGTCGCAAGGAGGCTCACGACACCAAGCACCACGCCTATGTAGCCGAGCCGCAACGCGTGCTTCATCGGCTGCGAGGGCGCGAGACGCGCCGTGATCCACGCGCCGCCGATTGAGATCACCACGCGATACCCAAGCGCGAGCAGGGACAGCGCGTCATTCGTCGGCTGGCCCATCGGAGGCAGGACGCCGACGGCGTGCATCAGCAGGTCGGCGAGCGTCGTGACCACGACGATGAAAAGCAGTCCGGCGATGATCGCCCACACAGAGCGCGCGTTCACGGCTTTTCCCCGCGCGCACCAGCGATGAATCGCAGCGACCGGTCGATGGCCGCGCGCACGTCGGGCGTGTCGTGCTCCGCGTCGAAGCCATGCGGCTCGCCGGGCACATTGACCAACTCCAGGCGCGCATCGGCGGCGATCAGTGCCGCCACGTTTCGATCGAGCAGCGGCAACAAGCCAACAATCGCATCAGCCCCCGCGCGAATCACGAGCAGCTTCGCTCCTCGTTTCGCGACGAACGCAGCGTTGGCTCCGAGATTCATCCGCGCAGCCGTCGCGTCGTCAGCGCCTGAGGAGACGGCGGCTTCCGGCGCGATCCCCGTGAGCGGATACACGAGCAGCATGCGCGACACAGGCATCGGACGATCCTTGCGCAGCAGCTCCGACGCCAGCAGGCCAGCGGCCGAGAATCCCGCGACGTGAATCGAGTCGACGGCGAGGCCCAGCCGCGCGCCGTCGCTCTTGAGCCAACGGAGCACGATGTCGATCTCGCTGAGTGAGCGGTCGAGCCGTCGCTGCGGCCCTCCCAGTCCGTGATCGAACATCACCGCCGCCACGCCGCTCGCGGCGAGCACCGTTCCCCAGTCCTTGTACACCTGCCACGCCCGCGGCCGGACCGGTGCGTCGTCGGAGAGTCCGCCATGCACCAGCAAAACGACGGGAAGTGGATTGCGACTCGACGTCGCGGGACGCGTGAGCTCCACGAGCATCGGCGAGCCATCCGCGTACGTGCCGATGGGCATCGTGGAGCGCTTCACCGCCGCCGTGCGAAGCGGATGCTGCAGCGGCTTGCGCGTGATGACGAGAAAGTTCGCGAGGCGCGCGGAATCCGAGAGCTGCGCCTGGGCGGCGGCCTCGGACGCGGCGGGGGCGAGCAGCGTCAGCGCAACGGCGACGGCGTGGCTGAGGCGGACGCGAGAGGTGTGGGTGGGCGGCATGGACGACAATCTGCGGAGTCGGCATGCTGCCGCGCGCTGCAGGGATTGCTCATTTGGCGGATCGGCGCGACGGCTTCGCCAGCGGGACGAACAGTGAAATCCGCTGGTCGCGCCGGAGGCAGTACGCAGGGTCGTTCAAGTAGCGCAGCAGGAGCGGCTGGTCATCGCGGCGCAGGTGCAACCGCTCGTCCTGCGGCAGCGCCGCCCACACCGCATCCGTCTGGCCCGTGAGGCACAGCTCGAGTCCGGCGCCTGCCTCGTACGCGGGCAGTCTGCACCCGTCGCGCACGGTCGTCGTCTCGCGCACGGCCGCGCGCGCGACGCCGCCCCGAGGCGCGATCACGGCAAACACGTCCTGCCCCATGCGCGGCACGGCACCCGCGTCGAGATGGCCCACCAATTCGTCGAACGCCCACCAGATGCCGTCTTCGCAATGTCCGCTGATGTCGCGATCCACCCGGAGGGCCTGCATCCTGATCGCTGGCCGCTCGACGACGCACGTCGTTACCGTGGCCGGCGCCACATCGCTCCGCGAATCGCAACTCGGCGTCATGCCGAACTGGCGACGATAGGCTCGGCCAAATGCCGCGACGTTCTCGTAGCCGACGGCGAGCGCAATGCGCGTGACGCTTGCGTCCGGGTCGGTCGCCAGCATGTCGCGCGCAAGTTGCAGCCGCAGGCGGCGCACGCTCGCATCCGGCGACTCGCCGACCGCGTGCGCGTATCGTCGGATAAAGTGGAATGGCGACATGCATGCGACGTCCGCCAGCGTGGTGAGCGGAAGGCGAGCGCTGGGATTGTGGTGCAGCGTCGACTCGATGTGCTTCGCGGCGCGACGAATGCGCTTGCGGCGGTCGATCGCCGTCGACAGGCGAATGGCCAAGGCGGGTAATGGATGCGGGGTCTACGTCACTATGCTGTTCATCGCTGGACCCCCGCCTCCCCGGCGAGGGTCACTCAAACGTGTCAGCGAGCGCTCCCGTCGTATTGCATTGCACACACAAGGTTCCCTTCCGTGTCCAGGAACTTTGCGATCCACCCCACATACGGAATAGGCGTCTTCGGCATCACGATGCGTCCGCCATTGTTGCTGACGCGTTCGATGATGGCTTCAACATTCTCGACACCAATCGTGCACTCCCATCCGAGAAGCTTGCCTGGCACAGGGGAGTAGTTTCGCGATTGCAATGCCCCGATCGTCGCCCCGCTCTCGGTGTCCTCAGCCTTGACCTGAAGGAAGTCCGGTTGTCCGTATGAGTTGAAGCCCCACTCAAACACGGCGCCGTAAAACGCGCGCGCCCGTGCAATGTCGTCGGTGTGAATGGCAAAGTGGGTCAGCGTGTTATGCATGGTGTCACGTGGTGGATGCATGGTGGGTGTTGAATGCTGCCGCGGCTGCACTCCAGCCGCGAGAGCCAGCGGTCGCTACGGTGCCGGCGGATCGCGCCAGAAAAACACGTCATCCACTCGGCGGTTGAACACCTGCGCCAGCCGCATCGCCAGCTCGAGCGATGGCGCGTAATGTCCGCCCTCCAGCGCGACGATGGTCTGGCGCGTGATCCCGGCGGCGCGGGCTAATGCGTCCTGCGTCATCTCGTCGTGCTCGAAGCGCAACGCGCGCAGGCGATTGCCGATCGGCGTCACACGCGTCACGCGACGTCCAACGCCCGACGCGCGTCGATCGCGTAGAGACGCAGTTGCGCGGCGTGCTGAATCAGCAGTGCAAGGATGAGCGTGGAGATGAGGAGGTGCGAGATCATCGCCTGCGACAGCCGCTCCACCGCGGTGCCGGCGCTAAACCCGAGCGCCACGCTCAGGCCAATGGTCTGCACGACCAGGGCGATGTAGCCTGCGCGCAGTCCTCGCGCCGCGAAGAGGCGGTCACGCTCGTCGCGACGCGGCTCGCGATCACGAGTGAGGCCGTAGCTCAGCAGGGCGCCCAGCACCATCGTCCAGTTGTCGATGGCGGTGTCGTGCACGAGCGGCGAGTGCAGGCGCATGGCCGGTCCGATGAACCACAGACTCGCGAACAGGTGACCACCCACGAGCGCAGTGGTCGCGAGGCCGTGCCACAACGTGCGCTCCGGCGACCCGGGGTCTGCGCTCATTGCCTGGAGCCGCTGCCAGTATCGCTTCACGATGATGCCGCCCGTCAGCATCGCTGCGAGCCCGACGAGCCCGGGCCGCACCGCCCACGAGCCAGTGCCTGTCGCCAGTCCGGCTCCTGCCAGAAGCGCAACCACGGCTACCACCACGATTCGCAGCATCACCACTCCAGCGAGAGGACCGGACCAGACGCGCGACTCGCGCGTGGGGTAGTGCGCGGGGCCGACGTCGTCGGCGTTGAGCTAACGGAGCGCGTTGCGCAGGAAATCGAGCATCGCCGGCCACACGGCCGCTTGGCCGCGGGCGGTCGCCGCAGGTGTCCCGCCGCTTTGCTCCTGTCCAACATTGTAGTGCGTGGTGGGCGACCATCCGTTGCCATTGAGCAGGTGGCCGGCATCCGGATAGATCAGGCTGACCGTCTCGAGACCGGCGGCCGCGCGACGCTCCGCGATGCTGCGGGCCATCGCCGCCGAGTTCCAGCTCTGGTCGTCCTCGCCGGCCACCAGCATCAGCTTCCCGCGAAACCGCTCGACGGGAATGCGCGCCGCGGCGACGGCTTCGGGGTGCGCCGCGCGTCCGCGGTCATGGAAGCGGCGAATGTGGATCGGCGCACCAGTGCGCATTTTCTCCATCTCGTCCAGGAAGCCCTCGAAGGGCACGAACGGCAACGGCGTCCCGTTCAGTGAGAACGACGACCGGGTGCCGGGCTGCACGCCCCAACCCCAACCTTCCCACACGACATCCGAGGGCGCCAGCGCCACCGCCGCCCGGATCCACGGAAAGTGGCTCGCGGCGAGCAGCGCCAGTTCCGCACCCTTCGACGCCCCGTACAGTGCGATCCTGTTCGTGTCCACGTCGTCGCGCGTCCGCAGCCACTCGTACACGGCCTGCAGGCGCTCGACCCGGATGTCTGCGAAGTCGGCCGGAAGCTCCGGAAGCTCGCGAGGTCCGCCGGGGCCCGCGGGCGGCGAGTAGTACGGGAGGCCGAGGACCGCATAGCCCTGCGATGCCAATTTGGGCGCTTCGCGCGCCGCTCGACTCCCGCCATCCGACCCACCGAGCAGGATGACGACGGGGCGTCGCCCGCCACCGGGGAGTGCTGCGAACAACGCACCGGGGAACGCGGACACCTGCTCGACGCGGACCTCTGGCAGCGCGTTCTGGAAGACGATCGTCGTGTCCGCCACGACCTGGCCGCCGACGCGCGCGCGCAGGCGCACCGCGTTGGGTTGCGCGCTTGCGGGCGCGGAGTCCGCCGTCGCCACCATGGACCAGAACAGGCCGCGAAGGTCTGCGCCCGAATAGGTGCCCGCCGTGGGCTTCGCCGCGCTGAGATCAACGGTGCCGTTACTGCCGCCGGTGAACTCGGCATGGCTGCGGAAGAGGAGCCGCTTGCCGTTGTGAAAGGACGAGTAGACGAGGCGCTCTGCGTCCACGCGCACCGACGCGCGCGCGGGCACGCCCGCGAGCACGATCGTCATGGGATTGCCGGCGAGGACCGTGGTGCCCGGAGTAATCCGGAACTCGGCAGAATTTGCGGTTGTCTGGGCGGAGGCGGCTGTGGCTGGGAAGACGAGTGCGATCGCTGCCCGCACGAGGGTGAGACGAGTCATGCCTTTGTGTTGAACTGGAGGGCGGTCGCTGATACGGGCGATGTCTTGTATAACGGACATCATGTACTGTATAACGGACACACTGGTTGGTCAACCGCCACCTCGTTCGCCAGCCGTAGCAACCACAGCGGACGGGCAAATCGGCTTGTGCTACCATTTCGCAGAGATATGCGCTACCATTTAGCAGAGATGCGTGCTACCATTACGTGACGAACTGTGCACGATGTCACACGATCCTGTGCTACCATTTCGTAGACACCCGATTGCCGCTTCGCGCCGCCCGAGTCCGCTCCCCTCCTCCGCCCCGGTGTCCCTTGCCAGCGTCGCCATCCTCGCGGTCTTATGTGCCGCGTGTCATCGATGCCGAGCTCACCCAACTCCTGGCGGGCGTTGGTGCCGTATTGCTCCATGGTGCGAAGGCCGTCGGGAAGACGGCGACGGCCCAACGCCTGGCCGCCAGAATTGTGCGGCTTGACCGAAAGGCGACCGCGGATGTCGTGCGGGCCGATCCCTCGGGAGCGATTCGCGAGCCGTTCCCGGTCTTCTTCGACGAGTGGCAGCGCGTGCCGGAGATATTCGACGAAGTCCGCACGCGCGTGGACGACGACCCGAGGCCCGGACTCGCGATCCTCGCCGGATCGGCCCAACCCCCAAAGGCGGCGTTGCCGACGCACACGGGCGCGGGACGAATTGTCACGCGCCGGATGCGGCCGATGGCGATGAGCGAGCGGCTCGAGGCGGACGGGCACCACGCCGCCGCCCGAGACGTCGTCAGCGTCGCCGAGCTCCTGACGGGGAGCCGGCCGGCCCTGCGCGGGGAATCGCCGTGGGGGCTCGCAGACTATGCGCGCGAGATCGTCGCGTCGGGCTTGCCGGGCGTTCGGACGCTCGCGCCGCCCCTGCGCGCCACGCAACTCGAGGGCTACGTGGAACACCTCGTCACACGAGACATCGAGGAGGTCAACGGCGCGGCCGCCAACCCCGCAGCGGTACGACGCTGGCTCACGGCCTACGCGGCGGCCACCGCGACGGCCACCTCGCTCGAGAAGCTCCGAAACGTCGCCGCCGCGGACGAGGGCGGCACGCCGGCGAAGACGACAGTGCTCCGGTACCGCGACGCTCTCGAGCGGCTGTTCATCTACGACCCCGTCCTGGCATGGAAGCCGGGCGGCACGGCCATCAGCCGGCTCGGCGAGGCGCCGAAGATCCACCTCGTCGACCCCGCGCTGAGCGCCCATCTGCTCGGGGTCGACGAGGGCGCCCTCATGGATGGCGCCACGCCCCCACTCGTCGAGGCGGTGCCGACCATCCGCGACGGCGGACTCTTCGGGGCGCTCTTCGAGTCGCTCGTCGCCCAGTCGATGCGCACCTACGCGCAGGCCGCCGGCGCCGCGCACCACTACGTCAGGACCCACGGCGGCGACCACGAGATCGACGGCATACTGGTTCGCCGCGACCACCGCTGCGTGGCGTACGAGGTCAAGCTCGCCGCGTCGGTCAGCGACAGGGACGTGCAGCACCTGCTGTGGCTACGAGACCACCTTGGCAGCCAGCTGGTCGACGCCCTCGTGATTCACACGGGCCCGGAAGCCTATCGGCGGCGGGACGGCATCGCCGTCGTCCCGGCGGCGCTCCTCGTTCCCTGATGGGCGGCGACGCTCGCGCTTGGCGGCGCGCCTCAATGGCCCACGGCGCTATCGCGCCACCTGGCAGGGTCACTGACAGCGCAGCCGCCGGATCTCTTCGAGGATTTCGATGTCGGCCGCGTCCTGAAGGCGGCCAGTCTGCTTGGACGCGATGAGATCCTCGATCGACGCCGTGGGAATCGGCACGCCCTCTAACGCTCCCTTCCTGACGTCGCGTCAGAAGCGCGACATCTTCTACAACAATGCAGCGCGGTTTCTTCGTCTCACCGACGCCGAGATCGCACGACACCACGGGCGCTGACGCGCTCCACATGCGGGGATCGTGATCGCACCTCGGGCATACTATCGCGCTCCATAACCGCGAGCCATCAGCACCGCCGCGGTCACCATGCAGATCGTCAGCACTGCCTGGACGAAACTGAACGTCGCTATGCGCTGCGCCGTTGCTGGCACCGCGACCTCGCTCGCCGGACGTCCCTTGCCGAGCGCCGCGCGCCATCTGCCGAGCGTGATGATGGGCATGATCTCGAGCGCGAGAATCAGCAGAAGGAATCCCATCTTCGCGTAGAACACGTGATTCGTGTAGTAGTAGCTCGACGCCTTCTCCGTGCTCGCGAGCATGCGCCAGAGTCCCGTGCTGATCCAGATCCCCGCGGCGATGCCCCAGAACGCATCATCGCGGAACACTCGGCGGAGGGAGGCGTCCGTGGGCGCCTCGCGTAGCGCCAGCCCGCGGCTGATCACCGCATGGAGGCCGAGTCCGAGTGCCAGCAGGTGTAATACGGCCAGCGTGAGGCGGAGCATGACGGGAATCCGGTGGGTGGTGTGTCATGAAATGCCTCGCGTCAGCCGGCCGCGCAACCTCGCCCGTCTCGTTACCGAAACACGACCACCGCGTTCGCACCTGGTCGCTCCAGCCTTCGCTCCTTCGCGTGTGGCTCAGGGTTCGCGACCCATTTTTCACCCGCGAACAGCGCCTGGATCGACGAGAAGGACCCCTGCTGTTCGAATCGCGTGAAGACGAACGGGAGGCCTTCGGCGCCCAGGATCGAGTTCGCGTCAGCGACATGGAAGTGCAGGTGGGGACCGATCGAACTGCTGCCCGAGTTCCCGAGCCTGCCGATCACCTGGCCGACCTTGACACGATCTCCTGATTTCACCGCGACACTGCCGCGCTTCAGGTGCTCGTAGAAGGCAAACCTCCCTCGTCCCAGGTCCAGCGTCACGAAGTTTCCGCTCGCGTTCTCCAACGGCATCGGCTTGTCCGTAGGCGCGGGGCCTTCCGGGTTTTCAGGAATGTCGTCCATGGCGGCCACCACCAGGGCGTCGGCGACGGCCAGGACCTCCGCGCCGTATCCGTTCCAATCGACTGGTCGGGGTGCTGCCTCCTTCTCGATCGTGCCGCTTGAGGGCAAGCGTATCCAGTCGATGGCGAAGCGCCCGGGGATGCGCGCGCGGCCGTCAATCGTGTACGGCACGGTGCGATGACCGCCTACCAACAGCGGATCGTAGATGGCTGTCCATGGGCCGCCGCGCAACGGAGGGTGCAGGGCCACCGGAGCTTCCCTGGACACAACCGATGCGGTGCCTTCCACCACAGCGTGAACGGGCCCCGTCGGCCGCATGATGTTCATCTCCACCCGGTTCCGTATGGAGCGCGGCGCGTCCGCCCCTTGGGCGAGCTCGATCCACAGGTAGGCGATAGCCCGCATTCCAGGTCCGACGACGTGCGGATTCTCCTGACCACGCCGCAGTCCCGGTCGGCCGATCTTCTTGCTCAAGCCCGCGTCGCGATAGTCGGCGATCGAGCCGCCCGATCCGTCGGCCCTGAGGACCTGCACGCGCGATAGCGCAATGTCGACGGACTGAAAGTTCGTGACGTGAAGTTCGTAGACGACATGCGTTTTTCCCGCGATCCGAACGGTCGTGGGAGGCGTCGGAAGGAGCAGATCAACGGCCTGTACGATCGCAGGCCGTTCCTGCGCCGCCAGAGAACCGGGCAGCGGTTGGCTGACAAGGGCTGCGAGCGTCACGAGCGTTGCGCGCGTTGCGCGCGTCAGGGCGAGGGCGTCGCGCGCATCTGAGAGAGTGGTTCGCATCGAAGCCGATGGGATGGGATCCTGACGTTCTGTCTTGCCCGCGCATAGGGACGAGACTGGGACTGGGGACTGGGGACTGGCGACTGGAGACCGACCGTATGGACGACTCACAGCCAGTCTCCAGTTTCCAGTCTCCAGTTGTCAGTCCCAGTCCTTAGGGCTTCGGCTGCAGCGCAGCATTCACAGTCGGCCCAGGTCCGTTGTGACACCCGTCCGACACGACATCGACGTCGTTCTTGATGAAGTTCAGGTAGCCCGGCTTGCGGACCTGCACGGAATAGCGGCCCGGCGGCGTGAGATTCTCCCAGGTCAGGTATCCCAGGCTGGCCGAGAACAACGGCGCAAACACGAGCACGGAATCATAGAACGCGCCGCCGCGCACGATCACCGTTGCGCCCACCGGCGCTGGGAGGCCAGTCACGGCATCCGTGATGACCACGCCGATGCTGGTGCGCAGCTCCAGCGTGCACACTTTCTCTGGCGAGAACGGCGCGCTGCAGCCGGCTACGGCCGCCAGGGAGATCAATCGGCACAAGGCTCTCATGCCCGCCCAACCCGGCCGGCCTGTGCGCGGTCACGTCCGTCGCCGGCAGGCGAATGGCACATTCTCCCGCCGAATGCGTACAGAAGACCTTGCCTGCACATTCCGGATGACCAACGCTCCACTTGCTCATGCACAACCTCCTCTTCGCGCTCAGTCTCGCCGCCCAGGTTCAGGATTCCCTCCGGACCGACACGGTGAAGCACGTCGCGACGCCAGCGTCGATCGCGTCCGCCTTCGCCGACCCCGCGGCCCGCGAGCTGTTCGGCCGAGCGCGCACGACGCGCCTCTCGCAGGACTCGGCGCTGGTGAGTTACGACGCCAAGGTCCGGCAGCGCCTTTCCGTCCGCGCGAGCATCGGCCGGTTCGGACCCGAGCGCCTCGTGTATCGGAACGAGAGCGCCGCGCGCGTGCAGTGGCAGCGCGGCACGGGGGCTCGCATCGAGATGACGGGCGCCCGCGTCGCGATTCCCATCGTGGGTTCGTCGGACGTGGAACGCGACGAAATACGCGACATCATTACCGAGCGCGAGATGTCGCCCGTCCCGTATTTTCCCGGCTCGGAGACGATGCTCATCGGCGCGGGCTTGGCGCGCGCCGACATCGACGTGCGGAAGTTCATCCACCCGCTCGCCAACGGCGCGGAGACGTTCTACACCTACGCGGTCGGCGACTCCGCGACGTTTCGGCTTCCCACCGGACAGGCCCTGCGCATTCGCGAGCTGAAGGTGCGTCCGCGCATGGCGCGGCCGAATCTCGCCGTCGGCTCTCTCTGGTTCGACGCGAGCTCCGGGTACCTCGTTCGCGCGACGTACCGGCTGGCCGCGCCAACACGTGCCGGCGTCGGCGTGTCGTCGGACGACTCGACGGTGAAGGTGCCGAAGCTCACCCAGTTCATCGTCAAGGCGCTCGTGGGCCCCGGCAGCGCGCAGATCTCCGGCGTCGTCGTCGAGTACGGCTTGTATCAGGGGAAGTTCTGGCTTCCGCGACTCCAGTCGATGCAGGGTTTCGTCGAGATCACGTTCGCGCGCGTGCCCGTGACGTACGAGAGCTCCTTCGAGTACGAGAGCGTCAACCAGGACCTCCGGCTCGCGGCGATTCACGTCGACACGATGAGCCGCGGCCTGGCGCCGAGGCTCGGCAGGCCGCCCGCGGGCCTGGATTCGGCGGCCCGGAGGCGGTGGCGCGATTCCGCGACCGTCGTTTACGAGGCGGCGCGAAAGGCCCGAGCGGATTCCACGCGCGCCGGCCTCAGCGTCGGATCCATGCGGCAGTGCGACAGCTCGGGGACTCGCGTCATTACGGAGTACCGGTTCGACGCGAAGATTCCGGTGGAGCTCCGCATTCCGTGCGACCTCGAGCGTCTCGCCAACTCCGCCGACCTTCCTGCATCGATCTACGATGCAGGCGAGGAGATCTTCGGCGCCGCGGATCGCGACCGCGCCATCGCCGACGCGCTCTCGATGTCCGCGCAGGCACCGCTCTTTGGCGCGCTTCCCGCGCCGCAGTTTCAATTCGGCCTCTCGCTCACGCGCTTCAATCGTGTCGAGGGCTTCTCGACGGGCATTGGCGTCGAACAGGAGATCGGTGGAGGCTACTCGCTGAGCGCGCTCGGTCGCTTCGGCGCGTCGGATCGCATTCCCAATGGCGAGCTGTCGCTCGCGCGTGCGAACGCGTCCGCGACCACGCGACTCACGGGCTACTCCCGGCTGGTCTCCGCCAGCGACTGGGGCAATCCGCTCAGCTTCGGCAGCTCCCTGTCATCACTGCTGTTCGGTCGCGACGAAGGATTCTACTATCGAGCAGCCGGCGCCGAGTTGCTGTGGGCAAGCGAGCGTGGCGTTCGTCTCGAGTGGCGCGCGTTCGTCGATCACCAACGGTCCGCGCGACAGACACGGACGTCGTCATTGGGCAGTGCCTTCGTCGCGAACATCGACGCCTCCGAAGGCGCGTTCGCCGGCGCCTCGGTGCGGCTGCTCCGAGACTTTGGCGCGAACCCGTTTGGGTTTCGCGCCTTCACTGACTTGCGTCTCGAGGCCGCTCGCGGCGACTCCCTCCATGGACGCGCCGCGCTGGACGTCACCATCTCCAAGGCATGGACGCAGCAGTTTGCCGCCGCCCTTACGGTGGCCGGCGGCTCGAGCGCCGGCGCCGTGCCCGTCCAGCGACGCTGGTTCCTCGGCGGCACGCAGACGATTCGCGGACAGCGGCCTGACACTGCGCAGAGTGGCAACGCGTTCTGGTTCAGCCGCCTCGAGCTCGCGAAGCCCGGCGACGGTCATCGCGTGTCGCTGTTCGGCGACATCGGGTGGGCGGGGAATCGTGCGCGCATGGGTGACGTCGGCCGGCCGATGAGCGGCGTCGGCATTGGCCTCTCTGGATTCGATGGGCTCATCCGCGTAGACCTCGCGCGCGGCGTGTATCCACGAAAGCAGACGCGCGTCAACCTGTATCTCGACGCGCGGTTTTAAGCCGACTACTCCGCGATGAAGCTCGCCATCTCGGTCTCGAGCGCAAGCACGTGGTGCTCCAACGCCGTGAACTGCTTCGCCGCGCCTTCCAGGTGGCCGTCTCGACCATGCGCTCCAACTCGCGCGCCGCCTCGAACGACGGGCCGATCCCGAAGTTTCCAACCGATCCCTTCAGTGAATGCGCGGACCGCGCAAGCGTGGCGCCATCACCGGCGGAGACGCTCTGCCGTATGGCGTCCATCATCAGCGGCGCCTCGGCCCTGAAGATCTCGATCATCTGTCCTAACAGCTCGCGGTCGTGGTCCACCCGCGCTAGCGCCGCCGTGACGTCGAAGGCGGGCACGGCC
>JANOIJ010000336.1:0-18599 GCA_031407575.1 Gemmatimonadaceae bacterium | reverse complement strand
CTGTCCCGAGATCCAACGCCGGCTGCCATACCACTTGCTCCGCAGCGGAGAGCTCTCGATTCTCAAACGAAAGAATCTGGTACGTGCGCTCCACCGCGACCACATGAGCCAGCAGGGCGCCGATCGAATTGCTTTTTGCATCGTGCTGATAGTCAAGAGCAGACACGGTGAGCCCGTCCACAGCAGCGAGGGTTCGCTCACGTGCATACGTGAGCATACAGACGAGACGACCGATCACAGGCGAAAAGCCAAGCGTCGGCTCGATCCACTTTCGCGACGACGATGTTGACATGCGCTCCCAGTATTCGTGAGTTTCCGACTCGGCCTGGGTTCCACCGAACGCAGTTCATTGCCGTGACGCTATCGTCCCCATTCGCCGCAAGAACGCCACGATCACACCAGTAGCATCCGGCCCACTCGGAGCGGTGTACGTCCCCTCCGCCGACCCCCCGCTCCACGCGTGCCCCAGACCATCGAACATCACCTCCTCCACCGGCGCCCCACGCCCCGGCGCCCCGGCGTTCACTACCGTCCACTGCCGAACTGTCGCACGCAGATTGGCCGGCGAGACAACCTTGTCCGCACTCCCATACAGCACAAGCACCGGAATCGGGCGCGCGCGCCCACCCATTGCCGCCAGCGCCCGCGCGCCAAGCGCATCGTCGTCCGCAACACCCTGCCGCATCACGGACAGCGCACCCATCACATCCGTGGCCGCGAGTGCAGGAACTCCCGAGTGCATCGCGAGCGCCGCATAACGCTCTGGATACGCGACGCCGAGATTCGCCGCCATCGCCGCGCCCGCAGACATCCCCACTAACGACACGCGCTGCGCACCCACGCCCTCGGCGCGCGCCACCGAATCGATCAGCCCCGCAAGCAGCGCCGCTTCGCCCTGATCGCGCGTAAACTGCCGCGGCGTATACCAGTTCCAACACTTCTGCGGGTGCGCCGCGATCGTCTGCTCGGGATAGACGACGAGAAAACCACCTGCGGTGGCAGCGGCGTTCATCCGCGTCCCCTTCGCCATGTCGTCCGCACTCTGCGTACATCCATGCAGCATGACGACCAGCGCACGCTCCTCACGCTTCGCCGGTAGCGACGCCGGACGAAACAGCACGAAGTCTCGCGCTCCCTCGGCGTTGGTGTACGTCCCCCGCGTCGTCTCGGACACGCGGGGGAGACTGCTGTGTGCGCCGGCGCATCCCATCACGCCCGTCATGGCGACGAGCACGAACGCTGTCCGTATGCGGATCAAAAAATGATCCCTCCACCAACCGTCACGACTTGTCCGGAGATGTAATTCGACTCGGGCGTGCAGAACAGATACACCCCATCCGCCGCTTCCTCCGGTGTTCCGAGTCGTCCCAGGGGAATTGCGTTCTGCTCGAGATGTTCGATCATCGCCGGCTGCACGCCGACCTTGCGCTGTTCGCCCGACGCATCGGGCTCCGTCGCGATCGGCTGCGTCATTCGCGTCTTGATGAACCCGAACGCGACGCAGTTCACGTTCACCTTGTAGCGTCCCCACTCCTTCGCCAGTGTCTTCGTCATCCCGACGACCGCCGCCTTCGCCGTGGCGTAGTTCACCTGCCCCGCATTGCCTCCCAGCCCGGACACCGACGAAATGTTCACGACTTTTCTGAACACCTCGCGTCCCTCTGACGCTTCGGCCTTGGCGAAGCGGCGAATCGGCTCGGCCGCCGCGCGAAGAATGCGAAACGGGGCCGTGACGTGAACGTCCATGATCGCCTGAAACTGCTCGTCGGTCATCTTCTGAATGACGCTGTCCCAGGTGTAACCGGCGTTATTCACGATGATGTCCAAACCGCCAAAGGTGTCGAGTGCCGACGCCACAAAGCGTTCGCCGAAGTCGGATTCCGTCACGCTGCCAGCGCACACGACCGCCCGCCCACCCGCCGCAACGATCGCGTCGGCCGTTTCGCGCGCCGGTGCGTCATCGAGATCGTTGACGACAACGTGCGCACCCTCGCCCGCAAGCTTCAGCGCAACCGCTCGCCCGATGCCACGTCCCGATCCGGACACGATTGCAATTTTTCCGTCGAGCCTTCCCGTCACATGCCATCCCGCGTTAAGCGTATCGTCGTTTCCAGGTGACACATAGGAACGACAACAGAAAAAGCTTGACTAGAATGAAAAGAATTGGATGGAATTTGTGTGGTGCGCAGGTCTAATGGCGCGTCGCGTGATCCGGTCTGAGTGCTTTTTCGCCAGTACGACCCAATTCCAGTTCATCCACATGATTCTAGTCGAGCTTTTGAACTGTTCATTCAAATTCTCACCGCACGATCCGCCCAATATTCGTCCCGCATCACCCGCTTGAGCGTCTTGCCAGCCGCGTTGCGCGGGAATTCCGTAAGAATGACGACGTCGCACAACTGTTGATAGCGCGCACCCACCCGCTCGTTCACCCAGCGCTTCAGCGTCGCCGCGTCAAGCTCGGACCCACCGCGTAGGACCACGGCACCCATCGGTGCCTCTCCCCATTTGTCGCTGGGTATACCGAACACCGCCGCCTCGAGTACATCGGGATGCGTGACGATCACTTCCTCGATGTCCCTCGGGTACACATTCACGCCGCCCGAGATGATCAGGTCCTTCTTCCGGTCCACGAGGTAGAGATATCCATCGTCGTCCAGATAGCCCATGTCGCCCGTGCGCATCCATCCATCGACGATCGCCTGCTCGGTGAGATCCGGCCTGCCGTAGTATCCGGGCATCAGCAACGGACTGCGCCCGACGATCTCGCCCACCGCGCCGGCCGGGAGATCTCGGCCGTCTTCGCCCATGATCCGCATCTCGAAAAACGGCGTCGAATTACCGACGGACTGTGCCTTGCGCGTCACGTCGTCGCGATCGAGGATGGTGATCACGCCTTCCGTCAGACCGTACAGTTGGTAAAAGATGGTTGGCAGTGCCGTTGTCAGACGCTCCTTGTGCTCGCGATGCAGCGGCGCGCCCACTGAACCGAGCATCTGCAAGGAAGACAACCTGGACGCAGAGAAATTCGGCGCATTCATCACCGCCAGGATCTGCGACGGCACCATCATCACGTGCGTCACCTGCTCCCGCTCCACGATCTCGATGAACGCCTTCGCGTCGAAGCGTTGCTGCAGCACGTACGTCGCGCCGAGGAACAACGCCGGCAGCAGCGTCACGAACGCGCCGTTGAACACCAGCGACCCGGCGTGCAGCACCACGCTCTCGGGCGTGATCCGGAACGCCGACGCGAACAACGTGCAGTACATCGCGCGGATGTCGTGCGTGTGCACGATCCCCTTCGGCGTCCCCGTCGTCCCGCTGCTGTAGATGATGTTGAACAGGTCGTCGCCGAGTATCGCCACCGTGGGCGGCGCGTCGGCCGTCTGCGCCGAGACCAGCGCGCGATATGACCTGAATCCCGACGCCACGCCCTCAGCCGATCCGCCGCCGATCTCCACCCATCGACCCGCCGCAATGCCCGGCACGGCGTCACGGATCGACGTCAGCTCATCCGCGAGCTCGTGCGCGCCGATCACCGCCGACGCGTGTGAGTCGTTCAACAGGCTTGCGAGCGCTCGCCCACGCAGTAGTGGGCTCAAGGGGACGAGCACCAATCCGACCTGAATGGCCGCCCAATAGATCTCCAGCACCTCGAGACAGTTCGGCACCACGACGGCAATCTTGTCGCCTTTCGCCAAGCCGAGCGACAACAACCCGTTCGCCACACGATTCACCCGCGCACCCAACTCGGCGAACGTCAAGCGCGTGTCGCCACACACGAGCGCGAGATGGTCCGCGCGGTAGCGCGCGTGACGCGGCAACAGCGTTCCGATGTTCATTGCGTCACCACGCGTCGCGCGAGCAACGGACTCCGCTTGAGATACAAGAGGATCCCCGTCGCAATCGCCGCCATGATCGCCAACACGATGAATGAGCTGGTATCTCCACCGGTGCGTGTGCGGAGGAACCCGATGAGATACGGCCCGATGAAGCCGCCCACGCTCCCGATCGCGTTGACCAGGGCAATGCCCACCGCCGCCGAGCCACCACTCAGGAGCATCGTCGGAATCGTCACGAAGGGCGCGAGGAAGCTCACGACCGAGATTTGCATCAGCGCGAGGCTCGCGAAGCGCCACACCGGATCGGATGACGCCGCCGCGCCGATGCAGCCGAGCATGGCAAACGCGGCGCACACGGCGGCGTGCCCGGGCCGCTCACCGGCGCGGTCCGAGCTCGCCCCCACGAGCAGGAGCCCCACCGCACTCACGATGGCAATCGCTCCCGTGAGCAGGCCGGTCGCGAAGTCGCTGATGTGCAGCGTGTCGCGGATGAGCAGCGGACCCCAGAAGAGATATGCGTAGCTCGCCGTCGTGAGCAGCAGCTGGATGATCGCGGTAAGCCAGACGAGCGGGTGCGCCAGCGCGCGAAGTGGTGGAAGCCCGTGATGCGCCGGCGACTCGTCGCGGTCTTTCGTCAGCCGCCGCGTGAGCCACTCACGCTGCACCGGCGCCAGCCACCGCGCATCTGCCGGCGTGTCCGAGAGATACTGCAGCACTACGAACCCGAGCAGCACCGACGGAATCCCCTCGATCAGGAACAGCCACTGCCATCCCTGCAATCCGGCCACGCCGTCGAACCCAAGCAGCCAGCCGCCCAGCGGACCGCCCAGCAATCCCGAGAGCGGAATGGCGATCATGAACTTCGCCAGCGAGCTCGCGCGCATCGACGCTGGAAACCATTGGCTCAGGTAGTAGATGATCGCGGGAAAGAACCCCGCCTCCGCCACGCCGAGGAGAAATCGCAGCACGTAGAACTGCATCGGCGTGCGCACGAACATCATCGCGGTAGCGATGATGCCCCACGTGATCATGATCCGCGCAATCCATCGTCGAGCGCCCACGCGCACCAGCAGCAGGTTGCTCGGCACCTCGAACAGCGCGTAGCCGATGAAGAAGATCCCGGCACCAAGCCCGAACGCGCGCGAGCTGAAGCCGAGATCCTGGTTCATTTGCAGCGCAGCGATACCGACGTTCGAGCGGTCGAGGAAGTTGAAGACGTACAGCACGAACACGAACGGCAGGATGCGGCCGCTCACCTTCTTCATCGTCGCGCGCTCGAGGTCGGCGTCCCCAAGGGACGCTGAGCCGAACGGAACAGTCTGAGAAACCGTCGATGCGCTCACGTTGTCGTCCCGACAGGAGCGCGTCAGCGCGACCGAGGGACCTGCTTGTCACCAAGCGACGTCTCGAAGACGAATTCCTCGATCGCTTTGCGCACCGCCGCAGCGCTGTCCCCAAAGAGCAGCGTGATGTGATTTCCCGGAACGATGACATACGTCGCATTCCCGAACGCGCGCGCCGTGGCGCGAGCCACCACTTCGTCGAACAACGGCGGCGTACCGGGCGGACCGAATGCGCCGAGCGCGTTCAACATCAGCGTCGGCGCTTGGACGTGCTGCACGTGATGCAACCACGGCTCCATCCCGATGCCCACGGCGGCCTGTCCAATCGCCGCGGCGCTCGTCGCCGATCCCACACTCCCATCCGCATGCTCCATGAGCTCGGCGCGGAAGTACGACTCCGCGCTGTCGTCCCACACGCCAGCCATGTACGCCGCGCTCCGCACGTCGGCCAGGTACGCCTCCGCCGAGGGCGACGTGCGCGTCAACCGGTCCAGCGACGGCTTGAGCAGCACCGGAATGCGCGGGTGCGACGAGATCGCTGCGTCGATCACCACCAGCTTCGACACGCGCTCGGGATAGTTGGCCGCGAGGTAGATGGCGAGGTAGCCGCCGAACGAGTGCCCGCCCATTACGACGCGCTCGAGACCGAGCGCGTCGAGCAGGCCGATGATGTCACGCGCATGATCGGCCATCTCGTATCCGCTGGCCGGCTTGCCGCTCCGCGCACGTCCCCGGAGGTCGGGCGCGATCACGCGGAACGACGGACTCAACCCAGCGGCGATGATTCCCACGAACGAGTTCGCGTTCGCCGACAGTCCGTGCAGCAGGACCATCGGCGCCGCATCCTGTCCACCAGGCGCGTCGAGGTAGAATAGCTCGACCCCACCCACGTCGCGCGCATGCGACGTGGCGCCCGCGACGCCTACGGCGGTGGTGGCCATTACCGCGACAGGCGCATGCCGACGAACACCATCGTGCCGATCTGCGGCATGTTGACCATCTCGCTGTGCTTGCGATTGAAGCCGCACCCACGGGCTTCCGTCGCGATCTGCGAATTGGCCGGCACCGTGGCGGCCACGTACGTCACGCTCTCTGCCGTGCACGAGAACAGGTTGCTCACACCAACGTTCAGCAGTGCGTTCTGGAGGCTCGGCACCTTGACGTTGAGGCTCGCGTCCAGCGTGCCGAACGTTGGAATGACGCCGAGGTTGGAGCCCGAGCGGAAGTAGTAGCTGTTGTAGTTGCGGAAAGTGAGCCCCGCCGTAGCCGGCCCGATGTCGCGCATCGTGGCGCCCAGCGTCCACTTCGTGCCCGGCGCGTTCAACGCCGTCGCCTCGGCCAGCGCTGTCGCGACTTCCAGGTTGGAGAGCTTCACCGTGGACAACGTGCCGCGCAGCTCGAGCTTGTCGGTCGCGTAGAAGTTCGCGCCGATGTCCACGCCGGAGATCGTCGCCTTGCCGGTGTTGAAGTACGTCAGCATGATCGGCGCGGCGTTGGCCGCATTCACGATGCGGCCCGATGCGTCCACCGGAATGCCGTTCGGGTTCGCCGTCGGGAAGGCGAACGTCGCCGTGGCGCCCGCGTACGGATTCGCGATGACCGCGAGCGGGCTCATGAAGTTCTCGTAGTTCGAGTGGTAGTACGTGCCGTCGAGATAGAGCTTGCGAGCGAGCACGCCCTTGTAACCGAACTCCAGCGTCTTGTTGGTCTCGGGCACGAGCGGCTTGTATGTCGTGGTCACGACGCCAGCCGCGTTCTTCACCGTAAAGCCATCCGTGTTGCCATAGATCGACACGAGCGACGTCCAGTCCGGGATGAAGAAGTTCGTCTGGAGGATGGAGGGCGACTTGTATGCGCGGTTGTACGTCGCGCGGAATGCGTGATCGGGCATCGGCTTCACGACGATGCCCGCCTTGGGGCTGAACTGCTTGTCGTATGTGGTCGGGTAGTCCAGCCTGCCCGCGAGCACGATGTCGAGCCACTCCGCCACGGGCGTCGTGGTCTGCGCGTACAGGCCCTTCTGGTCGTTGCTGATGTCGGCCTTCTTGATGCGATCGGTGAGCCACTGGCGGTCGCTGCTCACGATGTCATCACGATACTGCGCGCCAAACACCACGGTCGTGTTGAGCAGCGGTGCCACCATGTAATTCCCCTGCACCTCGGCCGCCATCAGGCGCCCGTCGCTCGGCCAATCGGCGAGCAGGCGCAGCGAGTCCGGCGTGAGTGCGGCGTTCGCCACCGCGAGCTGCTGGCCCGCAAACCGGTTCAGCGCGAACGACTTGCCCGACGTGGACTGCTCGCGGTAGGCGTTCAGGTACCAGTGTGGCGACGTGTACTTCGCCTGGAGGAAGTTGTACTTCCAGTCGGTGAGTTGGTTGCGGCCCACGCTTGTCTGTGCGACGCCATTCGTCTTGCTCATGCCGGCGTCGAACGAGAAGCGGCTCTCGCCCAGATAGTACACCAGCGCGCCCGTGCCGCGCATGACGCTGGTCTTCCAGTCGATCGGAATCCTGAGGCTCGACTCCCGCACCGAGCCCGTGGTCCCCGCCGCCACGATCGTGCCGTTCGCGTTGTACGAGAGATCGTTGTCCCAGTCCTTCGCGTCCTGGTATTCGCCCGTCACCTTGTAGCCGATGTTTCCGCTGACGCCTGCGTGCCGAGCCTGGACGTCCTTGTACCCGCGATTGCCGCCGGCCACTTCGATGGTCGTCCCCGGGAACTGGCGCGGGTCCTTCGTGCGCGTGGAGATGACGCCGTTCGCCGCGTCCGGACCGTACAGCGCCGAGCCGGGTCCCACGAGCACCTCGATGCCGGCGAGATCCACCTTCGAGAGCGGCGTCAGCGAGCCCGTTGGCAGGCCGCTCTCCGGAATCACGGAGATGCGCCCGTCTTCCACGAACAGCACTCGGCTGTTGAACGACGAGTTGAAGCCTCGCGCGTTCACCGCCACCGACGTCATGCCTACCTGGATGAAGTCGAGGCCCTTCACTTCCTTGAACGCGCTGGCGATGGAATTGCCCACGGAGTTGTCGAGCTGCTCCGTGCTGATGCTCGTGATGGTCGCTGGCGCGTCGGTCACCTTCTCGACGCGGCGGGACGCAGAAACGACAACGGCGCCGAGCGATGTCGGCGCCGCAGTGACGGAGATGTCCACCTTCGTCTCCTGGGACGCGCGGACGGCCACGTTCGCGACGGACTGTCGCTGCTGCCCGATTCGCTGCACACGCAGTTCGTGCGTTCCGGCCGGCACTCCGCTGATGCGATAGCGGCCATCGAGACCGCTCACCGCACCGATGCGCGTGCCCACGACGGTGATCTGCGCGCCCGCCACTGCCGATTGCGCGGCATCCTTGACGAGGCCTGCGATGCTGCCGGTTCCGGATTGCGCGACAAGAGACAACGGGGCGGCGACCGCGATGGCGATGACGAGTGCCGCGATCATGCCGATCCGGCGCGGTACGTCCGTGCCGGCGGCGGAACGGGAAGGTTTGTGCATGCGGGTAATCTCCACGAGGACGAGTGCGGGCGAAACCGACACCAGCGCGAGGTGTTCCGAATGCGCGGATGTTGTGTCCCCTGCGCTCCCGGGGAGTTACAACGGCGTTACAGGCGGAAGAGTGCTCTGCACGCAAGTGCCGGTGCTTCAAGTACTTGGCGCGCCCCCTTCCGGACACGGAACTTTGTACGACCGCTCGACAAATCCGCGGTCAGTGCTGGGTGGGGGCAGAGTAAGGGTCGCTTACTCTGACCCCGTACTCTGACCCCGCTCCCCGCTGGCACAGTTTCTTTCGCTCGGCTGCGCCTTGTCGCAATTTGGCAGCACGAGCACGCCGTTCTCCGCGCGCCCCTCGCCGCTCGCCGTTCTCAACCAGCCAATCAGCGCATGAACGATTCCCCACACAACTTCGTCACCAGCGCGGAGATGCAGGTCGAGCCGTCGCCATGGGGTCCACACGAGTGGCTGTCGCGTTCCGGCCTCACCGACGCCGAGCAGCTCCAGTTGGTGCGAGTGGTCATGCCGCCCGGCCGCGCGCATCAGTTCCATCGCCACCCGACCCTGGAAGAGATCATCTACGTCGTATCCGGCACGGCGGAACAGTGGGTGGACCGGCACCACCGGACCCTCGGCCCCGGTGACATCGCGCACATCCCGCGCGACATGGTGCACGGCACCTATAACGCCGGCGACGACACGCTCATCTTCCTCGCGATCCTCTCGCCCGCCGAGTTCGAAGGACCGGCGCTCGTCGACGTCCACACCGAGGAACCATGGCGCTCGCTCAAGGCGCCCATGGTGTTCGCCGAGTGAGCGGCACCGTCCTCCTCATCGGCACGTTCGACACCAAGGCCGACGAGTACGCGTTCGTCCACGCCGCGCTCATCGAGCGTGGGTGTGCCGTGCACACCATGGACATCGGCGTGCTGGGTGGCACGGCACCGTTTCCAATCGACGTGAGCGCCGAGACGGTGGCGGAGGCAGGCGGCACCTCGCTCGCGGATCTGCGCGCCCGCGCCGATCGCGGCAGCGCCGTGGACGTGATGACCGTTGGCGCACGCTCGCTCACGCGCGACCTGTACGCGGCGCACCGCTTCGACGGCGTCCTCGGCCTCGGCGGCGGAGGTGGCACCACGATGATCACCGCAGCCATGCGCGAGCTTCCCGTCGGCGTGCCGAAGTTGATGGTCTCCACCATGGCGTCCGGTAACACCGCGCCCTACGTCGACGTGAAGGACATCACCATGATGTACTCCGTCGTCGATATCGCGGGCCTCAACCCCATCTCTGAGCGCATCCTGTCGAACGCCGCGGGCGCGATGTGGGGCATGCTCGGCACACGGAAGACGGAGACCCCACGACCAGCTCGCCCAATGGTCGCGGCAACCATGTTCGGCGTCACCACGCCCTGCGTCACCGCCGCGCGCAAGCGACTCGAGGCGGCCGGCTACGATGTGCTCGTCTTTCACGCCACGGGGTCCGGCGGCCGCGCCATGGAGGGCCTGATCGACGACGGCTTCTTCGCCGGCGTGCTCGACGCCACCACCACCGAATGGTGCGATGAAGTCGTCGGCGGTGTGCTCTCCGCGGGGCCGGACCGGTTGTCGGCGGCGGGGCGCCGCGGAATTCCGCAGGTGGTGTCGGTGGGCGCGCTGGACATGGTGAACTTCGGCACCGAGGACACGGTGCCGGCGCGCTTTGGCGACCGCACGTTCTACCGGCACAATGCCACGGTGACGCTGATGCGCACGTCGGCCGACGAGTGTCGGGAGATCGGACGTCGTATCGCGGCGCAGCTCGCTCGCGCCACTGGCCCGGTGGTGCTGATGCTGCCGTTGCGTGGCGTGAGCATGCTCGACAACGAGGGTCAGCCGTTCCACGACCCTGCCGCCGATGCCGCCCTGTTCGAGGCGCTGCGAGACAATGCGGGGCCGAACACCACTATCCGCGAGGTCGACGCGCACATCAACGATCCCGTGTTCGCGGATGCGCTCGCCGATGCGCTACTCACCGAGTTGAAGGGAAACTGATGTCATCCTGAGCGAAGTCGAAGGATCTGCACCTCGTTCTTGCGCATCGATACGTGCCGATCCTGCTCTATCCGTGTTGATCCCTGGAATCCCACAAATCCGCGGCCCCGACGTACAACGCCCCTTATCTTCACTGGCACCCGCCTGAACCACTCAACCCAGCAATGCCCTTCATACCATATCAGGAATCCCTCCGTCGCCTGCGCGCGCAAATCGCCGCCAACGTGCCGATCATCGGCGCCGGCGCCGGCACCGGCATCTCGGCCAAATTTGCCGAGCGCGGCGGTGTCGACCTGATCATCATCTACAACTCGGGCCGCTACCGCATGGCGGGCCGCGGCAGCGCGTCCGGCATGATGCCCTATGGCGACGCGAATGCCATCGTCGTCGACATGGCGCGCGAAGTGCTCCCCGTCGTCAAGAATACCCCCGTGCTTGCGGGCGTCTGCGGCACGGATCCCTTTCGCATGATGCGCCTGTTTCTCCCCCAGCTTCGGGACATGGGATTCGACGGCGTGCAGAACTTCCCCACGGTGGGCTTGATCGACGGGCAGTTCCGCCAGATTCTCGAGGAGACTGGCATGAGCATCCAGCTCGAGATCGACATGATCGCGCAGGCGCACGAGCTCGAGATGCTCACGTGCCCTTACGTGTTCGACGCGGCGACCGCGACCGAGTTTGCGAAGGCCGGCGCAGATGTGGTCGTCGCGCACGTGAACACAACAGTGGCCGGCTCCATTGGCGTGAAGACGGCCGCGATTTCGCTGGACGAAGCGGTGGAGCGCGTACAGGAGATGCACGACGCGGCGAAGCGCGTGAATCCCGACGTCATGGTGCTCTGCCACGGCGGGCCGATCGCCGAGCCGAGCGACGCGCAGTACGTGCTGGAACGAACGAAGGGTGTCGCCGGTTTCTTCGGCGCATCGAGCATTGAACGGCTGGCCGCCGAGTCGGCCATCGAGGAACAGGCGCGAAAGTTCAAATCCATTCAACTTCCACAATGACTCATACTTCTTGTCGTCCCGAGCGCAGCAGTTGTCATCCTGAGCGAAGCGAAGGATCTGCACCTGCTGCTACGAAGTGCAGATACATCGCGTTGCTCAGGATGACACACGTTGCGGCGCTCAAGATGACAGCCGTGCTGACGCTCACCGTCCCCGCTGTCGTGGCGCTTGCGATACCCGCCGCGCTTACCGCCCAGCGCTCCGACACCACGCGCCTCAGCGCCGTCGTCGTCACCGCCGAGCGCGCGCCGTCGGCGCTCAGCTCCTCCGTGTCGGCCGTCACGCGCGTCTCCGGCGCCGAACTGGCGAAGATGCCGCACGTGACCCTCGCGGATGTCCTGCGCCTCGCACCCGGGTTCAACGTCATCGACTTCGACGGACTCGGCTACGATCCGCAGCTCATGGCCCGCGGGTTCTATGGCGGCGGCGAGGCGGAGTATGTCGTGGTGCTGGTGAACGGCCGGCCCGTGAACCAGCTCCACACCGGTGTGGTCGCGTGGGACGCGCTGCCGCCCGTCGCCTCCATCGAAGCGGTGGAGATCGTGCGTGGAGGCGGGTCGTCGCTCTATGGCGACGCGGCCGTCGCCGGCGTCGTCAACGTCATTACTCGCGGCGCTCGCCCGATGCAGGCGCAGAGCATTCGATTCGACGCCGCGGGCGGCAGCGCCGGAACCTTCCGCGCCGGCGCTGACGTCGCGGCGCCATTCATGTGGAAGGGTGCGAGCATTTCCGCAGGGCTCGACCGAACCGATGGGTACCGCAAGCATGCCGAGCGCACCACGGGACGCGCGCGCGCCAGCGCTCCGTTGCTGGAGGGCGTCGACAGCCGACTCGGCCTCACGCTCGCGTCCAGTTGGCGCGCGTTCGATGAGCCTGGCCCGTTGCTCGATTCGCTGCTCGCTGCGAACCGCAAGTCGTCGGACGACCTCTTTCGCTTCGATCACACCAAGGACCAGACGCACTCCCTCATCCTCGATGGACAACGTCAGAGCGGACGGACGCGGTTCTCCGCGACCGCCACTGGCGAATACCGCGCGTTCGACGCCGTACGCACGATCGCACTCGCACCTGGCTACGGTGACACGAAGCAGCGCGATGCCACCACCGCGCGCGCGGGCGCCGGACTCCAGGCGGAGATCACAGATTCGCCGCTGCCGGGCCGCGACCGCCTGATCGTCGGTGCCGAGGGCAGCTATGGGAAGCTCGACACGAAGTATTACAACGTCCTCACGGACGACCGCTCGGCGTATCGTGCGGCGAGTGGTGCGCGGGGCGCGCTCGACACCGAAGGTTTGTCGCGCCGCGACGCCGTCGCCGCGTACGCCGACTACTCCGTACGCCCGACCTCGGCACTCCGCCTGTCATTCGGCGGACGCGTCGATCGGCTGAATGACACGTTCGATCCCCAGTTGCCGGCGGGGGGAACGAATGCGTCCACCACGCACACGGCGTTCAGCCCGAAGGGTGGCTTGAACTATCAGTATCAGGATGGAGACGGCCGCACGGGCAATGCGTACGTGTCGCTGAGCCGTTCGTTCAAGGCCCCGACGCTCGATCAGCTCTACGACCAGCGCCGGCTGCCGGTGCCCTTTCCGCCGTACACGATCACGACATCGAACACGGCGCTCCAGCCGCAACACGGCACCAGCGTGGAAGGCGGGTTGTACCAGGAAGCGGCACTGTCGCCCGGTGGACGCTTGGCCGCGTCGATCAGCGGCTACCAGATCGCGATGCGCGACGAGCTCGACTTCGACGTGGGGCAGTTCAAGTACGTGAACATCGGGAAGAGCCGGCACCGCGGACTCGAGGCGAGCGCGAACGTCGAGGGCGCGAGCGCGTCGGTGTTTGCGGCGTACACGCTCCAGGACGCGACGTCGCGCAGCGGCAGCAATGAGGGCAACCGCCTCAAGGCAATTCCGCGTCATACACTGAACGGCGGCATCACGGTGACGCCAGTCGCGTCATTCGATGCGGCGCTCTTTGCCACCAACGTCCGCGGTGTGTTTCTCGACGACGCGAACACAGTGACGCTGCCCAACTACACGCGCGTCGACTTGCGGTTTGGTGTGCGCGCCGCCGGCCAGTCGCTGTTCGCGGAGCTGCGCAATGTGCTCGACGCGCGGTACAGCCAAACGGGGTTCATGGATCCCGCCGGCACGGGTGCGCTGTACTTCTATCCGGCGGCCGGCCGGACCATTTCAGTGGGGCTGCGCAGCGGATTCTAGACTTGATACCCTGCGTTCAGGATTGTCATCCTGAGCGCAGCGCATGCCCTGAGCGAAGTCGAAGGGAAGGATCTGCACCTGTTTCTCGACGACGAAACCCCGAAAACGCCGCGCGAATGTTGCGTGGATCTCCGGCGTCTACTTGGATCTGGCCGATTGCCCGGCTGCTGCAACGCAAGTTATCCAACACGGTCACTAGACTTTCCACCAGTGATCGGGCTTGGCCGGTGAACAGCTCCGCGATCATCGACAATCTCTAAAATGCATTCGAACTCCTGAATGCACGCGACAGGATCGTATTACGTGCAGCGAGTGCGGGAATAGTCGAAGGCGATCGTCAGGCTGGCTGCTCGAATCGCTGACGCATCCACGTTCTGATCAGCGCACAGGCGGAACAGCAGACGCGCATAGTTGGACACCGACTCCGGCGGCTAGATACGCGGGATGCTGGCCAGCATCCCCGTACGGCCGCAGATCATTCGCAGCACGAATTTCAGCGCCAACCGAAGCTCGCTTCGGTACGCATGCGTTGGTGTTGAATGAGATGACCTCGCTCCCGTCAATGGAAAGCCAGACCCGCCCCACTTCCTCGAGAGTCCGTCGGTAGCGGGCTTGATGAAGGGAGATCCGACGATGCGCAGACGGCGCGAGACGCTCCTCGACCAGATGCTTAAGACGGCTCCATTTCATGAGGTACCGGGGAAGGATGTCGCGGTAGAACGCCCGAGTTCACTTGCGAGCGAGTCAAATAGAAGCGAGCGAAGCGAGCAATCCTTAGATCGCTCGTCAAGTGCAACGTACGTTAGATAGCAGGCGCGACGAAACCTCGGATCCTCTGAGCTAGGGGAAGACCTCGCGGATCTCAATCGGTCGCAGCGTCAGAACAGCGCGATCCTGAGAAGCGCCAAACCAGAGATTGACGCGTTCTGAGTCGGCGCGTCCATCCGGAAGCGCAACGTCGCCCGTTGGCAAACGCGGCCAAGGGTCTCGAACAATACGAATGACGCCGTCCTGGACTCCGCCGAGCATCGCAACAGCCATGTCGCACGCCGATTCGCCGAGCGAGCCTTCGTGGTCCGGCTGCAAGTCGAAATTCGAAAATGCTTGGCTGCTCCACGGCTCGTCGCCATTGGCAACACGGATGACAACGTCCGCATCACGTGCCAGGGCCGGCGACGAAGGCCGTTCGACCAGGACGTGAATTGGACTAGGTATGATTGCGTTCAGACGAGAGGCGAGGGCCTCAGCGAGCCTGTAAGCTGACAATGGCATGAACGACAGCGATGTTTGTTGCTATCTAGAAGTTATGACTGGGCTGGCCTCCGATCTGAGCGTGGATTAGCTCCTACGCGTTGAGACGAAGTCACCAGAGCCACCTGCGACGGTCACACTGTCGCACACGGAGACCAACCCATGTCATCACTTGCTGTGGTACCGGTTGCTGCTCGCTCTATCATCTATCTCGGGATGGATGTGCACAAGGACTCGATCACCATCGCGGTCTTACCCGCGATGGCGAAAGCGCCGACGCGGCTCGAGCGACTGGCGAACGACCTCCCGAAACTGAAGAAGTGGCTGGATCGCGTGGCGCGCGACGGCGAGGTGCACGCGTGCTACGAGGCGAGTGGGGCCGGGTACGTCCTCCATCGCGCGCTCCGTGACTGGGGCTACGCGTGCGAGGTCATCGCGCCCTCGCTGATCCCGAAACGGTCCGGCGTGCACCGCAAACACGACAAGCGCGACGCCGCCGATCTCGCCCGGCTGTATCGCGCGGGCGAGCTCGTGCCCGTGCGCATCCCGAGCGAGGCGGACGAGCGCGTCCGCGACGTCGTGCGGTGCCGCGAGACCTTCCAGCGGGAGATCCTCAAGTCCCGCCACTACATCCTCAAGTTCCTGGCGACGCGCGGGTTTGTATTTCGCGAGGGCACGAACTGGTGCACACCGCACCTCACGTGGCTGCAGCACCTCACCACAGACCATTCGCCGCTCGCGCCAGAGGATCGCCTGGTGTATCGCGAGTACCATGCGCTGTTGCTGTACAAGCTGCAGCGGCGCGAGGAGCTCGACCGGCAAATCGAGCAGCTGGCCGAGCTGCCGACGCTCAAACCGATGGTGCAGACGCTGCAGTGCTTCCGCGGGATCTCGCTCCACTCCGCCATGGTGCTGGCGACAGAACTCGTCGATTGGCGTCGGTTCGAGCATCCTGGTCAACTCGCCTGTTATCTCGGCCTGATCCCGCGCGAAGACTCGAGCGGTGCCCGACAGCGCCTCGGCTCGATCACCAAGGCCGGGAACAGCCACTGTCGCCATGTGCTCGTGCAAGCGGCGTGGAGCTATCGGCACCGCCCGCAGACGAGCGTGGATCTCAAGCGCCGGCAGCAGGGGCAACCGCCCGCGGTGATCACGCACGCCTGGAAGGCGCAGCAACGCTTGCACGCGCGGTTCAATCACTTGTCGTATCGGAAGCGGCCCCAGATTGCGGTCGTCGCGGTGGCGCGCGAGCTGGTCGGCTTTCTCTGGGCGGTCGCGCGGGAGGTGGAACCCGTCAGCACGAACTAACTGAGCGCGTGGCCGACGTGTGGCGCCGAGGTGCGATGTGCGAGCACGCTCGACGGCGTTATGCGGGCCGGGCAGGAACGCAGTACCGGCATCCCCGATCCTAGAATGAGCCAGCTCCCGACGCATCCGCTTCTTGCCGCACTGCCACTACACGGTGGCAATCGGCGTATATCAGCAGGATCAACCGTCGATGCTGCCTCGGGCCCACGTCGTCCCACGCCTCTCCAGTGCATGGCAGTAAACTGAGCCCCTTGACACCAGCCCAGTCATATCAACGCCAAAGTTCAGCGGCGAGCGATCAAATAGAATGCGGGCGCGCAGCGCCCGCTACCTCAGCCGCTCGTCCGCTGCAACGCACGTTAGACGACTAGCGCGACGGACGGTGACGGTTAATGCGCGCAATGTCTTGGGCAACATTCTCCGCAATCACGCGCTCTCTCTGCTCCGCGGTTCCCTGGATGCGCTGCGCGCCGCGACTCTGGAGACGCTCCGCCGCCTCTGTCGAGCTGTTGCCAAGCGCCGACTGCAATGGAGAGTCGCCGAATCGGTCGATAGCATTGATCGGAGAACCTTGGGTCAAAAGCAAGTCAATCATTTGAGGCTGGTTGCCAATCGCCGCCGCGTGCAGCGCTGTCTTTCCGTCACGGTCCGTCAGAGTGAGCGTCGCGCCATTCTCGAGAAATGATTTGACGGTGCGACGCTGACCAAGGGCGGCGGCGGTGGTCATAAGCTCGCCCGCGTACGGACCACTCATGAGCCGGGTGGCGAACAAGCCCTGCCAAGCCTGATAGGGAAGGGCTAGTGCTGCAATGACCACGAGTGTGGCGCTACCAAGTGCCACGAGCCCCCTGCTGGGACGGCGGCGGTGCCATACAACGACAGCGGCGAGCGCCAGTAGCCAAGCTCCAAGTACAAGGAGAAGGGCAGGAGACAGCATGAGCGGCGACCAGAGGCCATGGGCGAGGGCGAACCCGACCATCTGCGGTCCTTCCTGCCAAGTGAGCGCCGTTTGCTCCCACACAAGTCTGGCCGCTAGCACCGTATTCGGCACGAGGGCGAGAAACCCCACTGCCCACAACCTGCGCGACACCGATACTGTGAGCGGCATATCTGAGCTCGCACTCATTTCCCTGCCTCAAGGGGGAAGATCGTAGTCGTCTAGTGCGGGTGGATGACCCGCGGCTGGTCGACGACGGGTTATTCTACAACCTCAACGCCAGAGTTCACTTGCAAGCGAGTCAATCAATTGCGAGCGTAGCGAGCTTCCGATGATCGCTTGGCAAGTGCAACGACTCGTTAGCTCGCGCGCTCGAAGATCCGGACTTCGCGTGCGAGGCGGGCACCGAGCGCGTCGCGTTGTGTTTCGAGATCGTAGCGGGCCTGTAGATTCAACCAGAACCGTTCCGTCGTGCCGAAAAACCGCGCGAGCCGCAGGGCGGTATCGGCCGTAATGGCGCGCGTGCCGTGGACGATTTCATTGATGCGCCGCGGCGGGACCGAGACGTCATGGGCCAACCGATACTGCGAGAGCGCCAGCGGCTCCAGGAAATCGGCCAACAGCACCTCACCCGGGTGAATCGGTGCCATCTTGCGGATCTTTCGCGCGGTCATCGTAGTGGCCTCCTTAATGGTAGTCCACGATCTCGACCTCGTGCGCATCGCCGTCCTGCCATCGGAAGCAGATGCGCCATTGATCGTTGATGCGGATACTGTGCTGCCCGGCGCGTTCCCCTCGAAGCTTTTCGAGACGGTTGCCCGGCGGGACGCGCAGGTCCTCGAGAGCCTCGGCGGCATCGACGGCGACCAGCTTGCGCAGCATGGTGCGCTGGAGCTCGCCCGGATATCGGCGGACCCGCTCCCGCTCGAACAGCCGCTGGGTGTCCCGATCACCGAAACTCTTGATCACCTACCAACCTACGGCGGTGGGAGCATAACGTCAAGCGTTACTATATGCGCGAGCTAGAAGTTATGACTGGGCTGGCCTCCGATCTTGACGTGGGTTAGTTCCTCACGCGTTCAGACGGAGTTCCCAGAGCCACCTGCGACGGTCCCACTGGTCGCACACGGAGACCAACCCATGTCATCACTTCCTGCGAGTGT
>JANOIJ010000329.1:0-21851 GCA_031407575.1 Gemmatimonadaceae bacterium | reverse complement strand
AGCACCGCGTCGCCGTCACAGTCCGCGCTGAGCGACACCACGCGCTGCACGTTGCCGCTCGTCGCGCCCTTGTGCCACAGTCCGCGCGTACGCGACCGATAGTGCATCTCGCCCGTCGCCAGTGTGCGCTCCAGCGCCTCGCGATCCGCGTGCGCCACCATCAGCAGCACACCCGAGCGCGCATCCTGTGTCACCACGGTGACGAGTCCATGTCCCTTCTCGAAGTCGAGCTGGCTCAAGTCGAGCATCTCACGCACTCCCGGTGTCTGCGAGCAGCGAACGAATGGAATCCGACAGCGCGACGTTCGTCGCCACTGAGCTCCCACCGAACGCCGTCCGCTTGCCGCTCCAATCGGTGAACACACCGCCCGCTTCCTCGATGATCGGCTGAAGCGCCGCCGCATCCCACGGCGACATCACGGGATCCAGCATCGCCTCGGCACGCCCGGTGGCCACGAGCAGGTAACCAAAGCAGTCGCCCCAGGTTCGGCTCACGCCCGCGGCATCAGCCACACGCTCGTAACCTGCGCGCCATGCGGGCCGCTCGCGAAAGCGATCGTCCGTGGTCAGCACGGTGGCGGTGTGCATCGTGTCGACGGACGACACCGAGCAGCGCACGCCGTTCCACCAGCATCCCGCGTCCGGTGCGGCCGCAATGATTTCGCCAACGGCAGGAAAGTAGGCCGCCCCGGAAAGCACCGTCTCGCCTTCGCACAACGCCACGAGCGAACCCCAGAGCGGAGCGCCGCGCACGAACGACTTCGTGCCGTCGATGGGGTCAATCAGCCAGCGACGTCTCGCGGTCGGACGTTCGACGCCGAACTCCTCGCCAAGCACGCCGTCCGCGGGGAAGTATCGCTTCACCCACTCGCGCGCCGCGGTCTCGGCCGCGCGATCAGCCACCGTCACCGGCGAACCATCCGCCTTGATCTCCACGTCCAGCCGCGACCGATAATGGCGGAGCGCAATGTCCCCGGTGAGCCGAGCAAGCTCCGCGGCGGGCGCGATGCGCGCGTCGAGGGCACTCACGCGGCGCGCACCGGGAGCTGCGCTGCACGCATCGCGTTCTTGACATCGCGCACGGTCGTGAGCCCGTCGTGAAGGATGCCAGCCAGCAACGCCGCATCGGCGTTGGCGCGCTGAAAAACCTCGCACACATGCTCGGCAGACCCGGCGCCGCCCGACGCGACAACCGGAACGTTCACCGCCGCGACGATCGCACGCGTGAGCTCGATGTCATAGCCCGTGCGCGCGCCATCACGATCGATGCTCGTGAGCAGGATCTCGCCCGCACCACGATGCACGCACTCCACTGCCCACGCGACGGCGTCGAGCGTCGTGCGCTCCCGCCCTCCCTTCACATACACGTTCCACGAGGCGCCGTCGCGCTTGGCATCGATGCTGGCGACGACACATTGCGCACCGAACCGCTGCGCAGATTCCGTGAGCACCTCCGGCCGCTGCACCGCCGCGAAGTTGATGCTCACCTTGTCTGCGCCCGCCCGCAGCGCGCGCCCCACGTCGTCCGCAGACCGCACGCCGCCACCGATGGTCAGCGGCACGAACAATCGCTCCGCTGTGCGGCGCGCGACGTCGAGCAACGTGCCGCGCGCTTCCGCCGATGCGGAGATGTCGAGAAATACGATCTCGTCGGCACCCTCACCCTCGTAGCGCGTTGCGAGCTCCACCGGGTCACCAACGTCGCGCAGGTTCACGAACTGCGTGCCCTTCACGACGCGTCCACCCTGCACGTCGAGACAGACCACAACTCGGCGGGTCAGCATGATGAAAGCAGGTCCCTCGCTGCACTCGGGACGACAATGCGTGTCATCCTGAGCGGAGCGAAGGATCTGCACGTGCTGCTACGACCGCGGAGGTGCAGATCCTTCGCTGCGCTCAGGATGACAATTGATTGTCGTCCAGACAGGAGCGCAACGCGCGACCAAGGGACCTGCTTCTGTCGTACCTCCATCACTCCCGCCGCAACGCAACACTCCCCTTGGTGCTGAACACCGCGCCCGTATCGACAAGCGCATCGCGCACCGCCAGGCCCAGCGCCTTGAACGCCGCCTCCACGATGTGGTGACGATCCGTGCCGCGCAGCACGCGCAGGTGCAGCGTCGCGTGCGCATTGTCCGCGAACGACCGCATCCAGTGATCGTACAGTCCACTCGGCAAGGGTCCGCGATAGTACGGTCGGCCACCCAGGTCGAGCGCGCAGTGCACCAGCGCGTCATCCATCGGAATCGTGCGATCCCCATAGCGCGCCGCGGTGGCCGGCAGCACATCCGCCAGCGCCGCACCAACGCAGATCGCCACGTCCTCGATGAGGTGGTGCGGCAAGTCACCCGTCGCGCGAAGCGTCAGGTCTAACCCGCTGTAGCGCGCGAACGCCACCAGCATGTGGTCGAGAAACGGACGACCCGTGGCGACATCGGCGACACCAGTGCCGAGCGTCAGCTCACAGCGAATGATCGTCTCCGTGGTCTCGCGAACAATCACACTCATTCGGAAAACTCCCCCGCCACGACCACTGGGTCGAGCGCGCCGGTGTACAGCGCCATCCCGATCACCACGCCGGCCATGCCGCGATGCTCGAGTGCGCGAAGATCCTGCATCGTCGTCACACCGCCCGATGCGTACACCGGAAAGTTCGACGACTCGGCCACATCCTCCATCAACGGCAAGTCCGTCCCCTGCATCTGCCCTTCGCGATGCACGGCCGTCACGAGCAGCCCAGCCAGCGGCAGCCCGTTGAGCTCCTCGATCACGTCGAGGATGTCGAGCGGCAACGTGTGCGCCCAGCCACGCGTCGTCACGTGACGCTCGCGCACGTCGCACGCGACGATGATCTCCCCCGGGTGGCGCGCAGCCAACTCGGCGATCCACTCGGGCTCTTCGATCGCGCGCGTGCCAACAACCACGCGCGAGGCGCCCGCCTCGAGCATCTCTTCCACCTGCTCGCCCGTACGAATACCGCCACCCACATGAACGGGGATACCGCTGTCGAACAGCAGCGACCGCACGATGGCGATGTTCGATCCGCGGCCGGTCGCCGCGTCGAGATCCACCACGTGCAACCGCTGGAAGCCGTATTGCTCCCACGACCGCGCGACTTGCACCGGGTTCTCGAGCCGCACCTTCTCCTGCGAAAACGAGCCGCCGACGAGCTGCACGCACGCTCCGTCGCGAAGATCGACAGCCGGAATGGCAATCACCTGTCTACTCCAGTGTGCTGAGCGTCGTCCAAAAAGGCGTGCAGGAAGCGCACGCCCTCCGCGGAGCTCTTCTCGGGATGAAACTGCACGCCCACCGCCCGTCCCGCGCGCACCGCGGCAGGAAAACGGTCGCCCTCGTGCGTCGTCCACGCGGTCACAACGCGCTGGTCGTCCGGCCGGCACACGTAGCTGTTGGCAAAGTACGCCACCGACAACGGCGCGGCCTCGAACAACACCTCCCCTCCAGCGGCGTCGATCTCGTTCCACCCAATCTGCGGCACGCGCCTCGCGTCGAGTCGGGTGACTCGGCCGGCGATGATGCCGAGTCCCTGGCCGACGCCCTCGTCGCTGCTGTCGAAGAGGAGTTGCATGCCCAGGCAGATGCCGATGGTCGGCAGTCCACTGCGGATCGCGTCACGCATCGGCTCGCGACCCGCCGCCAACCGGTCCACGGCTGCGCCGAACGCACCCACGCCTGGCAACACCAGCACATCCGTCTCGAGCGATCGCAGGGGATCGGCCTCGACGGCCACGGTCACACCATCCCGCTCCAGCGCCTTGGCTAGCGAATGCAGGTTGCCCGCGCCATAGTCGAAGATCGTCACGCGCACGCGAGCACCTCGCCAAGCGCGTCGAGCATTGTCCGCATCATCTCCCACGGACCGACGCCGATGCGCAGCGCGGCGCCCTCGCTCTCCGCGAGCAACGCCAGATCCCGCGGCAAGCCCGTGAACGCGCGAACGAGCACCCCGCGCTCGATCAACGCGTGCGACAACTCCGCCGCGCGCCGCGTGGGCATCAGCACGAAATTGGCAGCAGACGGAAACACGGGTAGCCCGAGTGCCTCGAGCGACGCGATGAGTCGCGCGCGATTCGCCTGCGCCAGCGCGGCGTGCGTGCGAACCCACTCCACCCCATCCGGCGACTCCGACAGCGCTGCGCGCACCGCACCTTCGGCAACCGAAGTCACCTTGTACGGACCACGAGCGCGTTTCACCAGGCGCGCCACGTCGTTGGTGCAGACCCCATAGCCGACGCGCAGGCCCGCCAATCCGAACGCCTTGGAGAATGTCCGCGCGACCAGCACCCGAGAATTCTGCACGACCATGTCGACGAAGACGTCAGGCGCGAACTCCGCGTACGCTTCATCGATGATCACGATGCCGGTCGCACGTTCCACCACATACTCGATCGCCGCGCGAGACGCCGCAGTGCCGGTCGGATTGTTCGGCGTGCAGAGGTAGGTAATCTTGGCGTTCGCATCCACGAGACGCTCAGCGTCGACGTCCAGCGACGCGGTGAACGGAATGGCGACCGCCGTCAGCTCGTTCAGGCGCGCCAGGTACGGGATCATCGTGAACGTCGGCGCGCAGAACGCGATGCGATCACCTGCGACGCCGAACGCGCGCATCGTGGAGTCCAGCACGTCGTCCGAACCGCACCCGGTGACGACGTCGATTCCCTCCTCCGCACCGAGCCCCACATAGCCGAGGAGGAGGGAGCGCAGCGGATCGCCATAGAGCGTTGGGTATCGCGATAACGAACCGGTCTGCGCTTCGCGCACCGCGCGCATCGCCGCCGGCGGCGCTCCCCAGAGGTTCGTGTTATCGCTGAGGTCCACCGCGCAGCTCGTGTCGTCCGGCGCGTACAAGGCCAGCTCGCGCACGCGCGCGCGCGCCAGTGCATCCGACCCTGCGCGCGTCATACACGCACCGCCGCACGGTGCGCACGCGCTGCCAGCGCATGCCCGCCCAATCCCTCCGCATCCGCAAAGACGCCGACATCCTCGGCGAGTCGCGCCGCTGCGTCCTCCGTCACGCGCTGGTACGACGTCCAGCGCACGAAGTCGAGCGTCGAGAGTCCGGAATACGACCGTGCGAGCCCGCCCGTCGGCAGCACATGATTGGCGCCGGTCATATAATCGCCGAACGCCACGGAGGCGTGCGCACCAACGAACACCGTGCCCGCATGGCGCAGCCGCGCCAGCGTTTCATCCGCGCGCGCAACGAGCAGCAACACATGCTCGGCGGCGTAGGCATTGGCGAACGCCACGGCGTCGTCGAGCGAGTCGGCCCAGAGGACGGCGCCTTGTCCGGCAAGCGACTCCGCGATGATGCCCGCTCGCGGCTGCGAACCCGACATCTCGCCGAGTGCGCGCAAGACTGCCTGCGCAGCACGCTCGCCGGTGGCGATGGCAACGACGGCGGCGAGCGGATCGTGCTCCGCCTGCGCGAGCATCTCGCGAGCGACCAGCTCCGGATCCGAGCTATCGTCCAGCAGGACGAGCAGCTCGCTCGGCCCCGCAGGTGAATCGATGCCGACGACGTTCGCGACCTGAAGCTTCGCTTCCGCCACGTACGCGTTGCCCGGTCCAACGATGCGATCGACGCGCGGCACGCTGGAGGTGCCGTACGCGAGCGCAGCGATGGCGCCCGCGCCCCCGAGTGCGAACACGCGATCTGCCTTCGCCAACGCCGCCGCGGCGAGCACCACATCGGACGGCTCGCCGGTATCGCGCGACGGCGGCGAGCACACGATGATCTCGCCCACCCCGGCAACGAATGCCGGCACCACGCCCATGAGCAGGCTGCTCGGGTACGCCGCGCGCCCGCCAGGCGCGTACACGCCCACGCGGCCGAGCGGATCGGGTCGTCGCCCGACGATGACGCCGGGCTCGCTCTCGGTTTCCTGCGCCGTCGGAAGAAGGGCGCGATGCACGCGCTCAATGTTGACCGCCGCGCGTTCCATCGCCTGGCGCAGCGCGGGGTCCAGCGCGTCGAGCGCGGAAGCCCAGCGTGACTTTGGCACCTCGATGTCCGCCAGCGTCACACCATCGAGCTCGAGCGCCAGCGCACGCAGCGCCGCGTCTCCGCCCGCTCGCACCTGCGCGACGATGGACGCCGTTCGCGCGCGCACATCCGCGTCGCCCGAGGACGAGCGGTCCAACAGCAGCCGCCGGTCATCCGCCGACAACGCGCACAGCGGTCCCGTCCACCGAACCTGCAGGGGTCCACTCACGGCATCAGCCTCTCGATGCGCGTCACCAGGATGCCCTCGGCGCCAAGGGCCTTGAGGTCCGCGATCGTGCGATAGATGGTGGCCGCCGAGACGACCGAGTGCACGGCGACGTGCTCGCCGCCGTTCATGATGTCGATCACCGTGGGCCCATTGAGGCCCGGTACCACACGCTTCACGTCCTCGAGCCGAGCGCGCGGGACGTTCGCCATGATGTACCGCTTGCCGCGGGCCGCGAGGACGCTGCCAAGTGCGGCAACCAACTCATCGAGCGACCGCGCACGCTGCGGGTCGGCGCGCACCTCAGCGCGCGAGATGAGCCGGCTGCTGGATTCGAGCACGGTGCCGATCTCCCGCAGGCCGTTGACCCGCAGTGTGGAGCCCGTGGACACGAGGTCGACGATCACGTCCGCGATGCCGATATGCGGTGCGATCTCCGCCGCGCCAGACACAGGCACCACCTCGACCGCCACCGACCGTGCGGCGAAGAACTCCTTGGTGATGCGCGGGAAGACCGTGGCCACGCGCATGCCGGCCGTGATGTCGGCCAGCGCGCTGACGCCGCTGTCGTCCTTCGCGGCGACGGCGAGTCGACAGCGTCCAAACTCCAGGTCGGCGAGCTCGTCCAGTACGCGGCCGGACTCACGCACCAGGTCGTAACCGGTAACGCCCGCATCGGCGGCCCCATCAGCGACGAACTCGGGGATGTCCTGCGCGCGGACGAAGAGCGCCTGAAACTCGCCTCCGAGTGACGCGGTAAGGGCGCGCGGACCGGCGGCGCGGATCTCGAGGCCGGCGTCCGTGAACAACTCGCGGGCCTCTTGAGCGAGGCGGCCTTTGTTGGGGAGGGCTATTCGGAGCATGTTCGGATGATGTGCGGAAAGAAGCAGGTCCCTCGACTAGGCTCGGGACGACAATAGGACAAAAAACGGCCCGTCCAGGGTGAGGACGGGCCGCGGAGGAACCGGCAAGGTGCCGGAGCGAATGTCTGGTCGCTACCCGAGCACGCGTGCGTCGCCCCGACCCGTCAGGCCGTGGTGATGATGCACGTGATGGTGTGGGCGGGCGGGGATCATGCGTGGCAAGGTATTCGGGGCATCGGTCGTGGTCAACGGCGCGATGAATGCATCGAGGCGAGAGGAGTGAGTTTTTCGGCGCAGGGGATTTGCGCTCGGCCATGCTTGTGAATAAATTCACAATGCGCCGCGGGGCCCCGCGGCGCACCCAAACCAAAATCAAGTTTTTTCGGAGGCTTCAAGCAATGCGGTTCTACGGTATGGCGCTCCTCGCGAGCGCGGCGGTCCTCGGCGCCTGCGGCGGCGAGAAGCAGCCTGCGGCGGATACTGCCGCGGCCAATGCGGCCAATGCGGCCGCCGCGAGTGCGACCACCCCGGCTGCGGATCCCGCGGCCACCACGACCCCGGCACCGGCAGCGGGCGCCGTCACTTCGGCCCCCGCCACCGGTACGACGCACGAGGTCAAGATGATCGGCGACGCCACAGGCTACAAGTTCGTGCCGGAGAACATCACCATCAAGGCGGGAGACGCGATCAAGTGGGTCAACGTCTCCGGCGGCCCGCACAACGTGGCGTTCATCAATGTCGCCGACGCGGCTGCCAAGGCCCAGATCGACGCCAACATGCACGGCGTCAAGATGGGCGATCTCTCCGGTCCGCTCATGCTCCAGGCCAACGAGGCATACACCATTTCGTTCGCAAGTGTCGCTGCCGGCAAGTACGACTACAACTGCACGCCGCACGTCGCCATGAACATGAAGGGCACGGTCACGGTCCAGTAGCCGTTCGGCACGTCACCAGCAGTGGGCAAAGGGGTGGATGCGATGTGCATCCACCCCTTTGCGCGTCCGTGCTGGTGTACGATCTGCATGGACGTGCACTGATGTCCACCAGCACGCCTTCACGTTATCGTCACGCATGAACCAGCGTCGCCGCTCCAGTCGCCGGCGGGCCATTCCGCAACTGCCCAGCGCGGCAACGTGGATTACCGCGCGCGCGCGAAACGCACTCCGGCGCCCACTCTTTATCAGCGCCGTGAGCATCATGACGTTCGCCACGTCGCTGCTCGCGCTCGTCATCGTGCCCCAGCAAGCACGCAAGGCCGCCGCCGCCATCCGGCCGCCGGCCGGTGCGCGACCGGATACGGAGCCCACCGCGGCCGCCCTCTTCGAGGCGGAACGGCAGGTCGCTGCCGCAGAGTCGCTGCTCAGCCAGACGCGCGCAGAGCTCAGCCAGCTCGTCGCAGCCACGGCGGTCGCCAACAATGCCGACACCAGCGCCTCCGGCGGCCAGATCAGTTCAGACATGCGTTCGCGGCGCGATCTGCTCACCGCGCATGTCGATCTCCTCGGACGCCTGATCACGCGCTCGGAAAACGCACCCCTCCTCGGCTCCTACCGCGCGCTGGCCCAGGCCGCACCCATGCAGGGCGACCCACGCGTCAAGCTCGTGCTCGACTCGCTCGTGGAGATCGAGCGGGAGCGTGAGGCCTACAGCGCCGTAGGCGGCGTGGACCCGGTATTCGTCGCCCTCACGGCGCGCGCGAACGAGCTGGGACGCAACATCGAGGCGCTGGCCGTCGCACGCCGCAGCGCGTTGAGGACGGAACTGACCGCTCTCGGCCCACCGGCACCCACGGTCTCAGCCGCCATCGCCGCCCGGCCGTTGCCCGACACCCAGGCGCGCGCCCGGGTACGCGACGACGCGCGCACCGCCGCCGCGGGCGTCGCCACGCGCCTCGCCCGGGAACGCGCCGAGCTGGCGCAGCTGGACGTGCGTGAGAATCGCGCCCGTGAACTTCAGAACGTCAGCGCGTCACCGTCCGCCATGCTGGCCGCGGCCCTGGTCTTCGGCGCAATGATCGGGTTCGGCTTCGCATTGCTCGACGAGGTCCGCCGGCCACGCATCGCCGACGCCCCCGAAATCGAACGCACCACCGGCATCAAAGTGCTCGGCATCATCTATCCGTTGCCGAAATCACCAGAACGCGGCAGGCGCGAGGCCGATCGCGCCGGACCGCAATACATCGATCCCGGCGGCGACGGACATCAGCTCGTCTACCTCACGATCGCCACGGTCGGCTCCAACACCGTGATGGTCACCGTCACCGGCGATAGCCCCGCCATCGCCGCCGTGGTCGCTGTGAACTTTGCCGCCATTGCGGCGGACGAGGCGCGCGCCACCATCCTCATCGACACGGATTCCGCAGCCAGCAGCGTGACGGCTGCGCTCCGGTTGCGCGGCAGCGCGGGAATGAGCGGCGTGGTCAATGACTCTGCGGAATGGTCGGACGTACGACGCACCGCACGGCTCGGCCGCGACCGCACCATCGACGTGGTGCCAAGTGGCACGGGTGCACTGCCGGCTGAAGCGGTGAGCGACCTTCTGCGCCGCGAGAGCGCGCGGTTGACCAAGCGATACGACGCGATCGTGCTGGTCAGCTCGCCGGAGCAGGCGGCCGCCGGCACCCCCCTGGCGCTTCCAGTGCCGGACGTCATCTACTGCGTCCGCGCCGGCCAGACGACCATCGCCGCGCTCAGGCAAGCACTCGCAGAGATCGAGGGGGCCGGAGCGAATGTGCGCGGCATCGTGCTCTGGAACGCGCCGCCTCCGGTGTTCGCATCGCTCCGGCGCACAGAAGTGGCCGAGCTGGAGCCCGCCGGCGCGGCGTGACTTAGCGAAGCCGCTCGCCCTTGGCCGAGTGCGCAATGAGCGACAGAAGCCGCTTGGTGCGGGTTTCCGGCCGCTTGGCGCTCGCGACGTAGAAGGTGGCGATCTTGCGATAGTAGGGCGGTTGAGCCTCGAAGAACCGCCACGCCGCCGCGTTCTTCCGAAATGTGCGCTCTGCCTCCGGCTCGAGCTGCGCCGTATCTCGCGTGACCGTCCGGTTCTCGTACTGGTAGACGCCGGATCGAGCGTCCGTCCGGAGCGCATACGCCGCAAGTCCTGCTGGCTTCATGCGTCCCTCCTCCGTCAGCTTCGCGATCTTGGCGATGTTGACATTGCTCCAGATGCTCGCCGGCCGGCGAGGCGTGAAGCGGATCATGTAGCTGGTGGCGTCCACTGATTTCCGCACGCCGTCGATCCACCCGACACACAGCGCCTCGTCCACCGACTCGGGCCACGTGATGCTCGGCTTCCCCGAGTCCGTCTTGTGGAAGCCGACCCACAGTTCGCTCTCGCGGTCGTGATTCTTGTCGAGCCACGCGCGGAGCTTCGCGACCGTCGGGAAGAAACGCGGAGATGCCATGCGCCAATGATGTCGACTACTGTTCCCCGATGCCATTCATGTGGGCGGATACCCTCGAGGCCGCAGAGCGCGCGCACCTGCTGCGCACGCTCGTGTGGAGCGGCGCCAGCGTACTGGCGGGAACGGCACTCTTCGCGTGGCTGCGAGCCGGCGCGCACCGGTCCGACCTCCTGCGGCACTTCGCATACCAGTGCATCGCGTGGGGACTGGTGGTCGCTGCGTTCGCGGCCACGATGCTGCCACGAGTCGCAATGCGTGACGCGTCATCCGCCACGCGGCTCGATCGCGTGCTGTGGCTCAACATCGGGCTCGACGGCGGTTACGTCCTCGTTGGTCTCACGCTCGCCATAGTCGGATGGCGGTTCGGACGGCAGCTCAAGCTCGTGGGCGCGGGCATCGGCGTGGTCGTGCAGGGCACCGCGCTCGCGCTGCTCGATCTCCTGCTCGCCGCGCAGATCTCCCGCTGATCGCCGAGCTGCGCCCGTGCAGTGCCAGCGTGCGCACTGTATCTTTCCGCCCCTGTGTGCCTCTCAGTTTCCCGCTGTCCGTGACGTGATGACGACTCGCGGTTACTCCGATCGCATCAACCACGCATTCGCCTTTGCCGCGAAGCACCATGACCGCCAGGTGCGCAAGGGAACGCGCCTGCCCTACCTCACGCATCCCGCGAATGTCGCCGTCATCCTGACGGCGTACGATCAGGATGAACAGACGGTGGTGTCGGGCATCCTCCATGACGTCATCGAGGACTGCGTGCGCGACGGCTACACAGGCGACATGCTCGAGCAACGCATCGGCGACAAGTTCGGCGCGGAGGTGCTGGAAACGGTGCTGTCAGTGACGCACCGGCAGATGGACGAGGAGGGCGTGGAACTCTCGAGCGAGGAGCGTCGAGACGACTACCTCGCGCGCCTGGCTGCGGCACCCGAGCGCGCGCGCTGGGTCTGCGCCGCGGACAAGATCCACAATGGCAACTCGATCCTGGCGGACCTGAACCGCACGCTGGACCCGGACACCGTCTGGTCCCGCTTCAGCATCGGCCGGCTCGGCACCGTGCGCTGGTACCGGCGCGTACACGACCGATTGCGCGAGGTGGGCTTCACCGCGCCCATCATGGACGAGCTACGCGAAGTGGCCGAGGGGCTGGAGCACTACGGCAAGTAGCCCAGTTGTCATCCTGAGTGAAGCGAAGGATCTGCACGTCCGCAGCTCCAGGTGCTGATCCTTCGCCTGTGGCTCAGGATGACAACGTGAGCTCCTGAGACGGGTACGTCCGCGCGACGTAGTCCTCGAGAATCACGAGGAATTCCGCCACGATGCGGTCGCCCTTGAGCGTCGTGAGCAGCTTGCCGTCCATGTAGACCGGCGCCTTCGGCTCCTCGAACGTCCCCGGCAGCGAGATGCCGAGGTTCGCATGCTTCGACTCGCCCGGCCCGTTCACCACGCAGCCCATTACGGCCACGTTCATCGTCTCCACGCCGGGGCGCGTCGTCCGCCACACCGGCATCTGCTCCCGCAGGTACGTCTGGATGTCCTCGGCCATGTGTTGAAAGAACGTCGACGTCGTCCGGCCGCAGCCCGGACAGGCCGTCACCTGTGGCGCAAAGCTCCGGAGTCCGAGCGACTGGAGAATTTGCTGCGCGACGAGGACCTCTTCGGTCCGGTCGCCGTTGGGCTTCGGCGTGAGCGAAACGCGAATGGTGTCGCCAATGCCTTGCGCCAGCAGGATCGAGAGCGCCGCGGCGCTGGCCACCTGCCCCTTCATGCCCATGCCTGCTTCGGTGAGTCCCAGATGCAGCGGGTAGTCACAGCGCTGCGCCAACCGTCCGTAGACCTCCACCAGGTCAGGCACGTGCGACACCTTCGCCGAGATCAGGATCTTGTCGTGCCCCAGCCCCACCTCTTCGGCCAGCTCCGCCGACCGGAGTGCGGAGGCGAGCATCGCCTCGATGTAGACGTCCTTCGCCGTGCGCGGCTCGGGCGCGGTGGCGTTGTCGTTCATCATCTGCGTGAGCAGGTCCTGGTCGAGCGAGCCCCAGTTCACACCGATGCGCACCGGCTTGTCGTTGTCCGCCGCAAGCTGCACGATGGTGCGGAAGTTCTCGTCGCGCCGCTTCCCGCCCACGTTGCCGGGGTTGATGCGGTACTTGGCCAGCGCTCGGGCGCAGGCCGGATACTTCGCCAGCAGCAGATGCCCGTTGTAGTGAAAGTCCCCAACGATCGGAACGCTGACCCCCAAGTCGGCGAGCCGGTCGACGATCTCGGGCACCGCAGCCGCGGCGTCGTCGTTGTTGACCGTGATGCGCACCAGCTGCGAGCCCGCGGCGCTGAGCGCCGCGACCTGCGCGGCGGTACCCTGGGCGTCCGCGGTGTCCGTGTTCGTCATGGACTGGACGACGACGGGATGCGCCGACCCCACGGGGACGGTGCCAACCACAGCGGTGATGGAGGAGCGGCGGGGTGCGAAGGACACAGCGGTAGGCGAGGGTCGGAGACTCCCAAATCTACAGCGGACGTCTACCTGCGTGGAGCGAGGGCTCGGCGTAACTTCTGCGAAGGAAGCCACGGCGAGGACAGGCGCAATCACACGGCAGCGAGGACGCGATGGACGAAGACGAGCGGGTGCGAGAGGGAACGACGCGGGAGCGTGCGCGCGAGGAGGCGACCGTGCCCGTGCGCAAAGCGAAGCCCCCTCGCCGCAAATGGCCGTTGCTCATTGCGGGCGGGCTCATTGGCATCCCGGTGCTGATCATGGCGGTGTGGACGGCCATCGCACTCAACTTCAGCTACTCCGAAGGGGAGCGCGCGGGCTTCATCCAGAAATTTTCGCACAAGGGCTGGGTGTGCAAGACGTGGGAAGGCGACATGGCGCAGGTGAACATTCCCGGCTCCGCACCCGAGCACTTCCTGTTCACCGTTCGCGACGACAGCATCGCCAAGGAGATCACCAAGCTCTCCGGGGCGCGCGTCTCCCTCACCTACGAGCAGCACCCAGGAGTGCCCGGGACCTGTTTCGGTGAGACGGACTATTTCGTCACCGGCGTGAAGACGATCCCCTGACCAGTGCGGAAGTACCGGCACTCGATTGATCCGGAGCGGGCGACTCGGGTACGGTCCCAACTATTGACCGTATTTCCAGGCCTTGCTACGTTAGCCGCCTCTGGGCCCCGGGAGGGGCGCTGGGTGTTGGTCGTGGCGGGACAATAGTGTGCCCGCGGGTCAGTCCGGGTCTTGTCGGGGTATTTGTGGCTCCGCTTCCTGGACAATCAGTTTTCTCAGGGGAGTGGGACATGCATACGACAGGCAAGGTGAAGTGGTTCAACGACGCGAAGGGCTTTGGCTTCATCACCCCGGACAACGGGGAGAAGGACTGCTTCGTTCACTATAGTGCCATCCAGGGCAACGGCTTCAAGTCGCTTGCCGAGGGTGACGCGGTGCAGTTCGACATCGTGCAGGGCGCTAAGGGTCCAGCAGCGGAGAACGTCACGAAGGCGTAGTTCCAGTCGTTCGTGGCCATGCGGGGCGGTGCGTCCAGGAGACGCACCGCCCCGCCGCACATCGACGCGCGACGCGGCGGCCGCCCACGGCGCGGTGTCGGGGCGGACTCCAGGGCCTCCGCCAACCGTTGTTGAATCCTGCGCTCCAGCGCGCTGACGTCCACGCGGACGCTCAGCATTCCCGCCGAGTGGACACCATCCGACTCGCTATCGAGCATTCGGGCGGCAATGGCGACGGCATCCGCTACGCCGATCCCGAGCTGCGTGTGCAGTTCCCTGACCAGTCCAAGCCTTACGACCGCCAGATACCCGATGCGCCTTGGGACACCGTGTCGAGAGGAGATGACGTCTGGCAGCCGATGCTGGGAGAGCAGGTTGTCGGTCCATCTTGCTGGTGCGCCGATGGCAAGTGACGCAACGGCAACGCTATAGGATCGCATGTATTTTTCCTAATTTTATAGGCTCTATAACGGCCACGAGGCAGGATGTACTGTTCCTTATTATTGAGGAATAATAACCGGCGGTATCGACCACCGCCCGCGGGCAGCCCGTCTCCAAAAACACCTACTATAAAACCGCCCTTCACGCAGACCGCCCTTCACGGAACGATCAGATGCTCCGGCGACCCTCCACGGCACGCTTTTCGAACATCACGCGCGACCGTATTCCCTCACGGAGACGCCCAATGCAGACACGACTACTCGCCCTGACCGCCGCAGCCCTCATGCTGGCACCCGTCCATCTCTCCTCGGCACAGACCTCGATCAGCGTCGCCGGCGGCATCGCCCTCCCCGTCGGCACACTCGGCAACGCCACTGACAACGGTTACGCAGTGGCGGCGGGCATCAACCTCGGTGCTCCCATCGTTCCGGTCGGCGCGCGGCTGGAGGGCGGCTTTGCCAGCATGAGCACCACGCGTGGCTCTGGCGACATCCGGATCATCTCCGGCACAGCCAACGCGATCTTCAACATCAGTCCGTCCAGGGAAGCGCCGTACCTCATTGCGGGCATTGGCGCGTATAACCGACGCGCGAGCACCAGCCTCGGATCACTCACCGCCACCGATTCGCGCACCGCGGTCGGCATCAATGGAGGCGCAGGGCTGCGCTTCCCACTCACGGGGCTCAGCACGTACTTCGAGGCGCGCTATCACGTGATGCTGGGCAACGCTGACGAAGGAACCAACTATCAGTTCGTGCCGATCCTGTTTGGCATCACCTTCTAGCAGTTGCGCGGATGCGTGCATCCACCAGCGCGCGTGAAGGGACACCACATCCCAATCGCGGTTCACGGAATACCGGAATCGTCGCCGTTCCGTTGTCTCGTCACGGGCGCAAGCACGGGCGGAGCCGCGTAGGCACGGATCTGGAGCAAGGGCGCGAAACCCAGACGGCGAACGCTGAGAACGCTGACACGACGCACGCTGAAAACGCTGGAACTGCGGGGATACACGGCACGTTCACGAACTCGGGACGAACAACGCAGTTCCAGCGACGTCTGCGTGCGCAGTATCTGCGTGTTGCAGCGTTCGCCGTCTGGGTTTGTCACCGTCTCGACGTGTCTCGAAGCACGAACCACGAATTGGCCGCCGGCGCTTTCCCGGTATTCCGTGAAGAACCCAAAATATCTGCAGGTCGCCGATACGGCGTACCCGCGCACACGTCCACAAATCGCCAGCGAATGCGTGGCCGGAAATCGCCTCTCGAATGCGTGCAGATCAGATCGACGCAATCGGCTTCATCTTCATCGGCTCGCGTTGTTCAAGGGATCGCGCGATGCTCGCCTGGCAGCGATCTCGACGCGACCTCCACCGAAGCGCTCACGACGCGCGGACGCCGCACCCCCTCGCGCCAATCGCGCGGCAGTGATAGTGTGGGCAGCTGCCGACTGGCGCGCACGGGCGCGCCACGACAACGCCGCCGCACTGAGGTTGCCATGGTTTCCTGGAGATCAATCGCTCGTGGCGCGCTGACGCGGTTCGTTCCCGGTGTCGCGACAGTCGCGACTGTCTTCGAAGCGAGTCTCCTGCTGATCGCCGAGATCAAGGGCTGGCGCCTCCGCGGAAACATCGGCGACCTCGCGACGATCGTGCTGTGCCTGCCTGCCGGGTACATCCTGACGCTCGCCCTCGTGCGGCGACAGCTTCACATCCTTGCCAATGTCGAAGGCCGGAGAAGCTTTGTCGCCGGCATGGCCGCCATGGCCGCCATCCTCATCGTCCTGCTGTTGATCAGCATGGTCACCGGCAAGGCGACACCCCTCGTTGCCGCAGCATGCGCGGTAGTCGTCGGCGCGGCGACCACATTCGCGATCTTCTACTCCCACCTCCGCCACCGCATCGCCCATCTCGAACGCACGGACAACGGCGAACTGCTGGTCGCCGTGGAGGAATTCGCCGAACGTGCAAGCACGCACGAACGCATCACCGCTTCTCCCTCCCAGTCGACCTAGCAGCCAGGACGACACCACACGCGCACTATCACCGCGGCCGCTTGACCTTCGCCGTCGGCACGGCGCGCAGCGGATCGTCGGGCCAATCGTGCTTCGGGTAGCGGCCGCGCAGGTCCTTCCGCACCTCGAAGTACGACGAGCGCCAAAACCCAGCGAGATCGCGGGTCACTTGCACCGGCCGGCGCGCCGGTGACAGCAGGTGCAACGTGAGCGGCACACGCCCACGCGCCACGCTCGGCGTCTCGGCGAGCCCGAACATTTCCTGCAGCCGCACGGACAGCGCCGGCGCGGCCGCCTCCGAGTAGTCGATACGCACGCGGCTGCCACTCGGCACATCGACGTGCGTGGGCGCCATCGCGTCGAGCTCACGGCGCTGCTCCCAACTCAACATCCCGAGCAGCACCTCGGTGAGATCGAGACGTTCGACGTCCGCGCGGCGCCGCATGCCGGCGAGATGCGGGCGGAGCCACGTGGTCATGCCCGCACCAAGTGCCTCGTCGCCGAAATCCGGCCACGATGCATCGAGTGTCCGCAGAAACGCAACGCGCTCCCGAACACGCTGCGCCGACTCGCTCCACGCGAGCGCAACGCCGTCGCCGCGCATGATCGCCTGGAGCAGGGCGTCCGCAACGACGTCCGGATCTGCATCGCGCACCGCGCTCTCGCGCAACACCAAGGCGCCGAGTCGCTCGCGTTGAACCGCGGACACCGAGCCGATGTCGGCATTCCACGAGACAACCTCCTCGCGCTCGATCGCCTCCGCGAATGATTCCTCCACGTCCTCACCATCCAGTGGCGCCGCGAGATAGATGCGTGCCTGCGGCGACCGCCCGTCGAGATCGGCAATCGCGAGATACGACGCACCGGCAAGCACGCCGGGATCATCGAGGACGGCGCCGGTCCCGTTGCGCAGCAGGTACCGGTCTCCAGCACCGCGCCGTCGCTGCGCGACACGCTCCGGATACGCGAGCGCGAGCACGGCGCCGGTGCGGTGCTCGTCCACCGGCTCGTCGCGCGGAACACGAAGCTGCTGGCGCCATGCACGCGCCTGCTCGCGCACGCGACGCAGCGCATCCCGGTCGACGTCGGCGCCATCACCCTTGCCATCGAATACGATCGCCACGCGTTCGCGCATGTCGACATCACGCTGCGCTGCATCGCGACGAATGATGTCGCGCTCTTCCAGCAGCGCCGCGACCACGCACGCTGTCGCGCCGCACCCACGTGCGCGAGCCGACAGCAGCATGTGCGCGAGTCGGGGATGCAGCCCGAATCCGGACATCTCGCGGCCATGCGGCGTAATGCGATGCGCCGCATCCAGCGCGCCAAGGTGCCGCAGGAGCTCGCGCGCCTGCGAGAGCGCCGCGGCGGGCGGCACGTCGAGCCACCGCAGCGAACCAACCTCCATGACCCCGGCCGACGCGAGATCCAGCGCGAGCGGTGCGAGATCCGCCTCGAGCATTTCTGGTCGCGCGCGATCGGGCAGCTGCACGTCATCTGCCGCGTCCCACAGCCGATAGCAGACACCAGGCGCCGTGCGTCCCGCGCGGCCGGTGCGCTGGTCCGCCGACGAGCGTGAAACACGCACCGTCTCGAGACGCGACATCCCCGTGCGCGGCGAAAAGCGCGATACGCGCGACACGCCGCCGTCCACCACCACGCGCACGCCATCGATGGTGAGGCTCGTCTCGGCGATGGACGTCGCGAGTACGACCTTGCGCTCGCCCGGTGGCGGCGTCGCGATCGCGGCGTCCTGCGCCGCAGGCGGCAGGTCTCCATACAACGGCAGCACACGCACGTGCGCTGGAAGCCCGGAACGCTCGAGCTGTGCCATGCAACGCCGGATCTCCGCCATGCCGGGCAGAAAGACGAGCACGCTGCCCTCATCGGCAGCCAAGGCCTCACGCACGACGCTCGCCGCAGCATCCTCCACGCGCATGTCCGCGCGCCGGCCGCGATGACGGATCTCCACGGGAAAGCGGCGGCCCTCGCTCGCAATGACGGGCGCGCCGCCGAGCAGGCGCGATACTGCGACGCCGTCGAGCGTCGCCGACATCACGAGGATGCGAAGGTCGGGGCGCAGCAGTTCCTGCGTCTGGAGACAGAGCGCGAGTCCAACGTCAGCGTGCAGGCTGCGTTCGTGGAATTCATCGAAGAGCACCGCGCACACGTGCTCCAGCGTCGGATCGTCCAGCAGCATCCGCGTGAGCACCCCTTCGGTGACCACCTCGACGCGTGTGGATGCACAGACGCGCGTCTCCCCGCGCACGCGAAAGCCCACGATGCCACCCACCGCTTCGCCGCGCATGGACGCCATGCGCCGCGCGGCAGCACGCGTCGCGAGACGCCGAGGCTCCAGCACGAGTATGCGGCGCGACGCCAGCCACGCTTCGTCGAGCAGAGCGAGCGGAACGCGCGTCGTTTTCCCCGCGCCCGGCGGCGCCTGCAGTACGACGCACGCGGTCGACGCCAGCGCCGCACGCAGCGCGGGAAGGACGTGCTCGATGGGGAGCGCGACATCGCGTGGAGAATCAGCGGCCATCGACGCGGAATGTAACCGCAGTCTTGGCGATCACTCTCGCCACGCGCATCTTGTACCCGTGCCTGCATTCCAGATCTTCCGCCCCTCGCAAGTCTACACTGACTGCGACCAGTGCCACGGCCGAGTGGACCTGATCAAGGGAGGCGTGTGCACCACGTGCCGCCGCATTCTTTGCGCGCAGCATCTGCACGGCTCGTTCGTTCGGCGGCTCATGGTGGATCTCGGCGCAGCGTCCATCTGCGTGAAGTGCCGGGCCGGCAAGGGTTGATGCGGGAGCGAATGTCGCTGCTGCGCGGTGACGCGAATGGACTGCGCGTCAAGGTCTGCTGCATCGGCTCCATTGACGAGGCGGAGATCGCGCTCGAGGCGGGCGCCGATGCGCTGGGTCTCGTGTCTGCGATGCCCAGTGGACCCGGAGTCATCAGCGACGCCGACATCGCGACGATTCGCCGCTGGATCGGGTCCCGTGCCGCGTCCGTGCTGCTCACGTCGCGCCAGACCGCGGATGCCATCGATGAGCAGTTGCGCGACAGCGCACCGGATGTCCTCCAGCTCGTCGACGCGCTCTCCGATCAGGAGCTCTCGGCCGTGCGCATGCGCCACCCCGAGATGGTCGTGATGCCGGTCGTTCATGTCTTAGGGCACGCGTCCATCGCAGAGGCCGTGCATGTCGCTGCAAACGCCGATGCCATCCTGCTCGACTCCGGCAACCCTGCGGCGAGCGTGAAGGAGTTGGGTGGCACGGGCCGCGTGCATGATTGGCAGGTGAGCCGCGCCATTCGCGATGCCATATCCGTTCCATTGTTCCTCGCCGGTGGGCTGCGCAGCGACAACGTGGCGGCCGCGGCATCAGTCGTGCGGCCATTCGGTGTGGATGTCTGCAGCGGCGTGCGGCGAGGTGGACGTCTCGATCCGGGCATGCTCACAGCGTTCATCGCGGAGGCGAGAAGCGCATTTTAATCGACGGATCTCATCGCGGAGCTTACCTTGCTCGCTGGCGGATTCATCAGCAAGTGCCCGCCGGAACTCTCAATATTTTCGTCTGAACCATGAGCAGTAGGTCGTTGATCCTGGCCACCGTCGTCATCGGTGCACTGGGAAGCGGTGGGTCCGTTGTGCAGGCGCAGCAACCGGGGCGCGCCGCTCCGTCCGCGCCCATGCGCACGATCGCGGATGCGATACGGCAGCGAGACGTGGATCGCGAAGTCACCATCGCGGGTCGCGCGTCGGTGAGCTCGGGCAAGCTCCAGTCGAGCGCGTTCGATGTGGCCGTGGAAGATTCCACCGGTGGTCTCCGCATCTTCTCGCGCAATCCGCAATCGGACGTGCACGAGGGCGACAGCGTCGTCGCAACCGGCGCTGTGAAGTCGTATCGCGGCAATCTCGAATTGGTGCTGAGTGCGCTCACCGTGGTGCAGGCGCCGCGGCGACTGCTGGCGCCGCGCGAGTTGCCGATCGATCCGGCGGTCGTGGCGCAGAACGGTGGACGCCTCATTCGCGTCCACGGGCGAGTTGCCGGTGCCGGACGCAGCGAAGGCGGGCAATGGATTCGCCTGCGCGATGCGGCCTCCACCTCGAACGGCACGGTCACCGTGTGGGTGCCGGCGAATCACGGCGCACCGATCAACCTCGCGCGCGTCGGTCCGCAGGACAGCCTCTCCGTCACCGGCGTCGTCGCCGCGTATCAGGACAACGCAGACGATCCCGTCGTCTGGCAGCTCATCCCGCGCGATGAAGAGGATGTGCAGATCAGCCTTGGGCCGAGCGGCATTCCCGTATGGGCGCTGTGGGCGGCCGTCGGCGCGGCCATCCTCGTCGGCGGCATGCTTGTCGTAGGCCGGCTCGGTGCGAAGCGTCAATTGAAGGCGCTGCGCGAAACCGAGGCGCGCTATCGCCAGCTCCTCGCATTGTTGCCTGACGCCGTCATCGTGCACGCGAAGGGCGTGGTGCTGTTCAACAATCCCGCAGCATGCGAGCTGCTCGGCATGTCCGCCGAGCAGGTGATCGTTGGAAAACCGCTTGTGGACTTCGTGCATCCGGACTCGCGTTCGGCACTCGAGGAAGCCACCGTGGCGGAGACGACCAGCAGCACGGAGCGTGCGCCCAGGTCGCGGGCGCGCATGCTGACCAATGACGGAGTGGCGGTGGATGTCGAAGTGGCGTCCAGCCCGTGCTTGTACCACGATCGTCCCGCCACCGTCCTGTTGGCGCGCGACATCACCGGGCAGCTTCGCTACGAGCGCGACCTGCACGCGCTGGCACTCGTTGACGAGCTCACCGGTCTCCAGAATCGCCGCGCATTCACGCTGTTCGCCGAACAGGAGTTGGCGCGCGCGCGCCGGTACGGGCGGACGCCCGTCATGGTGTTCGCGGACCTGGACGGCCTCAAGCAGATCAACGATCGATACGGTCACGCGGCCGGCGATGCGGCGCTGCGCCTGGTCGCTGGCGCCCTGCGCAGCATCTTCCGCGAAACGGATCTCGTGGCGCGCTGGAGCGGAGACGAGTTCGTGGCGATGTTGATCGAGGGTAGCGAGGAAGCTGCGCAACTGATCGGCTCGCGACTCGATGCCGCCATCGCCGCGCAGTCGCCGCAGAACCTGCCCTATGTCGTGTCGGCGAGCGTGGGCGCGAGCCCGCTCGATCCCGCCCTACCGCTCCGCGACGCCATGGAGCGTGCCGACGCCGAGCTCTATACGCAGAAAAAGCGCGGACGTCGCAGCAAGATCAGGCAGACGCCGGTCAGTGTGGACGTGGTCGATCTTGCGAAGTATCCAGAGTAGCTTTCTGGTGTAGCAGGATGGATGACGGAACATCAACATGAGGGACGCGCCATGGCGCTCGACACGACGATCACGCGGC
>JANOIJ010000321.1:0-5697 GCA_031407575.1 Gemmatimonadaceae bacterium | reverse complement strand
GACGCCTTGCCGTCCGTCAGCGCCGTGCCGCTTTGTAGCCGGTCGAAACCGAAGAGGTCGGTGGGAAACTGGAAATTGCTGGCCTCGAATGACTCGTTGATGAAGTCCTGGTAGCCGTACCCGCCGAGCAGGTTGACGCTGTGTCCACCAAAGCTGTTGGAGTAGGTGCCCGTCGCCTCCAGGATCTGGTCGAGGTCAGCGGACGTCGTGCGCGACGCCTCGCCACTACGGCCGAGCTGCGTCGTGTTCACGTGCCGGAAGGTCGTGGCACTGCCGCCCAACGAGGATCGGCGCGACGTTCCGCCCATGAGTGAGAGCCGAAGGTGCTCGCTCGGACGAAGCGTGGCCGTCCCGTGTAGGCGCTGGTCCCTCGCCTCCACCTGGCCGTTCTGCTCCGTGATGAGGCCGATCGGATTGGTGTACATGTACGTGCCTCGCTCCTGCCACAGGCCTTCATCCGTCGTCACGCGGTCCGTTGGGTTGCGGATCAGCGCCTGGCGCCAGGCGTTGTCAAAATTCGGTCCGTTGAAAAAGGTCTGCGTGCGGCCCACGAACCTCAGGTCGGCGTCGAGCTTTCCATTGAACATTGTGTGCCGGATGTTCCCGAGCGTCGATATCTCCTTGTTGTCGGACCGCTTGAACACGCCCTGGGCGTTCTCGTAGTTGAGCGACGCGTTGTAGTTCGTGGTGGCCGCGCCGCCACTGAGCGAAACCGTTTGCCGCTGGCTCACGGGTTGGCGTGTCATCTGCGCGATCCAGTCCGTGGCGTATCCGAGCGTGTCGAACGCGTATCCCTGTGACCGCAGGCGCACATAGTCGGCCGCGTTCAGGAAGTCGGGCCGATTGGATATCCGCTGTGAGCTCAGGAACGTGTCGTATCGCAGCGTGTTCCGTCCCCCGTCATGCCGCTTGGTCGTGACGAGGATGACGCCATTCGACGCGCGCGAGCCGTACACCGCGGCGGCGGAGCCGTCCTTGAGCACGCTCACCGCCTCGATGTCCTGCGCGGGCACCGTTTCGAGATTGCCCGGCACCCCGTCGACGAGCACGAGCGGATTTCGACTTCCCTGAATCGTCGTGACTCCACGAAGGCTGATCTCAGAGCCACGCCGGGGATCGCCGCTCGGCGTCGTCACCGCCAGCCCCGGCACCTTCCCGGCAATCAACGACGCCGCATCCCGTGCCGGCCCCTGTACGAAGTCCTTGGACTCGACGCTCGAGACCGAGCCCGTGATTTCGCCCTGGCGCTGGGTGCCATAGCCCGTCACGACGACGCGGTCGAGCGCGACGCCAACCGTAGCAAGGCTGAAATCGACGACCGCTGTCCCTCCCGCGGTGACCGTCACCGCCAGTTGCCGCGGCGCAAAGCCGAGCGACGACGCGCGAACGATGTACTGGCCCACCGGAACGTTCGAGATCGAGAAACGGCCGAGGGAATCAGCGATGGCCCCCAACCGCGTTCCCTGCACGGACACTTGTGCGCGAGACACCGGTTGTCCCGCTTCTGACCTGATCGCACCGGTGATCCGGGCGGTCGTCTGCGCCGCGAGCGCGGCGGGCAGCAGCAGGCCGAGGAGGAGGGAACGGCCGATGAAGGGTGTTCTCATAACAAGAGCTCCGCGATGCGAGGGCAGGTGGGATCACTGATCGCCTACTTTATCCAAACGCATCGGATACACTATCCGTTGCGCGAGAGGCGTCAAGCCCGAGCGCCGTCCGTTCAGTGAACCGCCGAATCACCGCGTGCGTGAGGTGCGAAGGCGGACGCGAACTACGGCTTCCGTACCGGTAGCGTCAGCAAGGCATCGCTCAGTCCGGGCGGCGCCATCAGACGCTCGATCTCCGCAATCTCCACGGGCACGAAGCCGGAGAGATTCTCGTAGCCCGTCTCCGTGATGAGGATGACGTCCTCGAGACGCAGGCCCACGCGCTCACCCGCCAGCTGCATGGCGGGCTCGATGGTGAAGATGTGGCCAGGCAACAGCACATCGCTGCCGAGGCGAACATCGTGCACCTCCATGCCGATCGTGTGGCCGAGGCTGTTGGATCGACTGGTGCGGTAGCGCTGGACGAAGGCCGTTGCCGCATCCTTGATCGCCGCATCCGTGAACGCGTAGCCGGCCATCACGGCATCCATCTTCACGACGGCATCCTTGATGATGTCGCGCGGGGCCACACGTGGGCGAATGGATGTGATCACCGCCTGGTACAAGCGCAGGTAGATCTCGTACAGCTCGCGTTGCCGCGCCGAAAACTTGCCGTTGGCGGGGAACACGCGCGTGACGTCCGACACGTAGTAGTGATAGTCCGGCGCGTAGTCGAACTGAACGAGGTCGCCATCGCGAAGACGCGACGTCCCCTTGTGGTAGTGGGAATACGGCATGTTCGCGCCCGTCGCGACGAGCGCGAAGTAGGCTTCGCCCTGCGAGCCGTGCTTGCGGAACACGAAGCGCGCGGCAGCGTCGAGCTCGTACTCGTACATCCCGGGCCGCGCATCGCGCATCGCTTCCATGATGCCGAGGCCCGTGACGCGCGTCGCGTCGCGAATCAACGCGATCTCGCGCGCACTCTTGATGGCGCGCAGGCTGTCGAGAATCGGATCGAGATTCTCGATGGGTGCGGCCGGTGCCGCCGCGCGCAGGCGCGCGATGAACGCGTCTTCACGAGACGGCCGGCCGTCCCACGGATCGTCCTTCGTCGCTCGAGCGAACGCCGTGGCGTCGCCGGCGGAGCCGTTCCCCAGCACCTCGGGACGATGCGGCGTGACGATACGCCGGCCGTCGCTCACGAGCCTCGGCAGGTCCACGGCGAAAGAATCGCGCACGACCACCGCGTCGATGCCTGTCTCGCGCACCGCCTCGGGCCCGACTCGAAGCAACGGTCCGTATCCCGCGGCGCGGTCCCTCGCCGGGAGGTACAGCGTGGAGCGGCGCGACCGCCCGTCGATGACGAGGATCGCGCGCGGGATCTCCACGCCGGTCAGGTAGTGAAACTGGTTGTTCTGCCGAAACTCCGCTTCAGCCGGCTTTTCAGTGGCGCCCTGGATGATGACGACGGCATCACCGATGCGCTCCATGACGCGCGCACGCCGCGCAACAAACTCCTCGGCCGGAAATGGCGCGGTGAACACGTGCATCGCTTCCGGTGCCTGCGCGCTGGTGGCGCGCGCAGCCAGCATCAAGACCATCCACAGCCGGCACGCCGGAACGAAGCGATTGTCAGAGAGCATATCGTTTGTCATCCTGAGCGAAGCGAAGGATCTGCACATGAAGTTGCGCGCTGACGAAGTGCAGATCCTTCGCTACGCTCAGGATGACAAAGGGCTTCAGCGGATGCGAGCGACGCCGCCGCGCGTGCTGACGGAGCGCGGCGGATCATCAATCGAGTAGTTACCCCTCCACGCGGCGTTCACCGCAGGATCGCCATGCAGCCCGAACTGGGCGATGTAGTTTGCGTTCACGCGGTGAAAGCGCGTGTCGTCGTAGTATCCGAGTCGCGCCAGGTTGTAGACCCGGTCAACGCCGATCGGACCCCACTCCCGCACGAGCTCGAGAACGAACACTCCCTTCGTCGTCTCGAAACGGAGGCGCGACACCGAGGGCGCGGGCGTTCGCCATTCCGGATGCTCGGGTTGAAGCCAGAGCGCTGCACGATCGGGAGAGCGGGCAGCCGTGGCAGCCGCAGGCGAGCGCTGAGGCGCGCAGGCTGCGGTGGCCAGCAACGCGACCAGCAATCTCCGGATCATCGACGCTCGCTAGTCAACTCGAGCGATCACCTCGCGCACCCCGGCATCCGGAACGCACCAATCTTCGTGGAGTACGCCGTCGCGTCCTTCTTGAGATAGTCGCCAACGTACCAGATTGTACAGTCGTCGCTTGGGTCCACCGCCGTCTGCGTGTAATCCTGCCAGCGCACCGTGTTCGTTTGCGACGCCTCACCGTCAGCGAGGACTGTCTCCCGCAGCGTGAGTTGTCCGAGCGGATCGTTGGCGAGCCGGCCGGCAAACCGTTGCCCGGGGAAATGGGGAAGTCCGCCGAACGAATAGCCGATCCCGATGTTGCCGAATTTGTCCATCGCCGCGCTGGCCATCCATCGGTACAGGCTGTCGGGCGCATAGGTGCCTTGCTGATGCAGTCGCACTTTCCGGTTTGTGCCAACGCGGAACTCATACCACCGCACGCCGCCCCCGCCGCGCGAGGTGTTGATCGAGTGTGTGCCCACGATGGACTCGCGGTTGCCGATACGCCGGTAGACGAGCCGCGCCATGAGCTTGTCGCCCTGCGAGTCGAGGCGACGCTCGGTGCCAGGCTGGGGAACGCAGCTGCTGAGCTGCCCGTTGCAGAGGTAGTGATACGGCGCGACCGCAATCGCCTCCGGGCCAGTGATCTTTGTCTTCGCGGGATTCTTCCAGTCGACGTGGAACTGCCAGACGTTGATGACGCTGTCCGCCAGGAGCGTATCCAGCTGACGCCCACCGGCGGCCATCATGATGTTCGGTGCGCCGGACGGTGGCAGCGCCTTGCCGTCGATGTCGGCGTTGTTCAGAAAGTTCACGTTCTCGACGATGACGCACTGTTCGGTCGCGGGCTTGCCGGCGAGCATGCTCGTGCGATCCGCAACGCACGCGTGCTTCTGGGTCGCAACCGTTGGTGAGATGCGATCGTCGCTCGTGCTGGTCGGATTGTAGTAACCGTCTGGCCAGATGGCCGGCCGCGGGTAATCGGGAAAGAGCGCGCGCAGAAATTCGTAGCGATAGTACGCGCCGAGGGGATCGGCGGTAGCGCTTATGGCGTAGCACATGGCGTACACGCCCTGCGGAGCGTCCGCTGCGCCGCGTCCTGGTCCCGCACCTCGTCCCGTTTGCGCAGGGGCCGCCGCCGGGTCGGGTGGCGGTGGCTGATACAGTGTCGCCGCTGCGCCAGGCTGACCCGCCACGCCCACGACGCTGACTTGCGCGCCATCGCGCGGCGTGTGCGCGGTCGGCTGATCCGGCCGTACCGGCGCGCGGGAGAAGATCGGCATGACGATGAGCCAGCGATTCGCCAGCTGGTCATAGCGGATGACGGCGTCGCCATTGTTGCGCGCCTCGCACGTGCCGGTAAACCCCTTGAAGACATTGTTCGTCGACACGGATCCGTACAGCACCTTGCCGGTGGTGTCGAACATCGCGCCTTTCTTCGTGAAGATCGCCATGCGCGAGTTCACGGCCTGCACGATGTGATTCGGCCCAACGGCGAGTGTGTTGTCGGATGGATTCCCACTGCGTCCCGCGCCTTGCGGGCCGACGAACCCGATGCCGAGTCCATCAAAACTGGCGACGAGTGCCGCGGCGGCCTTTGTGCCCTGCGCGCGCTGCTCGACATCCGCGCTCGGTGCCCAGGCCGCGCGCGGCGGCGTTAGGGAGTGTGCGGACTCCGAACGACGATTGCCGCCGGCCACGCCGCTCATTGCACGCAGCGGCGCGGAGACGTCGTGCGAAACGGCGCGGTTCACCGTCACAGAGTCGATCGCCGCGCCGCGCGCCTCGGTAAAGCCGGTCGAGCTTCGCGTCGTGGCGAGAGCGCCTGTTGCGATGACGGTCGCTATCGCTGCCGCTTTCAGTGGAGCCGGGATCTGGGGCATGACGTTTGGTGGGATAAAGTTGGATGGTGCCAGGTTTGTCGTCCCGAGCGTCGCGGATACGTTTGTCGTCCCGAG
>JANOIJ010000279.1:0-10156 GCA_031407575.1 Gemmatimonadaceae bacterium | reverse complement strand
CAGCTCACCGAACGATCGCGCGGTGAGGAGCGCCTCAGCCGACTGCAGCGGACCACGCTTGTAGATGTCCACGAGGCGGCGCTCCAGCGCGGCCCGGCGGTACGTCAGGTCGCCCTCGGCCATCGCCATGCGGTTGGTCGTTTCCGCGATGTCTGTTGTGATGGCGGCCAGCTGCTGGTCGAGCACCTTGAGCACGCTCTCCGTGGCCAGGCGCTGGCGGTCCAGGTTCGCGACCTCTTCACGCAGGTCGTGCACGTTGCCCTGGAGGTTCGCCATGCGCCGCTCGAGGTCACTGCGCTCGCGTCGAATGCGCTCCAGTTCCTCGCGCTGCGCGCGGATGCGCGCGTCGGCCGTCTGTGCAGGCATGGCGACGGGCAGCGCCAGGAGGAGGAGCAGCACTGTCGTCCCGAGCGCCGCTGTCATCCTGAGCGCAGCGAAGGATCTGCACCTCGCAGTGCGCACCAGCGAGTACAGATCCTTCGCTACGCTCGGGACGACAATCAGACGCGGCGTAAATGCCTCCCCACCGAGAACGCGCTCCCGACCAGTCCGATCAGCGCGCCGAACAACAATCCCAGCAGCGTCACGGTCTGGTCGAAGAACACGGTCTGGATGAGATAGCGGTCGATGAGCGTGCGTGCGAGATAGGTGAGCACGAGCGCGAACACGCCGCCCAGCACGCCCTTGGTGATGCCCTCGATGAGGAAGGGGCGGCGAATGTAGCCGTCCGTCGCGCCGACGAGCCGCATGATCGAGATCTCCTGCGCGCGCGCGAGCACCGCCATGCGGATGGTCGCGCCGATGATGATCATCGAGACGATCGCGAACGCGAGGCCGAGCACCAGGCCGGCGACCCCCGCGACGTCACGCAGCCGGTGCAACTTCTCGATCCACTCTTCTCCGTAGCGCACGTCGTCCACGAACGAGAACGCGCGGACGCGCGATGCCACGCGCTTCACCGTGGCGGGATCGCGAAAGCCCGACTTGAGGCGCACGTCGATCGACGCGGGGAGGGTGGCGCCCTCGAAGACGTCGCGGAAATCCCCCAGCTCCTGCTGCGCGCGTACGAGCGCCTGCTCCTGCGTCACCGTGGTCGCCGCCGCCACTTCCGGATACGCTGCGATGTCGCTGGCCGCCTGCGCGATGGATTCCGGACTCGTGCCGTCGGCGACGAAGGCGCGAATCTCCACGCGATCCTCCAGACGCTCGAGCGCGACGCGGATGTTGAGCGCCACCAAGCCGAAGAGTCCGAACGCAAAGAGCGAGAAGGCGATCGTCGTGATGCTGAGCGCGCTCAGCAGCGGCGTGCGACGAAACGTGATGAGCGCGTCGCGGAGCGTCCGGTTCATGGCTCGCGCGCCGCCTTCGACGCCTGCTCGGCCGAGTCGAATACGATGGCGCCGCGGTTCATCTCGATCGTGCGGAACTCCTGTCGCCGGATGAGCTCGAGGTTGTGCGTCGCCATCATCACCGCCGTGCCGCCGGCGTTGATCTCGCGCAGGAGTTGGAAGATGCCGCGCGTGGCACGGTCGTCGAGGTTGCCCGTCGGTTCGTCGGCAATGAGGACGAAGGGATCGTTCACCAGCGCGCGCGCAATGGCGACGCGTTGCTGCTCGCCACCGGACAGCTCGCGCGGGTACGCCGTTCCCTTGCCGGACAGGCCGACCTGCGTGAGCACGCGCGCGACTTTCGGCCCGATCACGGCCTGCGGTGCACCGGTTACCTCCAGCGCAAACGCCACGTTCTGCTCGGCGGTGCGGTTGTCCAGCAGGCGAAAGTCCTGGAACACGATGCCGAGCTTGCGCCGCAGCTTGGCGACCTCGCTACCCGTCGCCGTGGCCGAGTTGGTGCCGCTGACGCGCACCTCGCCGGTGGTCGGCCGTTCTTCCATGTAGACCATCTTGAGCAGGGTCGACTTGCCGGCGCCGCTCGGTCCCGTGAAGAAGAGGAACTCGCCGCGGCCCACATGCAGTGTGACGCCGTCGACTGCCGTGCCCGTGCGTGGATAGGTCTTCGAGACGTTGGTGAAGCGGATCATGCTCGCGCTGAGGTCCGCGGAACATCGTCGTGGTCGTCGAGCTCGATCAGCTTCCAGCTCGATCCCGCCGTCACCGTGTCGACGATCGCCTTGAGCAGCCCGATGAGGATGGGGCCGAGCAGGATGCCGGCGAGTCCAAAGGTGTAGACGCCCGTGATCAACGCGACGAACATCCAGTAGAAGTTGAGGACGCGCGAGCGGTCCGCGGCAATCTTCGGTCGCAGGTACATCGAGATGAACACCGTGTTCACCATCGTCCCGATGACGACCATCAGGACCGCCGCGGTGGTTGCTTCGCGGAAGATGACGAGCCAGATGGCGACGGGAACGTACACGCTCCATGACCCGACGATGGGGAAGAACCCGATGATGAAGGACACGACGGCCAGCGCGCCCGCCAGCGGCACGTTGAAGGCGAGGTTCATCGCCAGGATGATGAGCGACTTGAGCGTCTGCGTGAGCAGCGTCGAGTAGATCGCGCCGTACAGCACCCCGCGCACGTTGATCTCGAGGGCGCGGCGCAGCTGCTCGTATCGCGGCGGAATCTTCGCGGCGACGTAGCCGCCCACCTTGTCGGCCTCGATGAGGATGTAGAACGCCGTGAACAGGAAGATCGTCATCGAGACCGAGAATTCCTTGATGGCGCCACGCACGGCCAGCGGCAGGCGGGTTCCGTAGTCGGTCAGCTCCACGACCATGTTGCCGAGTGCCGCCGCGGGATTCGCGTCCTTGAGGAACGGAATGCGCCGGACCGCGAGGTCGATCTTCGCGAGGATCTCCGTCTGGTTCGCGCTCGCGTACGACACGACATCGGACAGCTCGCCGTAGCTGTACGCCAGGACGATCAGGATCGGCAGGATGACCGCCATCAATGTGAGGATGGCAGAGAGCGTGGCGTTGCTCGTCTTCGCGTAAAGCCGCAGGTGCAAGGGTCGAATGTAGAAACCGATGATCATGCCGAGAATCGCGGCAATGACGACGGTCTTCACCATCCAGAGGAAGAGCAACAGGACGATCGCGCCGATGAGCGCAGTGATCAGGATGCGGCGGACTTCCGGCAGCGTCAGCTCGCCGATGCTCGCGTTGCCGCGCCGTTCCACGCGCCGCCGCTCTCCGGGCGTCGGTCCGCTTCCCTCATCGTGCACGATCAACTCACTCATCAGGGCAGTGCCTGCTCCAGGTCCGCGATCAGGTCGTCAGCATCTCGACTCCCGCGCGCAATCGCAGGAATCCATCCGGAAGCCGAGCGTGGCACGTTCACCGGACGCGAGATGCCCGTGCGAGGAGTGCCGAGGTTCGCATACCAGTGAGTCTACACCACCAAGGCTCGGAGCGTGCCGGATGAGCCGATCCTTGCGCACGAAGCGGTCCGCGGCGCGCGAGCCGCCGATGGCGGGCGCTCGACGCGTCAGGCGAACATCCCGCGCCGCGTGTTCGAGTCGAGATCCGGCTTCACCACGCGTACCAGCTCGGAGACCGCGGTGCCGGCGACGTCGCGCAGGCCCACGTCGCCGCGGCGCATCGCCTCGTCGATGACCACCGTCGCGAGCTCCTGTCGCCTGGGGCCATAGATCCACGCCAGCTCGCCGGTCTGCAGCAACCGGACGCGCGCGTCCTCGGGGTGCATGCGGATCTGCGGGCCGCGCTCCTCGTCGGAGACGCGCGTGCCCACAAACTGCGCGACACGCAGCACGCGATTGCGCGCGTCCTCAGGCATGCGCCTCGCCGAGGCCACCGACGGCGATGTATCCGTCGTCCAGGCGCATCAGCAGCCGGCGGCGGTGCAGGGCATCCAGGATACGTGCCGCCTCGTCCGGCAGCGATCCAAGGGCAAGGGCGAGCTCGGCCGCACCCGCGCGGCCCAGCTCATACACCTTTTCCCAGACGCGCCGCTCGCCCGCGTCCACCATGCCCACGATGCGCGCGCCGTCCGCGGTCTCGAGCACGAGCGCCAGCCCGTGCCGCTCGAGCACCGTCTCGATGGCGTCCCAGTGGTCGTCGGTGACGCCGCGAAACAGGAAGTACGCCTCGCCTTCCACGCGCTCCGTCGAGACGTAGCGCAGCAGCAGCTTGGCCACGACTTCATCGGCGCACGAGAAATCGATCATCCCCACGTGGGAGAAATCGATCACGGTGAGCGACCGCTCGCGTGAATCCGCGAGCAGCGCTTCGATCTGGGAACGCACCGCCGCGCCCGTGGGTCGCGTCACGAGATTGGAATACAGCTCGCATGACAGCGTCTGGCGCAGCATGGAGCTCAAGTCGATGTGCATCATCATCGCGGGCCCCCGGAGACCCGCTCGGGTATCGTGACCTGGACTTGCGACCCCGGAAATGGGGCCAGCTTTTCTGCGAGCGGGACATCGTCGTCCCAGCTCGGAACAATAGCGATCTTCGCCGTGCCACTGCGCACGCTGACCTTGCCGTCCCAGCGCCCGATGTAACGTCGTACTCCCGCCAATCCCTGGCCGCGACCTGGATCACGAAAGCGACTCACCCCGCGAATCACCGCCTCCTCCAGCGCCGCCGCATCGTCCCAGCGGTCGTTGCGCACTCGACCCGGTGCACTCTCCAGCGATTGCCGGAAGCCGAGTCCCGCATCGCACACCGCGATGACCACGACTCGCCGGTTGGCGAGTCGCTTGCGCCAGGTGTACGTCTGCACAGCCACCCAACCGCCGCGGCCCGCGTGCTCCACGATGTTCTGGCAGATCTCCGAGAGCGTCATCGCGAAGCCCACCGTGGCCTTCGCGTCGATGTTCAGTTCCTTGGAGAGGATCTGCTGCGCCTTCTGCTGGATGCGCCCGACGACTTCGTGGACGTCTTCGCTCTTGATGACGGGCGTGATCTCGAGCAGGACGCTGGATTCGCCGCCCCTCGCCTTGGGAACCGAGCCGCGCAAATCATAAATCTCGTCAGCGAACTTGAAGAAGCCGGTGCGCGCCCAGTAGCTCGACGTCTCTTCTGCATCAGGCGCAGCGAAGCTCGCCCGCGCCTCGCGCGTCTGTCCAAGCGTCAGCAGTGCGGTGAGGCCGTATGGCGACGCCCAGCGAGTGTGACGCGCATCCACCAGCAGCTTCGCGTCGTGCGGCACCGCGGCGAGCTGCTCCACCACCTGCTCGAAGGAGTGGTCGTCCAGCGAGGGGGGGACCGTGATGACGCTGGTCACGAGAGGCTGAGTTCTCCGCGTAGGTGGGCTGCGAGTCCGGTAGCGCCGCGGTGCTCGACATTCCGGGCTGCGGCCCGAGCGGCCGCGATCATCGCGTCCGCTAACTTATCACCGGCGACCATCCGGGAGAAATAGGTCGCGCCATAAACATCGCCGCAGCCCGTGGGATCGCCCTCCCCGTTCACATTCTCCGCTGGAACGCGCGCCGTTCGCACCGCGCCAAGCGCGCCCGTGCCGCCGCGCGGCCCGGTAGACAGCCCGCCGCGCGGCGGAAGATCGCTGATCGTGTCGAATCCGGGCGCGGCAACGTAGATCGCGCCGCGCTTCCCCAGCGTGACGAGGAGGCACGACACGCCAGCGGCAAGCGCCGTCGCCGCCAGGCTCATCGAGTCCGGCGCAATCGTCGCCATTTCCTCTTCGTTCATCTGGAGGAAGTCGAAGCAGCCGCACCACTCCGCCACGAAGGGAATCGGCTGCGGCGTGCGAAGGCCGCTGGGCTGCACGGCCATCACCTTCATGTGCAGGTCGCAATGGATCGGGCCCGCGAAATACCGGCGCAGCAGCTGCGCCGTCTCCAGGTCCAGTTCCCAGCCGCTCAGGAAATTGACATAGAGCGCATCGAGCCGCGCGTCGTCGAGCAACGGCTTGAGGCCCAACCAGCTCCACGCGGGAATCTCGCCGGTCAGGTGCTCGGTGCGCCGCTCTTCGTCGAGATAGCGAAGCTCCACGCGATGGCCCGGGTACGGCACCTCCACGAGCGCGGCGTCCGGCGCGATGTGCCTCAGTGTGGAGAGGAACTCGCGCGCGCGCGCGGCGAGGTCATGTCCCACCTTGAGGATGGGCACGATCTCCCAGTCATCCGGCAACGCCGCGTCGAGTCCAGCGAGCGTGTAGGTGATGCCGCCCCATTCCTCCACGGGCACGCCCCGCGCGTCGCGGCCGTGAATCACATCCCACACGAACGTGCCAATGACGCCGACGCGCCGCTTTCGCGGCGAAGCAAAAGCCCCGCTCACAGCGTCGCGCTGCGTCGATCGGCGTTCGCCGCTCCGTGTTCGCCGGTCGCCGGTCGCCGGTCGCCGCTCGCTGCTCGTCGGTCACTGTTCGCCGCTCGCCGCTCGCCGCTCGCCGCTCGCCCCATCGCGGTCACACGCCCCCGAGATGCTGTTGCTTGAAGCTCGCAACCGCGCCGACCACGCCGGCGGTACCAGGAAGCTCGCCTGGGACGATGCGCACCGCGCGCACTGCCGGGCTGAAGGCGCGGCGACGCACCTCGGCGCGGAGCGGGACGAACAACGCGTCACCGGCCGCCGTCACGCCACCCGCCAGCACCACGATGTCCGGGTTGAAGATGTTGAGCAGGTTCGCGACGCCCGCGCCAAGGTAGCGCGCGGTGTCGCGCACGATCTCGTTCGCCGTCTGGTCACCCTGCTGCGCCGCGTCGTAGACGATCTGAGCCGTGATGTCGTCGAAGTTGCCGTTCACCATCGTCGGGATCAACGACTCGCCTTCTTCGCGCACGAGCACCTCGCGCGCGCGCGTCGCGATGGCCGGCGCGGACGCATAGGCCTCCAGGCACCCGTAATTCCCGCACTTGCAGTGACGGCCATTCAGGTCGATGGTCGTGTGCCCGATCTCACCCGCCATGTCCGACGAGCCGTGATACAATGCGCCGTCGAGAATCAGCCCGCCGCCGATGCCGGTGCCGATCGTCAGCCCCACGACATTCTTCCCGCCGCGCGCTGCGCCTTGCCACCACTCACCGAACGTCGCGCAGTTCGCGTCGTTGTCGAGGGTGGTGGGCAGGTTCAACCGATCCTGGATGCGCTGCCGCAGTGGAAAATCCTTCCATCCAAGATTCGGCGCGACCAGCACGATGCCCTTCTCGCGATCCAGCGGGCCTGGTGCACCCACGCCGATGCCAATGAAGTCGCGCCGCGCTGCGGCGCCGTTCTCGATGGTGTCGAGGATCACGCCCTCCACGAGCCCGACGATTCGCTCGGCGACGCCTTCGTCGCCGACAGATGCCTTGGTCGGGATGCTCCGCATGGCGAGATGGCGTGATCCGTCCGCCGTCATCGCGCCGGCCACGATGTTCGTGCCGCCGAGATCGACACCGATGATGAATTGCTCGCGTTCAGGCATGCAGGAAAGTAGAGCCCCGGCCCCTGCGTCGATACCGGCTTGCGGAGACGCGATGCGCGCGTGGACGAATGCCGGACGTGTTACTCCGCCATGAGGTCGCGCACGAGCGCTGCGATCTGCGTCGCGTCCAGCTCCTTCATGCAGCGGAAGTGGCCGAGTGGGCACACCTGGGGCCCATGTCGATCGCATGGCCGGCAGGGCAAGGCGTCGTGCCCGGCGACGACCGATCGCGGCGCGAGCGGTCCGAACCCAAACGCAGGCACCGTAGGTCCGAAGATCGCCACGGTCGGTGTACCCACCGCCGATGCGAGATGCATCGGCGCGGAGTCGTTCGTGACGATCGCCTTCGCGCGGCGGATCAATTCGCCTGACGCGAGGAGTGAGAGATGGCCCGTCGCGTCGATCGCGTTCGGGACGGCGGCGCGGATGGCCTGCGCAAGCGTGGCGTCATCGGCACCGCCAACAATGGCGATTCGCGCCTCGGCAGAGAGGGCCGCTGCGAGCTCAGGATAGTGCGGCCACCGCTTGGTGCCCCACACACTCCCCGGCGCGAGCACGACGACCCGCTCGTCCGCTGCGACCGCGTTCGCCGCCAGCAACGCGTCCACCGCGGCGCGCTCGGCGTCGCCGGGGTGGAGCGACGGGACCAGCTCATCGTCCATCGGCTCGCGGCCATTGGGCCTGGCGAGCAACAACAAGCGGGCGGCGTGATGCAGGTCCTGTCGGTACGCCACGCGCTTTGTATAGAAGATGCGCCCCGCCGACGTCGCGAAACCCACGCGCGTGGGGATGCGCGCGGCCAACGCGAGCGCCGCACTCCGCCACGAGCCCTGCGCGAGGAATGCGATGTCGTACTGCTCGTCCGCCAACACCTTCGCGAGCGCCATGAATCCGCGCAGTCCGCGGTCGACGCCGCGCTTGTCGTACGCGATGACCCGGCGAAGCGCGGGGTGATGCGCCAGCACCAACGCGGCCGCTGGCGTCGTCACGACGTCCACCGGACCACGACGCGCCAGCTGCGCCAGCAGCGGCGTGGTGAGGATGGTGTCGCCCAGAAATGAGGTCTGGATGACGAGCGAGGAGGCCACCGGTGCCGCGCCCGCTCCGTCAGTCGACTTGGAGGACGGCGAGGAACGCCTCCTGGGGAATCTCCACGGAGCCCACCTGCTTCATGCGCTTCTTGCCTTCCTTCTGCTTCTCGAGGAGCTTGCGCTTGCGGCTGATGTCGCCGCCGTAGCACTTCGCCAGCACGTCCTTGCGCACCGCCTTCACCGTCGTGCGCGCAATCACCTTCGTGCCGATCGCCGCCTGGATGATCACCTCGAAGAGCTGCCGCGGAATGAGCTCCTTCAGCTTGTCCGCGATCTTCCGCCCCCAGTCGTACGCCTTGTCCGTGTGGCAGATGACGCTGAACGCGTCGATCGCCTCGCCGTTGATGAGCATGTCGAGACGCACGAGATCACTTGCGCGGTACTCGAGCATCTCGTAGTCGAGTGACGCATAGCCGCGGCTGATCGACTTCAGGCGGTCGAAGAAATCGAGGATGATCTCGCCGAGCGGAAACTCCCAGTCGAACTCGACGCGCTGCTGGTCGAGGTACGTCATGTTCTTGTACACGCCGCGGCGTTCGGTACCGAGCGTCATGATCGGTCCGATGTATTCGGACGGCGCCATGATGCGCGCCTTCACGTACGGCTCCTCGATGCGGTCGATAACCGCAGTGTTCGGCATCAGCGCTGGATTCTCCACCAGCTCCATCGTGTTGTCGGTCTTGTAGACCTTGTACTCCACGCTCGGAACCGTCTGCACGAGATCGAGCTCGTACTCGCGCGTGAGGCGCTCCTGCACGATCTCCATGTGCAGCAGGCCGAGGAACCCGCAGCGAAAGCCGAAACCGAGTGCGGTGGACGTCTCGGGTTGGTAGTTGAGCGACGCGTCGTTGAGCTTGAGCTTCTCGAGCGCGTCGCGCAGCGTCTCGTACTGCTGGGTGTCCGTGGGATACATGCCCGCGAACACGAACGACCGCACTTCCTGATAGCCCGGCAGCGCCTCGGAGGCGCGGTTATTCGCGTCGAAGATCGTGTCGCCGGCGCGCGTCTCGCTTACCGACCGCACGCTGGCCACTACGTAGCCCACCTCGCCTGGACCGAGGAGATCCGTTTCCACCTGGCGAAGCTGGTTGTAGCCAACCTCGTCCACTTCGTACACGGACTCCGACGCGCCGAAGGTGATCTTCGTTCCCTTGCGCAGCACGCCATCCACGACGCGCACGCTCGGGATGGCGCCGCGGTACTTGTCGTAATACGAATCGTAGATGAGCGCGCGGAGGGGAGCGTCCGCGTCGCCCACGGGAGCCGGCACCTGCTCGACGACCGCCTCCAGCAGCTCGCGGATGCCGATGCCCGCCTTCGCGCTGACCCTGAGGATGCCATCGGGCTCCACACCTAATAGATCGGCCACTTCCTGCGCGCGGCGGTCCGGCTCGGCGCCCGGCAGGTCGATCTTGTTGAGGATCGGGATGATCTCGAGCCCCGCGTCCATCGCGAGGAAGAGGTTCGAGAGTGTCTGCGCCTGGATGCCCTGCGACGCGTCCACGACGAGGATCGCGCCCTCGCACGCCGCAAGGGACCGGGACACTTCATATGTGAAGTCGACATGGCCCGGCGTATCGATCAGGTTGAGCTCGTAGTCCTGCCCGTTCGCAGCGCGGTAGGTCATGCGTACGGCGTTCAGCTTGATCGTGATGCCACGTTCGCGCTCCAGGTCGAGCGTATCGAGGACCTGGGCTTTCATTTCGCGCTTCT